>NZ_OY763930.1:1280000-1647500 GCF_963667685.1 Maridesulfovibrio sp. | reverse complement strand
TCGTCTTATTTTTGCCCAACTCGCTATTTAATTGTCAAAGACCTTGGTCGTTACTGCGAACCTTTAATATGTTCTATTAAAGTGTTCATGTCAACCTTGCGTCTGTATTTTTTCAGAGAACTTCCGCTCGACTTTTTGTCGAAGCGAGGGTCAGTTTCTATCGAAACCGCAGACCCGTGTCAACCACTTTCGTGATCTTTTTTTTGAAACTCGCTGACCCGCTGTTTTTCAAGCGCCGCGGCGTTGAAACTTAGTGAAGTTCGTATCCGCTGTCAACAACTTTCTGAAATTTGTTTTTCAATGATCCCGGCAGCTTCAGTCTCTCAGACCTCTTTCCGTCGGTGCGTTGGGCAATTTAGAGAATCGCCGTCTGCTTGTCAATCATTTTGTGAAAGTTTTTTTTCGCCTTGCGGCGTTGCCTGCCGGCGGCCTTAAACCCTTTTGAAAAAGGGTTTAAGAATCCCAAAACTTTTTAGTATGCTTCGCTCCACCCCGAGCCCATTTCGGTGGGATTCGTCCAGAATGCCCGCTCTCCAAAATAGCTTTTAGTAATGATGCGAAACGCTAAGCTTCGAGTCTCAAACTTTCAATTTGTTAATGATCTTAGCACCTTGCTTACGCACAGTGCGGAGGCGGAATCTATTCAAACCGGCCGTCCGTGTCAATCATTAATTTCGATGTTCTCAAAACATTTATTTTCAATGATCCTGGCGCCTTGCATTTGCTCAGCGCGGAGAGGCAAACTAGGTCAACCTGCTCCCATTGTCAACTGCAATTTTGCAGTTGCTCAAAAAAAATCCCGACCAGCCTGTGACTTCCAGCCAGTGCTGCGTCGAGAAGAGTGGTTCTAAGGAAAAGTCGGGGCGCGGTCAAGGGGGTTTTGGGATTACTGTGGATATCTGGAGCTATTAGAAAATACACACAAGAGTTATTCTTACGATTTAACCAGCGCATAGCCAGACAGGTCACAAACAAACATGCGCAAGTTGTGCGACATCGACTATAAAAGCTAAATACACGGCTACACAGCTCACT
This sequence comes from Maridesulfovibrio sp., assembly GCF_963667685.1. Classification (NCBI taxonomy): domain Bacteria; kingdom Pseudomonadati; phylum Thermodesulfobacteriota; class Desulfovibrionia; order Desulfovibrionales; family Desulfovibrionaceae; genus Maridesulfovibrio; species Maridesulfovibrio sp. Next base: position 1,646,465 of record NZ_OY763930.1, on the reverse strand, counting down.
AACAGCCCTCTACCCTAAGTTATCCCCCTGCTCTTCTAAGACCGCCCTAAAAACTAATTCTGTCTCTTTAAAGATATGAAGTCAGCACCAAACACATTCTATCAGGTTTTCAGAACCATCCACTCTATTACCCGCTTGTGGCTACTGTGCTCCTGACAACGTTCTGCATAAGAAAAGCCCCCCCTTCGCAAGCGAAGAGGGGGCGAAGTTTCAAGAGAAACGAATTCCTCTATTCACTATTCTTATTTTTTGAAGCGGTTGCGGATTACTGCGATCATGGGAGCAGCCATCAGCATCAGCCATTCCAGACCGAAACCAGCAGCGGGGTTGAATACACAACCGGAGCTGGAGGAGCTGGAAATGGTAGCGCCACCGGAGGTAGTTGCTACAACGGGGTCAGTGATTTTACCTGCAGTTGCATCGAGGTCACCGTTACCGTTATCTTTGATGTTGAACCATACGTAGTATTCTTCGCCCTTAGTCAGGTCGCCGGATACAGGCTTGTAGGAACCATCAGTTTCGGGAGTAGCGGAAGTGATCCAGTACTTACCGTCATCGGTGGTAACCTCATCAGTCTGGTTGAAGTAGTAGTGCTTCAGAGCATTACCAGCACCGCCGATCAGTTTGATCAGGCCGATTTCGCTGGTGTTGGATGCGTTGTCGGTTGCTTCGAAGGAGAAACCAACAGTCGCGGTTTTACCTGCAGCGATGGTACCGGTGAAGGTCATCTGGTCACCGAGAAGCTTAAGGGTAGAGTTATCTACGCCGTAAGTGGAGTTCAGGGTGTCAGGTGTGGTAGCAACAGAAGAACGGGTGACGTAAGTCATGGTGTCTTTTGCGCCGGGGTAGTTGATCAGACCGGAGTTACCGATTGCACGGAACTGTACGGTACCGGAGTTACCAACAGCTACGAGACCGAGGTCTTTGCTACCGTCGATTTCGTTGATGTTGCCGGACTGTACCTGCTCGGTGAAGAAGTTAGCACCGTCGTACTTGTATACGTTGGTACCGTCGGTCAGGAATACGAAGTTATCGTAACCCCAAACGTTGGTGAAGGACTTGCCTTTAGCAACGCTGGAACCGGTGTCGATAGCAGTTACTTTTTCGCCATCGTACTTAGCGAAGTAACCGGAGTTACCTGCGATGTATACTTCAGAACTGCTCTTCACGTAGAGGTCGTTCAGGTTCTTAGCAGTGCTTACTGCGAAGGTTACAGCTGTGAGGGTGGAATCGCCGTCGTAAGTCCAAGCTTTACCACCGTCAGCAACGATGAAGTAGCTGCTGGAAGAAAGCTGTGCGAACTTGTTAGCACCGGAGAGACCGGAAACTGCTTTGGAAGTGAAGTCTGCGAAGTTGTAAACCTGCTTGTCGGTAAGCATGAGGCCTTCATCATCACCAGTCATGATCATGTCAACTGTGTTTGCAGCGTATACTTTGGAAGCAGAGGGGATACGAGCCCATGCAGTACCATCGTACTTGTATGCTCTCTTGGTGCCGTTATCCAGAACATAGATGTTGGAACCGTTAGCACGAACGATGCTCAGGTTTGCTGCGGGGAATGCTTCTACAAAGTCAGTATTGAGGGTCCAGTTGGTACCGTCAGTAGAGGAGTAGAGCATTGCATCGTTACCAACAGCGTAGAAAGTACCGCCAGATACAGTAACGTCAGCAAAGTTGGAGTTCAGGGACAGGTTGTCAGCGAGCTGAGTCCAAGCAGGACCGGAAGTAGTGAAGAGGTCACCATCAGTACCAACTTCAGCAACAACGAGGTTGTCGCCAGCAACACCGAAACCGTCAGCGCCAGCAGCAACGGTCATGGTGCCGTAGTATACCCACTGGGACTTGAACAGGTTTGTTTCATCAAGGATGAGCTTGAATACTTTAGGAGTAGCAGCAGTACTTGCGTCTACACCGTAAAGTTGGTCGCCTTCACTCCAGATCTTAGCGATCTTGGTGTCATCTGCAACGAAGGAAGAAATCTTGTAGAGTTCTTTATCGTAGCCAGCATCAGCGAAGTCGATGCTTTCGGGGAAGATGTAGAAATCGCCACCGTCAACAACGTAAGCGTACTTGCCACCGTTAGCGAAAACAGTGTCTGCGCCAGCAGTGATCTTAGCGGTGTAAGCAGTTGCGCCGAGAGCAACGAGATCGAAGTCTGCGGTGCCTACGTAATTAGCTGCATCAGCTGCTTCGAGTACGTAGAATGCTTTAGAGGTAGCAGCAGAACCCCATACGCGACCGTTGCTGGTGTAACCCAGAGCAGTCAGAGCGTTTGTGCCATCGTCGACTTCAACATCGTTGGTGAAACCTTTAGCGGGAGTTCCGTCAGCAGCAGCATTCAGAGCGATGGACAGACCGTCTTTAGTACCACCACCAGCGACACCAGCGTTTACGTAGTACTTTACGCTTTCAGCACCGGTTACAACAGCAGCGGTGCTACCCTGACCAGCGAGAAGGTTAGCAACAGTATCGTCAGAAACACCTTCAGTTACCAGTTCTTTACCCTTAACAACAGCGAGACCGTCGGTGGTGTTAAGAACCAGAACAGCTGCGTAGTCGCCAGCAGAAGAAATGATCTGACCATTAGCACCAGCAGTAGCTACACCAGTAGTAGTAATGGTGTTACCGCTCATTTCGCCGTAGGTGGTACCGTAGTTGATGGTTTTGTCAGGGTCGGTTGCGTTGGAACCGTAAAGGTAACCGCCTGCACTGGTCAGACCTACGAAACCTGCAGTAGCATCGTATTCGGTCTTTTCAGTCCACTCAACATCTTTACCGCTACCCATGATACCTTCTTCACCAGCAGCAACACCGCGGGTGGTGGTCATGAGAACGGAATTCAGGGACTTGGAGGTCAAGTCTTTTGCTTCAACCCATTTATCAGTGATAGCACCGGTACCTTCCATAGCAATGCGGTAGATGGAACCGGAGGAAGTTACGAAAGAGGTAACGATAGGATCGGAGGAGATAGAAGTAATCTTCTCAGTAGTAGGCTGAGTCCAAGCCTGAGCAGCAGCAGTACCGTCAGAAGCGTAGGAAACGTCAGCAGTTACAACTGGGGTTGCAATACCACCGTTGATGGTTACGTGCAGCACTTTACCGTCAGCGGTAGTAATGTAGTGACCGGTAGTACCAGCAGCAATACCGGTGAAGGTTACGCTACCGAGTTCTTCAGTAGTAGGAGTAACATCGTAAGCAGTAGCAATGGTCAGTTTGTCCATGTCTGCAACTGCAGTGTTGGTACCGCCGGTTACGTTTACTCTAGCGAGAGAGGAAGCGCCGCCGAAAGCCCAGATGTAGTTACCGGTATCCCAAGCGATTCCTTTCAGGTCGCTACCTACACTGAGGTCAGCGCCGGAAGCAGTACCGTCTGCGGTCAGGTATACTTCCTTCCAAGCAGGATCAGTAGTGCTAGCGATAGCAGCGGTGTAGAAGAGCTTGGTTGCGGTAGCAACAACAACTTTACCGCCGTTAGCAGCAACGTAAAGGAAGTCTTCGCCAGCCATCTCGTCGGAAACTTTAGCTACTTTCTTCCACTCTTTACCGTTGTCGGTGGAGATAAGGATGGCTCCAGAAGTACCCACAGCAACAAAGCTGTCTGCTGCGTAGGAAGCAACTGCGTTCAGGTTGCTAACTGAAGGAACAGTTGCTGAAGTCCAGTCAGACGCTTTCATGTCGTCTTTCAGGACGTTGGAGATGGTGTAGATTTTACCACCGTTACCAACAACAACTGCGTTGTTATCAGTGGAGCCAGCACCAACTGCGCCAGCGTCGAGAGCGATAGCGGAAAGAGCGGAACCAGTTGCACCCAGAGTCTGGGTTTTCCAACCGGAAGTAGCCGCGAAAGCAGTGCCGGACAGAGCCATGGTACCTGCGATAGCAGCTACTGTAATGGCCTGTTTCATTTTTTTACTCATTTTCATGAATAAACTCCTAATTTTTTATTTTGATTGACTCCTTGGGACACAGAAGAACCCGTACATCCCAAGGATTACCCTAATTACTATCACAGACTTTTACTTTCAGCCCTCGCCCGTGTCAACCTCTTTTGAGAAAAAAACTTAACATTTATAAGCTTATGTTACTCCTCAAAAGCATCTACTAATAAGGACTGTTCCACACATACCTTGCCAACAGCATGTTCAAAAGACAGACAACACATTATTATTATTGACTATACAATTAACGTCAGAAATTACAGATTATTACAAAACTTTATAAATTCGCACCATCGGATAGCCATCATAAACCAATTCAAAATTATCCTTTATTCTTCTGTTACTAGGATCAGCTATCAATAATTGAACCAGCATGGAGTTGAAAATACGATCATCGACCATGAAGCCCTGCTCTACCTGAGTGTTGAAAAGCAGATTTCGATCTTTTGCCCGGTTAAAACGCTTATGCACAGGCTGATCTTTACTTAACACCGTGCATGTACTCATGGGAACCGGCGAATACCCCTTCACAAGAAATTCACCGGTTTTAAAATTCACATCAAAAGTTTCACGAATGCGCGACATATCAGGGTGAGTGCTTTTGCCTGACACAAGATCAAAACTGCCATAATAAAGAATCCAGTAGGCAAGACGTATGTTATCCCAGCTGACGGTAATATATTGATCAGGGCCATCAGCAAACTTCCTGCCTGGCTGGGCCATGGTGTGCAAAATTTTTATCACCTGCTCACCTTTCATATCTTTCCAGACCTTGGCGGTATTGTTACCATGCGAAGCGCTATATTTAATGAACTGCGCAGCCTGAACGGTAGAAGGCGTGGATAGAGCCAATGCCAGAGGATAAAGCACAGGCCCGGCATGGTTACCGCCATTGGCAAAGCTGTTGACCCCGGCATAATACATGGAGGCATATCCCCAATCCCACCAAGTCCAGATGGTGCTGTCTTTTTTAATTTTCTTCCCGGTCTCAATAAGTGCCTTTGCGTGCGGAGCACCCATGATCGGTGTAGGAGCCATGGTCGCCAGATGCGGAAGCAGGTTCACAATGAGTAATACAGTAAGAACGATTGCCTGCGCCCCTTTTAAAAATCCTTTATACTTCTTCAGGCCCGGAACAAACTTCATCAGCATGACCAGACTGAGGAAAAGACCCAATCCGGTGACAATTCCCCCGAACATGACAAATCGACCGCCAAGATACATCCCACCAAGAGTTGAAGCAGCAAAAGGCAGCAAAAGAAGCAACAGCGGATAAAAGGCGATGGAAATGAAATAGCCAGCGAACCCCGCAATCCCCAATGCAGCATTACCGCTCATATTGAAAAAAAGCTCATTCAGCTCAATATTCTGAGCTTCAATAATAGACTGGGCAACACCGGGATATTGCGGACCGGAACCAACTGAAGTCACTGCGGCTACAGGCTTAAGATAGTTGCCAATCTTAGCGAACACGCCGGAAAACACCGACATGACCACACCGCTAAAGATCATGGGTAAAGCCAGCAAAGCCAGATAAACCAGTGAATTATCATACAGCTTGTGCCTTTGCAGCATCTCTTTATGGATGGCAGCAACAAGCAGCACAGACACAGCCAGACCGGGAAGGCCCCAGAAGGCGGCACAGGAATAGATCAGCAAACCGCGCAGCAAGGCCGCCCGGGAATCCCGGCGAGCGCAGACCATAGCCAGACCAATGGCAATGAAGAACACAATCATACCGAATGTGGACACATCCCCGTGCCATTTAGCTCCGTAAGAAGTGAGGGCCCCGCCGAGCAATGCGTATATATAATGTAATGTTGTCGGCCTGTACGGTTCTTTCGATTCATCATCAGCCAGCCAGTTTTTACGCAGACCGGGCAACAGGTACGCACCCAGCAGAAACGAGATGAACAGCGGAAAAAACAACGTGATCAGGTCTGTATCATAGTAGCTGAGCCGGGTGCGGAAGTAGAAAGCGGGGATGGAAGTTGCATATACCGCCCCGGTCAGACCGGCCCACGGTCCGCCAAGGAGCACCCCCCAGCCGAATGCGGCAAGGGCGCACAATCCGGCAAAAACGGCAGGCAGCCAGAAAGCAAAATTGGCATATGATACGCCGGTCACAGAGTTCAAACACCTCAGCAAAGCAGACATGGGATTGGAGGCTGCTCCGCCTACCCCCTTTGCCCCTGCCAGCCAGTAATAAGCATCATGAGTGCCCATAATGTATTCGCCGTCAACAGAATATGCAGGATTGCTCCAGCTGCCATACTCCATAGCACGCAGTCCGAAAGCCACGGCAAAAGAACAGACTGCCAGCAGCAGGACCAATTTATTCTCAGCGATCCATGATGAAATATTTTTATCCTGAAAGCCCATGTTTTCTCCTGTTTTTGCCTTCGCGGATCTGCAAGGCAAAATGTCATTAGCGTAGAATGGATTTATTATGCTGTTTGTATGAAAAAAACAACTTGTGAGTTTTTTGGATTATTCAGATTCGCGCACGGTTCCCTGCCCAACTGTTTTGACAAAGCAGGCATTAGCGACTAGTGAAATCTACTTCTACTCAGAAATTTTTCACGCTACATAAGGATATCACCATGCCCGCCATAAAAGTCCGCACCGACATGATGGATTCCAAGCCCTATGCTCCGGGCCTGACCATCGAGGAAATCAAAGAAAAATACGATCTTGATACCGTCATAAAACTTGCCAGTAACGAAAACCCTCTGGGGGCTTCACCAATGGCGCAAAAGGCTATCAACCGCCACGCTCCATCTGTATTTCGCTACCCGCACAACGGCAACCCGCGCCTGAACAAAGCCATTGCCCAACGCACAGGCGTATCCGAAGAACAAATCATAAGCGGTAACGGATCGGACGAAATTCTGGACCTGCTGGTACGCATCAAAGCCAATCCCGGACAGGATGAAGTGCTCACTTATGAATCCTGTTTCAGCATGTATCGCCTCATGTCCCGGCTCTGTGCAGTAAATTTTCGGCAGATTCCCCGCGCAGAAGGGCACAAACAGCCCTTGAAAGCACTTGCCGCGGCAGTATCCGAGAAGACCGCCATCGTTTTCATGACCTCCCCGGACAACCCCACCGGACTGGCCGTCACAGTTGATGAAGTGCGCGAACTGGCTTCCGCCATTCCTGAACAGACCCTGCTGGTAATTGACGAGGCCTACATTGAATTCGCCCGCCCTGCTGAAAAATACGACATGCGCGGGCTGCTGAATGAATTTCCAAACATGGTACTGACCCGGACCTTTTCCAAAGCATACGGCCTTGCCGGACTGCGCATCGGCTACGGCATCATGAGCCCGCAGCTGGCCGGGTACATCAACAGTGCGCGTGCGCCCTTCACAGTTAACCTGCTGGCAGAAGAAGCGGGCATAGCAGTGCTCAAGGATGAAGCGTTCTTCAATACCACTATGGATGTGGTTCTGCGCGGGCGCGAGCTTTACACCAAGGAAATCAGAGCCATGGGGTGTGAAGTACTTGAGTCACAGTCAAACTTCATCATGTTCAAGCCCTACCCCGGCAATCCTGAAAAAGACGCCATGGAAGTTTTCGAAGCCCTGCTCAAACGCGGAATAATTGTCCGTCCCCTGAAAAGTTTCGGACTAGGAGAATATATCCGGGTCAATATGGGCACGGACAGTGAAAATAAAACTTTCCTGAAAGCCCTCAAGGAGGTCCTTTAATGGACGCGCCTTTCATAATAACCCTTGACGGCCCTGCCGGTGTCGGCAAATCAACTCTAGCCAAACGTCTGGCTGACCGCTTTGAGATTGCCTATCTTGATACAGGGGCAATGTTCCGCGGCACAGCATGGAAGCTGGGAGAAAATTCTTGGGACTGGGAAGCGGACAGGATTGCCCAAGCCCTCAAGGGACTTGAATTTACCCTTTCGGGCAGCGGTTCCGGTTCCTGCCTGAGCTTGAACGGGGTACCTCTGACCGACGAAATCCGCACAGAAACAGTGGGCATGTGGGCCTCAAACGTAGCCAAGATTCCAGCTGTTCGTGAATATCAGAAGATTGCTCAACGCCTCATCGGCGAAACAACATCCCTCATCGCCGAAGGACGCGACATGGGCACTGTTATCTTTCCTCAGGCGCCCTGCAAATTCTTCCTTGATGCTGACCTTGAAGAACGAGCCCGCCGCCGCTTCCTACAGCTTCAGGAAATGAGCAAACCAGCCGACATGAACGAACTGATAGAACAGATTCGAGCACGAGACGATCAAGACCGAAACCGCAAGGTTGCTCCGCTCAGACCTGCCGAAGATTCGATTATAATTGATACCAGCAACCTTGATATCGACGGGGTTTTCAATAGGCTTGTGTTCGAAACCGAAAAAAAGTTTAATTAAAAACGAATATATAATCACGTTTATTTCAGGCCGCTTGGGTAAAAACCGAGCGGCTTTTACTTTTCTAAAGCCTTAATTGACGCTTGACTTTGTACACTCAATAATTACGAATTAGATTCTTCTGGACTCTTCCCCAACGCGTCAGTTGGAGGGGTATTTACTATTAAATTTTAAACTGCTTACTGGATTACGCAGCGGCGAAGCCCTATTATAAGTTTTTGTATCCTTAAAACCTTTCATAAGAAGGGCTTAAGTCTAGCAGGGACTACCGGCAGGGCCGCCGGAGACATACATATGATAAAAGTTTCTTCTCTTTTGAAAAAAATATTTCCTGAACCGCTTGGTCCGGTTTCAAACGACCTGACGGATGAACTTGCCGCGTCCTTTTTCCCAGCAGACTCCACACGTCTTGCGCACATGCGTCAGGCCTGCAACACTGCGAAACGTCTGGTATGCCAGATGGATTATGATGCCGAGACCTCTGCCAAGATTGTAACCGCCGCTCTTTTCCATGATGTAGGCTATTCCGAAAAACTCACTAAAACCGGATTCCATCCTCTTGACGGAGCGGCCTATCTCGCCCATTGCGGTGCCCCTGAAGATTTAATTTCAGCCGTGCTCTGGCACTCCAGCACCCCGCTGGAAATTGAGAAACTGCCCGAGATCAAAAAAATTTACGACAATTTCCCCGGACCGCGTTACGATTCCCCGATCCATAAAGCTGTCGCTTACTGTGATTTCAGAACCTCACCGCTTGGTGAATCCTACTCATTCGGACAGCGCATCATTGAACTGGAAGGGAGATTTGGCTTGGATTCCGTACCCCCATCAATCGCACGCAAAACCCTGCCCTATTCACGTGCAAACCAGCAGGACTATGCAAAAAATATTACCCGTAGCCAAAACAAGAACCTCCCGTGGATTTTCTGCGACATCGACAACACCCTGATCATGCCCGGAGAAAACATTGACCGCCGCACACTTAATGCAATCAACCGCTACACAACTGCCGGCGGACACTTCTCCCTAGTCACCGGTAAACACATGATAAGCGTGCCGCAGTTGATCTGCTGTGTCGGCTCACATACCCCGCATGCAGGTGTTAACGGCTCAGTGATCATACGTAACGGAGAAATTGAAGTTTTCGGCAATACAATTAAACCTTTCAAGGAAATTGAAGACGAGCTGATGGAATGGGGCATAAACTATGCCACTTACGTCGAGGACGGCATATGGAGTCGCACGGAGCTAACAGATAAAGAGCGTAACGAATTCGAGCGCGTAGGTGAAATATTACCCCAGAACGGACCAACCCCGGCAGACAAATGTGCCATCAAAATTCTGACTTTCTCTCACCGCAATCAGACTGAACAATGTGACTTCGTGCGTGAATTGGCCGAAAAGTATGGCATGAACTGCGTGCGCACCGGTGAAGATTTTCTCGAAATCGGACCGGCAGGGCATGGCAAACACTCTGCTGTAATGCAGATTATGAAAGAAGCCGGGTGGTCAGACCTGAACTCCATTGCCATAGGCGACAGCGAAAACGACCTGAGCATGTTCGGACACGTGGGCTTAAGTGCCGCAGTTGCCAACGCAGCCCCGGAAGTCCTGCCAGCAGCAGACCTGCACATCCCTGCCTGTAGTGAACACGGTGTAGCCAGACTTCTGGATTCACTCGTCGACTCAGCACAAGACGGTTGCTGGTCAATTCCAAGCAACTGGCTGGCTGAATACTAAAACGACTTTCTTGACGAAACTCTGCTCTTTCGACAGCTATCCTTGTGTATGTCGTCCCGGTATCCCCCGGCTATTTATTGCACCACACGACATACACAGGATCGCTGACGCCGCGAGTCGCTACAAAATGCTTATCAGTAGTCGGCCGCCAGTCGTTGCGGACGCTGACCGTCCCTTTCGGCCCTTTGAATCCGGCATCCGCGGCAAGCTGAAGCAGATAACCCATACGTTCAAATTCATGCATTTCGAGCCAGCCCTGGGTTACCTTGGGCGGAAACCAGCGGTTTGATACGCCGATAAGTAAAATACCGTCAGGGGTGAGCATTTTATAAGCCCTTTTCAGTACTGCAAGTGGATTGGTCAGATATTCGATAGAAAGGCTGCAAACCACGGCATCAAAACTTCCAGCGGCGAAGTTGAATTCGTGCTCCTTGTTCAGATCTTGTACTATCCTGTCCTTCAAAGCCGGATTCATACGTAACTCATCCATATTCATCCCCACTCCGGTAATATCCATGCCTTCCGGCAGATGGGATTGAATACTGCTCATCAGATCCAGCACTTTCATTTCCGAAGTGAGGAAACGAGTATAAATACTTTGCAGGTTTGCACTGGCCTGTTGGTCAATGTGGTTTACCAGACGCGGCTTGTCATAGAACTCGAAGTCTGATGCGCAGTTATCCCGCCTGAAAAAATCCTCATGGATAAAATCTGTTCTACAATTTTCCAGTGGCGCCTGCATTCCGGGGCCCCAGCAGCATAATTCTTCAAGCCAATGAGTCAGACGCCCTCCTGTTTCGCTGTCTTTGTCTGCAACATTGAGGAGCTTTGCTTCAAGCTTAAAAGGAATCTTAGCCAGCGGGTGGTTAAGGTCTGCAATAATTTCTGAGTCCGTTGTTCCCGTAACTCTAAATGGAATTGCCGTCTGCGGGTATACTCCGGGAAGGCCTTCAACAGCACCTTGAGGATAGAACCTTCCCATTCTGGCCGGATAATTCTTGAATTGATGTGACCGCAATTTAAATTTGCGGCGGGATATTTTTTTTACTTTTGCAGGATCATATTTTGGAATCTCAGTTCCAGCATGAAAATTGACCGCAACTGTCTCTCCGGCTTTGGCACCAGCAAGCCGTTGCTTCAATTCCTCAGGCAAAAAATCACGCCAAGCGTTAACTTTCCTGCCTAGAAAATTTTCTTCATGTGTTCCGCTTTCGCTATTCCATGTCAATGTGAATAAAATTGTCGCAAATGAATTCATATTGAATTCAGCCATTGTCTCCTTCATGCTCACTCTGAATTGAGTTCAAAATTAATACATTGCAACCACTATAGCTATCTTTGCATTATCTGCAATGGCTATAAATTTAAATAACTAGTAAAAAACGGGTTGCTGAGAGAGCTAAGCTCCCTCGTCCTCAATCAAATCCCCTGATGATGCTGCATTTCGTGCCAGCTCGTCGCAACGTTCGTTCTCAGGGTCCCCGGAATGTCCTTTGACCCATCGAAAATTCACCTCATGCTTTTCCAGCAGGGGGATAAACTGCAACCAAAGGTCTTTGTTCTTAACCGGTTTTTTAGCTGCGGTCTTCCATCCGTTCCGCTGCCAGTTATCGATCCACTTTTTGGTAAATGCATTCTTCACGTACTGTGAATCGGTATAGAGAGTTACCTCACAAGGTTCCTTGAGTTCGGTCAGGGCAGCAATCACCGCGCGCATTTCCATACGGTTGTTGGTAGTTTTTTTGTAACCCTGTGAAAGTTCCTTGCGGTGTTCGTTGAACAGAAGCACCGCCCCGTATCCACCCTTACCGGGATTACCGAGACAGGAACCGTCAGTATAAATATTAAGTTTCTTCTTTGCCATTAAATTCTTTATTCCTTGTGCGCAGATGATTCCGGATCAGAAATGTTACTATCGCCTTCTCTGCTGACTTCAGGGACAGGCTGATTAGACTCTACAGTAACCAACCGCTCCCATATCATAGACAGACAGGTCATTAGCGATGTTGGCCATTCATCGTCGGAAAAATGATTTACGAAGTGTTTATTTTCTAGTGCTGAAATAAATTTATCCCCCAAAGCATGGCGAACCAAGCCCGGAAAAGACATGCCCACATCCTGAGTTGGAGGAGAAATGACTATTAACATTTCATTAGGATCAATTTCCTGCTCCATAATTGGATCAAGGATTATCTGAACACGGACATTAACACCGAACTCATTGCGCATGCTCCTGATAAAACCCTGAACATAGTCACGCTCGGAGCGGCTCAGAACCTTGGTCTGGTCCCAGAACGCATTACGGGCCTGAATTTTTTCCAGTGTAGACTGATTATTTATCCAGAAAGCATAAACAACCAGCCCGAGAATTATCATCATCCCGATCATTCTTAAAAATCTTTCCGTGCCGGACTTGCCGTGTGGTTTAATAAACAACGCCATGGATTATACCTTCTGCTTATGAGATAAATTCAGATTCAGAGGATCAGCCTCCGGTACAGATGCTAACAAGTATTTGCTTTCATGTAAAAACCTGCAAAACGGCCACCCAAGCAGATCATTTGCAAAGTTCCGAGGCAAGACGCTCAAGCAGAGACTCCACTTGATCTTTCACTTCCGCAAGCTTTTCCGGAGATGAAGCCTCGAATCGCAGGGTTAGTGCTGCCTGCGTATTGGACGCGCGCACCAGTGCCCATCCGCCAGCGAAGACAACCCTTACGCCGTCTATACCCAGAACTTCATATTCTTTAGACAACTCTTCGGCAGCTCTTTCCACCAATTCAAATTTAATTTCTTCCGGATATTCAACACGCAGTTCCGGGGTAAAGTAAGTTTTCGGCCATTCGGACCACATTTCAGAAACCGGAATATCTGTCTGAGAAAGGATCTCCAACAACCGCAAAGCTGAATACAGTCCGTCATCAAAACCATAAAAACGATCTGCGAAAAATATATGCCCGCTCATCTCGCCGCCCAGTCCGGCTCCGGTCTCGATCATTTTGGCCTTCATTACCGAATGACCGGTACGGGCCATAAGCGGCTTACCGCCGTGCCTGACAACATCTTCAAAGAAAAGATGGCTGCATTTTACATCGGCGACAACAGTCTCACCGGGCTTACGGCCCAGCATTTCACGGGCGTAAACCGCCAGCAGACGGTCTCCCGGAACAAGATTTCCCTTTTCATCCACAGCACCGATGCGGTCGGCATCACCGTCCAGACCGATACCTACTTCCGCCCTGTGCTCTACTACAGCCTTGAACAGGTCGCCCATGTATTCGGCCACTACCGGATCAGGGTGATGGTTGGGAAAATCTCCATCCGGATCACAATACTGGGGAATAACCTCCGCACCGGCCCGGCGCAGTAGCTCAAGGGCAATGTGTCCCCCGGCCCCATTTCCGCCGTCCAGCACAACTTTGACAGGACGTTTGAGCTTTATTCCTGAAAGCAAATCATCAATGTAAAATGGAACTATGTCATGATAGGAAATTACACCGTTGCCTTCTGTGAAATCACCGGACTCCATTATGCGGTAGATTTGCTGGATATCGTCGGTATGAATAGTGGTCTCACCACCCCAGACCTTGAAACCGTTGAATTCCGGCGGATTGTGGCTGGCAGTGATCATCACCCCGGCTGTGTAATTTAGCTTCTTGGCTGCGAAATAAAAAGCCGGAGTAGGAACCAGATTCAGGAAAAGAACATCCACACCGCTGGCATTCAATCCCCGCCCTACAGCCTGCTGATAAGCAGGTGAACTATGGCGGCAGTCATGCCCCACAACTGCACGGTCCCAGCCCTTGGAACGGAACCATGTCCCACAGGCTCGCCCCAGACGTTCTACCCATTCCTCGTCAAAATCCCGGTCTACAATCCCACGAATATCGTATGCCCTGAATATTTCCTTCCTGAGTTCTTTCATATGACTTCTCCGACAGTATAAATATGACCTCACAAGCAGATAAAAGGTAATTCTGCATGTGTCAAAATTTAGCGGCCAACGTATTTAATTTTATCACTGCTACTTTTAGGGTTTCATATTTAGCGAAAATTGATATAATCCGTATATATTTATTTATGCGTCGCAGGTAAACGAATAACTCCCTTGCTCACTTATTACTTAGCACTCATGCGGAAGTTATTATTTCATTAACACATCGGCCCGCGTATCCGATTTTCCTTGATATGTCGGCCCATCTCACCTATCAAATTTACATGAACTGGGACTGGGACAAATTATCCGAACAACGGCAGAGGAATAGAGGCGGAGGTGGAGGAGCTCCTAAACCGCCGAATGTGGACGACATAAACTCCACGATCAAAAAACTCCGCGGAACCGGCTTGCCGGGCGGAAAATTTATAATCATCGGCATCATCCTGCTCTGGTTTCTTTCCGGGGTATACATTGTAGAACCGGATGAAGTCGGTGTGGTAACCAGATTCGGTAAGTATGTGGACACCACTACACCGGGTCCGCACTACCATCTTCCGATTCCTATTGAATCGGTCATGAAGCCTAAAGTCACACAAATCAGACGTGTGGAAGTAGGATTTCGGTCCTATGGATCTTCGCGCTCCTTCACTCAAGGTCAGTCGCGAAACGTGCCTGAGGAATCCCTCATGCTGACCGGTGACGAGAACATCGTTGATGTTCAGTTCATCGTACAATACCAGATCAAAGATCCGGTGGACTACCTTTTTAAAGTCAGCAACCAACCTAAAACCATTCAGGATGCTGCTGAAGCAGCCATGCGTGAGATCATCGGTAAGACCAAGATCGAACTGGCCCTGACCACAGGCAAACTCCAGATTCAGACTGAAACCAGAAATCTGCTGCAGGAAATTGTGGATCGTTACAAACTCGGCGTGAACGTACTGGCAGTGCAGCTGCAGAACGTGCATCCACCGAACGAGGTTGTTGACGCTTTTAAAGACGTTGCATCTGCACGTGAAGATAAAAGCCGTTACATCAACGAAGCGGAAGCATACCGCAATGACATCCTGCCCAAGGCAAGAGGACAGGCTGCTGTTATCCTGAACAAGGCTGAAGCTTACAAAGAAACCAAGATCCGCGAAGCTGAAGGTCAGGCCAAGCGTTTCATGGCGGTTTACATGGAATACCAGAAAGCCAAGGATATCACAGTGAAACGTCTGTATCTGGAAACAATGCAGAACATTCTCTCCAATCCTGATGTCAAGAAGGTTATCCTCTCTGACGACGCTGCAAAGAAAGCAATCCCCTTCCTCTCTTTGGACGGACAGGGACTGCCAATACAAACCGGTAAAAAATAGGGGATAAGAATATGAGTTTACTCAAAAAAAGTTCCGCTCCCCTGGCAATTCTGATTATTGTTGCCGTACTGGGGATTGCGCAAAGTGCATACATTGTAAAGCAGACCGAGAAAGCTATTGTGCTACAGCTCGGTAAGCCCAAATCAGGCCCTACGGGACCGGGGCTGCACTTCAAGCTGCCCTTTGTCCAGAACGTGATTTATTTTGATTCACGCTTACTGGAATACGATGCCCACCCGGCTGAAATTCTGACCAAAGACAAGAAAAACATGGTCGTGGACAACTACTCCAAGTGGCGCATAAGCGATCCCTTGCAGTTTTACCGCACCGTGCGTTCCGTACCCCGTGCCCAGGCACGCTTAGATGACATCATCTACGCGGAACTCCGCGTAGCCCTTGGCCGGTACACCCTGATCGAAATCATCTCCAGTGACCGTACTTCAATCATGGAGGAGGTTACCCAGACTTCAAATGCTCTGCTTAAGCCCTACGGCATTGAAGTTCTAGATGTACGCATCAAACGAACAGACCTGCCGCCTGAAAACGCACGTGCAATTTACGGACGTATGCGCGCGGAACGTGAACGTATGGCGAAACAGTACCGTTCACAAGGTAGCGAAGCTGCTGCCCGAATTACTGCGCAGGCTGACAAAGAAAGAGCTATCACCATCGCGGATGCAAACCTCAAAGCTGAAATCATGCGAGGTGAAGGCGAGGGTAAAGCGACCAAAATCTATGCTGAAAGCTTCGGCAAGGACCCTAGATTCTATGAATTCAAAAAGTCTCTTGAAGCTTACGAAGCAGGACTTAAAGGGAACACAAAGTTTATCCTCTCGCAGGACAATCCGTTCCTAAAGTATATGAAGTAGTTTGTTTGCCTTCGGCGACACCTCTGTTATCAGGTATCCGTAAAACTTAAAGCAAAGCTTTCGTTAACGGTTACGAGTCCTGCCGGGGTCCTGTAACCCTTTAAAAAGGGTTTTAGAATCCCAAACCTTTTAATAGGGCTTAGCCGATCAGTTTACATAACTCGACATAAACACAATAAACCCGTAGTATCTTTCATGATGCTACGGGTTTTATTTTTTTGGACCAATTTGCTGAATTCACACTGAAAAGCATAATAAAAATATTAGGAGAGACCCGAGAACCATTTTCCAAAAGAGTTCTCTGGTCCCGCTGAAAGCGCCGCCGGAGACTTATCAGATGAACCACGCACACCTCATTGTCGGAGCAGGAATTACCGGCTGTACTATTGCCAGACGCATTGCCGAAGACCTGGGCGAGAAAGTTCTGGTTATCGACAAGCGCGACCATATCGGCGGCAACTGCCACAGCCATATCAATGCCGAAACAGGCATCGAAGTCCACAGCTATGGAACCCATATCTTCCATACAAAAGAAAAACGAGTCTGGGATTTCCTGAAACGCTTCACAGAGTTCAACAGCTATCGGCATAAAGTTGTGACTACTTATCAAGGCCGCACCTTCCACATGCCTGTCAATCTGCAAACCATCAATTCTTTCTTCAGAATCAGTCTGAAGCCGCACGAAGTCGAAGACTTCATCAAAAGCAAAAGTGAACTTGAGAACATCACCAATCCGCAAAACCTTGAAGAAAAGTCCATCAGCCTGATCGGACGTGAGTTATATGAGGCCTTTGTAAAGGGCTATACCCTTAAGCAATGGGAGTGTGACCCAAAAGAACTTGAAGCATCCATTATCACCCGTCTACCCTTCCGTCACACATATGAATGCGACTACTTCACAGACAGATATCAAGGACTGCCTTGGGATGGTTATGGAAAACTCTTCGAACGTATGCTGGACCACGAACTGATCGAAACCAGATTGAGCAGCGACTTTTTTGAGCTAAAGCACGAAATCCCGCAGGACTGCAAGGTTTACTACAGCGGACCGCTGGACAGATATTTCAATTACTGCCACGGAGAACTCAAATGGCGCTCCCTGCGCTTCGAATACCGTGTCGAAGACGTGCCGGACTATCAGGGAACTCCGGTCATGAATTACGCCGATATCGACGTACCCTATACTCGCATCCACGAATATCAGCACCTACACCCGGAGAGGGAAAACAAAAGCGGCAAAACCGTTACAGCACGAGAGTTTTCATTGAAATGGAAACAAGGAGAAGAGCCGTATTACCCGGTCAACACAAACGAAGACCGCAATAGACTGGAACTATACCTCAATGACGCCGCAAAGCTGAATAGCACCCATTTTCTGGGCAGGCTGGGACAATATAAATACTACGATATGGACAAAGCGGTACAGGCCGCGCTTGAATTCTGTGATGAACAATTACCATCGTAACTCCCGCCAAAGCAGCAGCTATTTTTCAGAGAATTGCGGCAAAAACATTCCTACTCTTTTGCAAGGACTGTAAGTAATTATCGTTTTTATTCAACCTCCAGCATAAAGTTATATTGGCAGCATGACGATATTATTTATACTTTAATTGCTGTAATTATCCTGTTGGAGAAAACAATGACTGACGCGATATCATCATCCCCGGCCTTCAAAAATCATAATGTTTCACGAGAATCGGTTGGCGCTGTAACGCCTCTAAAAAAAGACACAGACACTAACGTTCAGAAAAAAAATGATGTGATGACTCTATCGGGTGAAGCGCTGCTCCTAAATACAGAATATACAAGAAAGCCCAAAAAGGAGGATCACTCGTGGGCGACTTTCGGTTTCGGGGATGGGCAGTTCAAACTTGATAACGGTAACCGCCAGATTGTAACGATAGAAAATTCCGATCTGATCATCGAAGAGTATGATAAAAACAACAAACTCGTTAGAAAAGTAGAAGGCAGCTTAACTGATGACGGGGCTGTGCTGAACACCCAAATCTTCAATAAAAACAATGACGTCATTCAAGAGATCACCACACAATTTGAAGGACTGACAACCGGTAAAAACAGTTCTGCCAAAGTTTCAAGGTTTGTACAGTGGTTTGAAGACGGCAAGGTGAAACGCAGCATGGAAGACTCCATGCTGCTTAAATCAACATACAATGTTCAAGACGCTGTCATTTCCTATGGAACACAAAAAGTTACGGATGATTTTGAAGCACTGGTAACAAAACAGACCCAAGACTCACACCGCACTAATTACAATGCCGCCATTGTTGAATATAATAACGGGAAAAAATCCAAAGAAGTCCATATCAAACAAAAGGGAGAATTTGTTAACCAGACCAACAGAGCGTTTGCGAAAACAAATGGCATGGACGGCAAAACCACCAGAGAATTGGGCCAGAATTCTTCTCTAAAAATAGACACCACAAATTACGGGCTTGATGGAAAAATTCTGCGGCAGGCCCATTGGGATGAATCATTTTCCGATTCCATCGATTCTACTGGAGGAATTTTGAAACAGGGAATGGATGTTTCCTGGTACAACGATGGAGAGTTGATAAAGCAGGAGCAGAGTTCAGCAAAAATTGAAGAAACAAAATCATCGAAGCTCCCGAAGAGGCCCAATATACTCGAAGTGCTCGGAGTCTCAGAGGAGGTTTACACCGGTGGCAATACCCCGAAATCAGCATCACAAATTATGGCTGATCCTTTAATGGATAGTTCTGCCCGGTCTTCATTCTTTGTTGATAATATAAAGAACCATGCTGCAAAAGGTGATTACAAAACGGCTTCAATGGTTGAAAAAAATAATGTGGAGGACCGGCCATATGACATGCAATGGTCCAGCACGACCTATAAAGACGGGAAAAAAATTGCCAGACAGGAAGATACGGAAAAAGCCCGCAAGAACCCACTGGTGCACGGGCTCGAATTTTGGACTGGTCACGGGCTTACAGAATCGGATGTTCCGGAAACTATAAAAAGCTCCTCGCACGCCGATACCAGCTATGAAAATGGTCAGGAGAAAAATTCTGCGGCCATAAATATCAGCGAGATGGCAAACTTAAATAATAATGGTCCGGATGACATCACAACCAGTGTGCACGGAACACAAAAAAAAGGTTCTCAGTCCACCGATGTTCACAAGGTGGTTGATGGCAGGATTGAGGCAGCAGACACAGATCTTCACGCTGCATCAAAAAGAATTTCGAAGCTGGAAGGCCAAATACAAGAAGATACACTTTATACATTTGACCTACTGGATAAAAATAATCCTGCTCCAAAACAGAGAGAATATCATGTTCGGCTTAAAACAGATTATTGATGTCCGAAACGAATGAATCCACGCCGCATGAATAGAAACTAAAACTGATGCAGGCAACTGCAAAGCCGTGGGTCAAACACCACCGCCCAACAAACAAAAAGCCCTACCTGCTGCAAGCTGGAGGGGCTTTTTATTTGAACCATAAGACAGTCAGGGCATCAAAATGCCAAAGATTCCAAAATAGAATTGGAAACCAACATCCCGTTCTTAGTCAGGCGTAGATACCCGGCGCTCATACGCGCCAGACCATTTTTATACAGTGCACTGATGAGTGCTCCTTTTTCTTTGGTAAGATCACGTCCGGTGAGATCTTTGTAATCAGATAGCTTGAGTCCCTTTGTAGTTCTCAGGCAAAGCATAATGAGTTCCTGCGCCTTGATTTCATCGGTAAGTTCCTCAAAATCCTCCCCGGCAAAGCCGCCCCGCACAGCAGCATCGTACTCGTCCATATAGCGCGGGTTGGTAAATCTGCGGTTACCAATGGTGGATACTGCGGAAGGGCCTAAGCCAAGATAATCAAACCGGTCCCAGTATCCCTGATTATGGCGTGAAATAAAACCCATGCGTGCGAAATTGGAAATCTCATACTGAATATAGCCCATAGACTCGAGATATTCAGCCCCGTAGATAAACATACGGGCCTGCTCACCATCAGGCGGCAGTTCCATATCTATTTCATCAGCCCGCTGCCCGAAGACTGTTCCAGGCTCAATGGAAAGCCCGTAGCAGGACATGTGCTCCGGCTTAAGCTGGACAACAGCTTTCAGTTCATTGTTCCAATCCTTGAGCTTCTGACGCGGCAGCCCCCAGATCAGGTCTATGCTGATATTCCCGAACCCTGCTTTGCGGGCCATGTAGTATGATTCAGCAGCCTGCCTTGCTGAATGCGGCCGCCCAAGAGTTTCAAGATTACGATCATCCAAAGATTGAAAACCTAGACTGAGCCGGTTAATGCCCATACCGTAAAGGGCTTTGAAATATGAAAGGTCGTTTGCGGAATCCGGGTTGGCCTCAAGAGTTATTTCCATACCCTTGATGAAAGTGAAATGCTTTCGCAGGGCGTCCATAATCAACTCGAGCTGAAACGGCGGTATCAAACTAGGAGTGCCCCCACCGAAATAGACTGTACCGATTTTTGGATTTTTGAGTCGCTTGCCCCAAAGTTCAATTTCAGCGAGCAGGGTTTTCATATACCATGCAAAATTGACCTGCTCGAAAGGCTGGGAATGGAAGGCGCAATAGTGACATTTGCGCTTGCAGAAAGGCACATGAATGTAAAGCAGAAGGTTTCTGGCCTCACTGCCGTCTCCGCGCAGCAGCGGGGCATTGAAAAATGCTGAGGGCATTCCCATTAATAGAAATCCTTTGAATTGGGATGCGCTACGCGCGATTTGACGAAAATATTTCGCCTCCGGCGGCCAAAGGAGCTACCCCCCTTTGGAATCCCTACTAGTTGAAAAAACTTTAAAGCTACTTGCTGACCCAGAGTGACGCACCTTCCAACTGCTGGAGGAGCTTTACGCTGAGCGAACGAGGGAAAAGCTTTTCAATTGCAGTCTTGTCATGCACACCACGCCCAACCGCGACAGCGGCATAAGGTTTCTTGGCGACCTGCTGCAAAATAGCTTTCACAACATCATCACTATCAATGACAATTTCCTTGATGCGTTCAGGAGCAATGCCGTTTGCGAGAAGATGCTCACGGGTAATTTCAAAGATATCCTCCGCGGTGGTCGCTCCCTTCTCTTTGGAATCATGCACATGAAGCATAGCTATATCGTGATCAAGGTTCTCCTTGAGCATAAAACCGACATGATCAGCAATCCTCTGCGAAGGAGCATCTTCATCAACACAAAGCAGAACATCCTTACGCGGAATATCTTCCGGGCATTTGCAGAACCAGAGCGGAAAGTCAATCTCTTCCCAGAGAATTTTGCTGCCCACGCTGTAGTCGAAAAATTCTTCAAACACGGATTGGGATTGCCTGCCGAGAATAACAGCGTCATACATCCCCTTATGGCCTTCCTGAACTATCTCGCGGGCCGTGTTACCCCGGGAATGGATACTCTTGATATCAATCTTGGTTTCTTCACAAAAGCTGTGATCTGTAAACCACTTGCGCGTATCTTCAAGCAATTTCCGACCCTTGGTGAGAACACCCTTGTTCCAGGAAGTTTTCGGGGGAGCGACATTGAAGAGAGTTAAACGAACATCGCAGGGAAAGCTAAAAAAATTCTTGATAAATCTGACCGCATATGAAGCCGTACAATCTTCACGAACACAAACCAGAAGATGCTTTTCCATGTTAACCTTATCCTGTTGCTGTCAAAATATATAACAAAGTCAATATGCTACTTTTTATTACAGAACCTTAATACAGGATACCCATTGGAAAACAATTTAACAAGCTAAGATTTCCTTAGTGCTAATAAAGCTCTATCTGCGCCGTTGCAGCTGAAACTGAGACTCACGCATGGTTAAATACACTTCGTTCGAGTTTTTTTATTGCGTCTTGCATCCGGCTGAATCTTAACATCAGGAATAGATTTTATAGTTCATTGGCATGCCGCTCATTTTCACTGAACAGGCAACCGCAATACTGCTGACGGTAGATGCCCATTTCCTTGGAGCGTTCAATGCCTTCTTTCCAGCCTTCACGAAAATCGTAGTAGTAAAATTCACACTTGCTATTTCCGGCCATGTCTTTTCCAAGCTCGGAAATGCGATCATGCTGCTGGAATTTGCTGTACAGCAGAGTCGTGGTGAAAAAATCAAAACCACCCCGTTTAGCAAGCGAAAGGGTGCGCTCCAGACGGTCTGCATAACAATGAAAACAACGGTTTGCTTCGCGAAAGGCCGCGTTGCGGAACCATTTCTTGGAATCATATTCATCCAGTCTGCCGATGACCTTAACATTCATCTTATCACAGACCTCAAGAAAACCTTCCCGCCGGCGCAGATATTCCTGTAACGGATGGATATTGGGATTGTAGAAAAAGGTGAAGACCTCAAAACCCTGATCACGCAGAATATCGATAGTGGTAATTGAGCAAGGCCCACAACAGGAATGAAGTAAAATTCGTTTAGACATATCTAAAAAAAGTAGTGGGGAGCGTTGAAGCACTCCCCACTATTACTGGTTATTCGCCCCAGAGAATTTCTATATTAATCTTGGTATCGAACATTTTTTCATACTGGATGATCGCGTCCCGCTTATGATTAAGCAGATAAAGAGCCAGCTCTTCCTCTGCCTCGTAGACCAGCGGAGATTCAGCATTGGGCTTGCGCAGCATACGGTAGATATCTTTAATAGCCTGCATAGACTGCCATTCCATATTGCGGCGGATACCAGTTCCGTCACAACAAGGACAGGACTCTGTGGAAACGGCTATAGCAGATGACCCCAGACGCTGGCGGACCAGTTCCATCAGTCCAAAACGGGAAATACGTCCGACATCTGTACGGGCTCGGTCGCCCTTGAGAGCAGCACGCATTGTTTTTTCAACTTCGCGGCAATGCTTGGGATCTTTCATTTCAATGAAGTCGATAACGACCTGACCGCCGAGATCGCGAAGTTTAAGCTGACGGGCGATCATATCGGCACTTTCCTTGTTGGTCTTGAGCGCCATTTCCTTGAAGTTGCGCTCGCCGCCGATTTTACCGGAGTTGATGTCAATCGCGGTCAATGCTTCGGTTTGATCGAAGACCAGGCGCCCGCCGGAAGGCAGGTTCACCTCGCGGCCATAAATCTGTTCGATCTGTTTGATCAGATTGAACCGCTCCCAGAGGGATTTGTCTGTATCGGAATGCAGCTTGACCAGATTGGAACGGCGGGGAAAAGAGAGAGTGGCCAGCTTTTTGACCTGCTCAAGGGTCTCCTGATCATCAACCCATATTTCAACTACCTCGGAAGAAAGATAATCGCGAACAGCACGGGCAGCCAGCCCCATTTCCTCGTAAACGAGGGACGGGGGCTCGGCATCCTGTCCTTTTTCACGGATGTCATTCCAGAGACGGGTAAGAAATTTAAAATCGCGGCGCAGTGCGGATTTACTCTGCCCCATACTCGCAGTACGCACGATAACGCCAACCCCGGCTCCGGGGTTTACCTCATCGATCACTTCTTTGAGTCTATCACGTTCTTTCTCGTCTTCGATCTTACGGGAAATGCCGATCTGTTCACGTCCGGGAGTGAGAACGAAGTAGCGGCCCGGAATGGAAAGATAGGAGGAAAGGAAAGCCCCCTTCTTGCCGGTGGGCTCCTTGACCACCTGCACGAAAATTTCCTGTCCCGGCTTCAGAACTTTCTGGAGCAGGGGATACCGATGTCCTTTCGTGAGCTTGTAAGCTCCCTGATAGTACTCGGGGTGTACTTCATCAACCTGTAGAAAACCGTTTCGATCGGCTCCGTAATTGATGAAAGCCGCCTGCAACGCGGCATCAATATTATGGATGTAACCTTTGTAAATGTTACCTTTGGTCTTGGCCTGATGGAGCATTTCAACATAATACTCAATGACCTGACCTTCCTGAGTCAACGCAACTTCGACCTGTTCGCCGGGCAGCACGCTGATAAACATTTTCTCTTTTTTCTTCTGTTTCTTATTACCTGTCATTTTTTAGTCCAAAGAAAAGTTATTAAATTTTCCCCGGACCCAGAAGCTTAATTCATGATTCTTCGTCAAGCCTGCAATCGTAATAAATATCATTTCCAGTCTGCCTGACGTGCAGTTTACCGCTTTTTTCCAGCTCATCCAGCACCTGCTCCACCCTCTCCAAGGGTATCGCCAATGCTCCGGAGAGCTGTTGCGCTGTCTGCGGTCTGCGCATGATAGAAGCCTGAATCCGGTCAAATGCGTGGGAGTGTTCGCCCTGCACATGGGCTGTTACGTCCGCACCGCTCCTTTTCTTTGCGCCGGTATCCGGTCCGCAATCCCTGTCTTTGCAGGGCGCGGCATCAAGAACCTTTTTCCAGCGGCCTATGGTCTCGGAATCAACCGGACCGGCCTTCTCCAGAGTTCCGGGTCGCGAAAGAGTGACCACATCAATGCGGTCAGGGGCAAGCTCGGTAGAAAAATCTTTCATCAAAAAAAGGTTTTCATCCGAATCATTGTATCCCCGTGAAAGGAGCACTTCCAGAAAAATCTTACCACTGAACTCCTTGCGGAATTCGATCAGGGCTTTGGCAATTTCCGTAGGGTCAGTCCCCTTAGACGGCCTGTTTATGGCCCTGAATTCCGAAGCAACGAGAGAATCCATGGAAGGAAGCACAAAATCGGCTTCCAATAATTCCTTTCTCACTTCGGGGTCCGTCATGGTGGTCGCGTTTGTCAGCACGGCCACTGGCATAGACGGGAAAAGTTTTTTTATGCCTCGAATTATTTCGGGCAGTTCCACGTTGAGGGTAGGCTCTCCCAGCCCCCCGAGGGTAATCACATCGGGCAGTTCATGCCCTTCATGCTTCCATTTATCCAATTCATCAAGAATATCAGCCGCGAGAACATAAATATCGCGCTCAGCGGTAAGCAGGTCGGTCTGCCCTACTTCGCAGTAAACGCAATCCATGGAACAAACCCTGCGACCAAGCAGGTCCAGCCCCAATGAACGCCCGATTCTACCGGAAAAAACCGGCCCGAAGACATATCTATAACCCATAACGGCCTCATCAAGAAGCAAAAAAAATAATTAAAATTGAAACGCTTCGCACCACTAACATTTTGATTTCACCTGCAATGATCAAAGAAGCTAAACAACTTTCGAATCCATACTGGTGAAAATAGGGTAAACCATAGAATGGCTCATTCTTAATTCCAACTGTAATTTTTGCGGGAGATGTGTAAAAAATAACTGCGCGAAGATAAATTCCATTCAAAGCGGTAATTAAGCACTTATTCTTAAATGTCAAAAAACTCAAGTAGTATGTACGTGCTAAGGTTGCATTAAAAGAGCCGGAGTAGATGAGAACCACAAGCTCTCCAACTATGTGTTTCCAGCAATACGTTAATTTCAGTGGTTTTCTCAACAGCGCACGAAGGCTTAATCTTGCAACACTCCGAAACTAGAGTAATATTTACTTTACAGCGTAGGCCATGCTTTATTTGTAGTCTTGACTTTGTGCGGTTTCGTCCGTAATCGGGGCCATAGATCAATTCAGGAGGAAGTCTCATGCTTGAAGCTGGACAACTAATTTTGCTCGTTAACCCCAAAGGCAAGCGTTACCTGCGTACACTGAATGCCGGGGAAGAAATACATACTCATGACGGAATGATGTATACCGACAACATTCTCGCCGCCGGGTACGGAAAAGTTGTGGAAACCCATCTGGGCCACAAATACCAGATTCTTAAGCCCACCATTTACGACATCATCAAAGGTCTCAAACGCCAGACCCAGATCATGTATCCTAAAGAGATCAGCTACCTGCTGCTCAAGCTGGGCATCGGTCCAGGAACCCGCGTTGTTGAATCCGGTTCCGGCTCCGGCGGACTTACCACCGCACTGGCCTATTACGTTGGTGATACCGGGAAGGTTTACACCCACGAGAAACGCCCCGAATTTTACAAGCTGGTTCGCAATAACCTTGAATGGGCCGGCCTTGAACACCGTGTTGAGCAGTTCAACCTGAACATCGAAGACGGCTTCCTCGCCAGCGATTGCGACGCCCTCTTCCTCGACGTTCCCAACCCCTGGGACTACCTGCACCATATTCCTAATGCAGTAATTCCCGGCGCAATGTGCGGCTTCCTGCTGCCGACCACAAATCAGGTCAGCGATCTGCTGAAGGCCATGGAAACCATGCCGTTCGAAGAACTGGAAGTCTGCGAAATTCTCGTTCGCCACTACAAGCCCATTGCCGAACGTCTGCGCCCCGAAGATCGCATGGTAGCCCACACAGGATACCTAGTCTTCGCCCGCAACATGGCCGGATGCGAAATGAGCGTTGAGCCGCCCAAGAAAAAACGCGAGAACCGCGGCAAGCCCGCAGCGGATAAATATCATGTTGATCGTAAAGACATGATTCACGCGAAGAAAGATGTTCCCGAAGCAACCGAAGCTGTCGAAGAAAATAAAGCTGAATCTTCCGACGAGGAAAAGGCTGAATAACATTTAGGTTGGGATAAGTTTGAAATTGGAAAGCCGGGTCTCCGTTTGGAGGCCCGGCTTTTTTATTTTAATAATATCCCCTATTTGATTTTTTGGGTCTTTGTGGACGATATTCAGGTCTATAGTACACTTGATCACACCTTTTGCATTCAAAGTGCCTCTTTGTTTCTTGAACAGGTACAAACTTCCCTTCAGTATGGCACTTTAGACAATAACGTATTGTTCTGCCACTTTCTTCAACCTCATATAATCCGTAGTTTTCATTAAATTTTAATTTCTCTTTCATCTCCAAAGCAGTCTTTAGCTCTTTAATTTCTTCATCTTTATCATTTATCGCGACTTTTACTTGAGAAAGATTGATTGTAGCATCTGCTAAAGATTCTGTTAGCTTAGCCAATTGTAGCTTTAAATCTGCTTGCTTAATTGCATCGCCGATGTCGCTAATACCTTTGGTTATATCAAGAGCCCCCTTAATTACACCTATAGTCGACTGAACAGCTGTAATTGGATCCATAAAAATTCTCCATTTTGACAACAAAAATCAATTTACCATCTCCAATACCCCACGCAAACTCTTCAAAACATACCCGGCAATCAATTCGATAAACTCAATCTTATCATCCTCAAGATTACGTTTTTCCAATGCATTGTAATAAGCCAGACGGCTCTCGGTATCTCCGGCGATATTAACGACTAGATAACCGCGCTGCATCAGAATTAAATTCATTACCAAACGGGCAGTACGACCGTTGCCGTCTATGAAAGGATGGATTGTAGCTATGCGCTCGTGCATTTCAGCTGCAAGCACAACTGGGTGCAGAATCGGCTCTTGCTCGGTATACCACGCCAGCAACTGCTCCATCAAAACAGGAACCTGCCACGGCTGTGGGGGGATATGACGACTACCGGAAATAGCAACCGGAACATTGCGGTATATACCTGCATTTCGGCGATCAATCCCTTGCAGAATAATCCCGTGAATATCTTTGATTATTTTCTCTGAAAACACTGTATCCGCAGAAGAAATCTCGCGGATGTATTGGATAGCTTCATAGTGGTTAACAGCTTCCAGATGCTCCTGCATGGATTTACCACCGATGGTTAGCCCCTTGTTGATGACAAGATCGGTCTCGCGCAGGGTCAGGGTGTTACCCTCAATGCGGTTACTGTCGTAGGTATATTCGATGTTCAGGGCATCAATGATTTTAGAATTAATGGAATCGCGACAAGCATCTAGCTGCTTTTTGCGTTCATCAATTTCCTCCAGCAATGCGCTAAATGATTCGGATTTAATGTAATCGGCAGTCATAGTAACTCCTTTAGCACAAAGTAATTACTTCGCATATGACGGTCAATCTGCAAAACAAAAAGCCCCGGCACGCATCCGCACCGGGGCTTTCCAATATTCAATAAACTTCAGAATCTACCGTAGATGACGATTAATAGCATCCTCATCCTTGCGGCGTTGCACTTCCTGAGCGACAACGGATGGTACGCAGACCATGCCTACCGGGTTAAATCTTGACAATTCACCATCAAAATATACACTTAATATATGCCATTTGAATATGACAAAAACAAAAGCGCCACAAACCTCAAAAAACATGGTATTGATTTCGAAGCAGCGCAGGCCCTTTGGAATGATCCTGACCTCTTGGAAATACCGGCCAGAACTCAGGATGAACCGCGCAATTTTTATATAGGCATGATCAATGGAAAACATTGGTCTGCTGTAACAACTCCCCGCAATGGAGCTATCCGTATAATCTCTGTACGCCGCTCCAGAAAGAAGGAGGTGGAACTCTATGAAAGCTAAAGAATTTGATGAAACCTTTGAATCCGATCAGGATATCACTGCGCATCTCGATATGTCCAAAGCTACCCGCCCGAACAAAGGCACTAAACGGGTCAATGTGGATTTCCCCGCGTGGATGGTCATAGCTCTCGACCGTGAGGCCGAGAGACTTGGAATCAATAGACAGGCGGTAATCAAAACTTGGATCGCCAATCGCATCGATAGCGGACGCTCCGCAGACGCATAACCCAGCCCTACTCTCTAACAAAAAGCCCCGGCACGCATCCGCACCGGGGCTTTCCAATATTTAATAAACTTCAGAATCTACCGTAGATGACGATTAATAGCATCCTCATTCTTACGGCGTTGCACTTCCTGAGCGACAACGGCTGGTACGCAGACCATGCCTACCGGGTTGAAGATGGTGCGCAGGGATTTTGCGAGCACTAATGCTACCGGGATACCGACGATTGAAATAGCCAGTCCTACAATCTGGGAGATCGTGATCAGCGCGAAAATGATGCCGAAAGGAATCCAGAGGATCATGATTATTATGGAATAGGCCTCCCATGCAGGATTGCCCTCTACATTAAGATCATCCTTGGAAACCATGGACGAGCTGAATGGAGCGAAAAGGAATTTGCTGTACTGGATCAAACCCAACCCAAGCGGAGAAGCAACTACGGTCAGCGTCAGCAATGAACCAAGCAGGAAAAACATTATTGCGTTGATGAATCCTAAAAATGGAAAATACCATAATATGTTTCCGAGAGTTCTCATTCTTACTCCTGATTATTAAATATCTGCAATTGTCTCCTAAAGCGCATGAAAGACCACAGCCTAATCTCTTTTTCCCCTTATCCTGATAAAACTTCAAGTTCTTTATTTGCAGAGAACAAAGCCCCGGCACATATTCATTTCATGGCATTTTAGATTTCTTCACATATATTTTTAAGACTACCCCACACAAAAAGACCGCAATACCTTCAAAAGATATTGCGGTCTTCATTGCTAGACAGATTTAGAGAAGCTACACGGCGAAGCCCCGATAAAAGTTTTAGGAGTGTCCAGAGAACCCTTTTTCAAAAGGGTTCTTTGGCCCCCGGAAGGCCGCCGGAGGCATTCTCTTAAGCCTTGGCGTCAGCCTCGTCTTTAGCGCGAATCTCTGCACGTTTGATCTTGCCGCTGATAGTCTTAGGCAACTCTTCAACGTAATCGATAACGCGCGGATACTTATATGGCGCGGTGACCTTCTTAACGTGATTCTGCAATTCCTTGGTCAGCTCTTCACTGCCTTCGTAGCCGGGAGCAAGAACTACTGTCGCCTTGACAGCCTGACCGCGAACATCACAAGGCACGCCTGTTACTGCGGCTTCCACGATTGCCTCATGAGTGATCAGCGCAGATTCAACCTCGAAGGGTCCGATACGGTAGCCGGAACTCTTGATCAGATCATCAGTACGGCCGAGGAACCAGTAATAACCGTCCTCGTCCATCCATGCCTTATCTCCAGTCTGGTAATACCCGTTGACCATTACATTCTCAGTCTTTTGCGGTTCGTCGAGGTAGCCAGTGAACAAGCCGACAGGACGGGGATCGAGTTTTACGCAGATCTGACCTTCTTCACCGGGACCGCAAAGGTTTCCTTCGGTATCTATGAGAGTCACTTCCCACCCCGGGCAGGGCTTGCCGATGGAGCCCGGTTTAGGCTTCATATTAGGGAAAGTTGCGATCTGAAGCACGGACTCGGTCTGGCCGTAACCTTCATAGAGAGGCAGCCCTGTAGCTTCTTTCCATGCTTCAAAAACCGAAGCATTAAGCAGCTCACCTGCGGTTGTGCAGTGTTTGAGCGAGGAAAGGTCATACTTGGAAAGATCTTCGCGAATCATAAAACGATAAACTGTGGGCGGTGCGCAGAAAGAAGTAACTTTGTTCTCTGCAAGTACGCGCAGCAACTCGGCTGGTTCGAATTTGCCACGGAAATCCCAGACAAATACAACCGCACCGGCCATCCACTGACCGTAATATTTGCCCCATACAGCCTTACCCCATCCGGTATCGGCAAGGGTCAGGTGAACATCACCCGGCTCAAGGTCGTGCCAGTAAGCACCTGTTACGTAGTGACCCAGCGGGTAATTATGAGTGTGCTCAACCATCTTCGGCTGTCCGGTAGTACCGGACGAAAAGAAAATCAGCAGGGGATCATCGCCGCCGGCGCAGTCAGCAGGACGGGGAAAAGAGTCGGATGCTTCATCGCAGATGGTTTCAAAATCAAGCCATCCATCGTGCAGCTTTCCGTCCCCGGCCTGAACCAGAACTTCAAGAGAAGGACAGCTCTTATTCGCTTCGTCAGCGCGGTCCGCCACAGAATCTTCAGCAATGATGCATTTGATCTTGGCAAAGTTCACGCGGAACTCAATGTCTTTCACTGTAAGCAGGTTCGGGGAAGGAACGGGAACAGCGCCGATCTTGTGGCAGGCCAGCATGCTCACCCACCAGTCGATGCGACGGTAAAGGATGATCATGATACGGTCGCCTTTTCCTACTCCGGCCTTACGCAGTGCATTTGCCAGACGGGCTGACTTCTTAGAAAAAAAGTCGAAATCTTTTTCAGTACGGGTTCCATCCGGTCCGATGTGAATCATTGCCGGACGCTTTGGATCTGATGCGGCAATTTCGTCTACGCAATCATAGGCAAAGTTGTAATTCTCGGGTACTTCTGGTCTGTATTCGGCACAGAACTCTTCGCTGGAACCGTATTTCTGCTTTTCCATCTTCTTATCTCTCCACAGGGGATGCCTTGCATCCTGTTGCTGTTAGTTAACGTTAATCCTCTAATGTAAAACCGAGATTTTACCGCAGGCCGCTGGTGCACGCAAAAATGTTCACGAACACATCAATTGGCGACCTGCTAGAGAATGACGTCCAGCATGCGTGCAGATTTGTCGTCAAGACCGCGCAGAGCGTGGGGAGTGTTGGAATCAAAGTACAGGGAATCTCCCTCTCCAAGTTCCAGCACGGAATCATCCAGCCTGAGCTCCAAACGCCCTTCAAGAACGTAAATGAACTCCTGCCCGCGGTGGGTGGTGAAATTCATGTCCGCAACCTCTTTTGGAGGTACTTCAACCATAAAAGGTTCCATGCGGCGACCTACAAAAGTAGATGCAAGGTTCTTGTAATCATAGTCCTTGCGGCGATCCACGCTAAGCCCTTTGCCGCTGCGCACCAGCGCATAGTTGGTCAGGTGGGCCTCGCTTCCGGAAATCAGCACAGTAAGACCGACTCCACAAATGTGAGCCACATCCATAAGATAACTGACTGGAATTTCAACAGTGCCTGACTCATACTGAGCGACACGTTCCGGGGTTACGCCCGCCTTCTCAGCAAGCTCTTCCACGCTCATATCCATTGCATCACGCAGGCCCACAAGCCTCGGTGCAATTTCCTTATAAGCCTGTTCATTACTCATAATGCCTCCATCTAAAAATCCTCAGGCGGCCCTGCCGGGGTCTTAAAACCTTTTGGTTCACCACTTTTTGTAACAAAAGAGTTTAAAAATCCCATAACCTTTTATTTGGGCTTCGCCGCCTTTGGCGATAATTGGGTCTTTAAAGAAAATTTCAAATGCGATTCGTGCGGAGAGGTAAGATTTGGAAGTCTTGCCCGGCTTGTAGACGATCCTGAGCGAAAGCCCGCTAGAGAATCCAGAGAGGCTTTGCGTTTCTAGTCCCGCTTAAGGAGCCCGCCGGAGGCAGCGCGAAGCGCATAAAATTCTTAATGAGGACTCTGAAATACAGAGTCCTCATTCTTTTTCTGCTTATGCGTCAGGATACAGCTCTGCAGCCATATCCCGAAGTTTATATTTCTGAATCTTGCCGCTTGCGGTCATAGGGTAAGCGTCAAGGAATGTAATGTACTTAGGAATCTTGTAGCGTGAAATCTGACCACGGCAGTAGTCGATAACATCCTGCTTGGTCATTTCCACACCATCCTTGAGGATGATGAATGCGCCGACCTGCTCCCCATACTTTTCACTGGGAACACCCGCTACCTGCACATCGAGGATACCGTCCATCGTATAGAGGAATTCCTCGATTTCACGGGGGTAAATGTTCTCACCGCCACGAATAATCATATCCTTAAGGCGTCCGGTGACATCCACATACCCTTCTTCATCCATGGTGCCGAGATCGCCGGAGTGGAGCCATCCATCCATATCAATAGCGGAATTGGTTGCTTCAGGGTTGTTGTAGTACCCCTTCATGACGTTGTAACCGCGGCAGCAGATTTCACCTGTCTCACCGTGTTCGCACATCTCGCCTGTTTCCGGGTTGATGATTGCCACTTCGATTTCAGGCATAGCCTGACCGACGGTTTCTGTCCGGCGCTGCAAACTATCAGTCATACGAGTCTGGGTCATAACCGGAGAGGCTTCTGTCAGACCGTAGCAGATGGTGATATCGGTCATGTTCATCTTGTCCATAACCTTCTTCATGACCTCGATGGGACAGGGAGACCCGGCCATAATACCGGTCCGCAATGAAGAATAATTAAATTTCTCGAACAGTTTGTGCTCAAGAATCGCGATGAACATGGTCGGAACACCGTAAAGTGCTGTACACTTTTCCTGATCTACGGAAGCCATAACCAACAGCGGATCAAATCCTTCAAGGATAACCATGGTTGTACCGTGGTTCACTGCCGCCATAACGCCCAAAACACAACCGAAGCAGTGGAACAGGGGCACAGGCAGGCAAAGACGGTCACCGGGCTTAAAGCCTTGGTTTTCGCCGATCCAGAATCCGTTGTTACTGATATTGTAGTGAGTCAGCTGTACGCCTTTGGGAAAACCTGTAGTTCCGGAGGTGTACTGCATATTGACTACGTCATGCGGGTCGAGAGTTGCCTGACGGGCTTCGTAGTCTTCCTCTGTTGTAACTGCGGAAAGGTTAATCACCTCAGCCATAGAGTACATGCCGCGATGTTTTTCCTGACCGAGAAAAAAGACTCTTTTAAGATCAGGGAACTTTTCGCTCTTGAGATAACCTCGTTCCTGTGTCTTAAGCTCAGGAATCAGGTCATAAACAGTCTGAAGATAATCTATCTCCCTGAAACCGTCGATAATGACGAGGTTCTCGCAATCGGACTGCTTGAGCAGGTATTCCAGCTCAGTGGTACGGTAAAAGGTGTTAACCGTGAGCAGGATGGCGCCGATCTTGGCAGTCGCAAACTGCAGTGCCACCCAGTAAGGTACGTTGGTAGCCCATACGGCGACCTTCTCACCTTTTTCAATTCCCAAAGCCATAAGTCCCATGGCCAGTTCATCCACCAGATCACCGAATTCACGGTACGTCAGGCGAAAATCGCGGTCCACATAAACAACGGCTTCCTGATCCGGACATTTTTCAACTGCCTCATCCAGCAAAGCTCCGAGTGTAATTTCCCTGAGATGTGATTGTTCCATGTAATCCTCTCTTATTCCGGGAAATAAAGAACCGCGTAGATATCACACCTTTCGCTGCCTTCAGCAGCAACATAGTGCGGAACCACAGAATTAAAATAGACGCTGTCGCCTGCTTCCAGAACACTTTCTTCCTTGCCGTAAACAACCTTGAGTTTACCGGAAACAACAATAATAAATTCCTCACCTTCGTGGGAAGTCATCTTAGGTTCGCCGTCCTCAGGCTGAATTTCAATGAAAAAAGGCTCCATGTGCCGATCACTTTTACCTTTAGCAAGTGAAAAGTACTTCATAGAAGCAGTCTTTTCCTTGTCGGAGTGCATGGAAAACTCTTCCTGGCGCCCGCCGAGTTTAACAATAAGCGGGTCTTTGCTGACCTGATCGTCGAGGAAGGTGCCCAGTCTTACTCCAAGAGCTCTGGCGATTTTAAGTAGGGGACCTAGCGAGGGGTATTTCTCTTTTTCTTCTACAGCTTCAAGGAAATCTATTCCAAGACCGGTTCTATTGGAAAACTCTTCAAGGCTAAGACCCTGCTTTTCCCTGAATTTTTTAATACGCTGTCCTACTTTTGCTTTACTCATAATCCCCTCTACTTGTCTAAGCTCTTTTTAAGGCTTTTGATAAACACAATAAAAAATGTCAAAAAATGAGTACTTACATCAATGTCTGACGTTTGTCATCTGTTGGCCATCAGGCATACCCATTTTTGACAATCTGAAAAACAGCGACCAGTCTAAAGCTTCATTGCAGAAAAATGAAGAACAAAATTAGCAACTAATCAAATTTCTAACTTGACATACGGACTCACTCAATTTCAAGTTTTTTTCGTTCTTTTGCCAGTGGCATTTTTACTAAAATTTATCTATAGTTTGCAAAATTTTAAGGAAAGCAGACAAGGAACGTCAAATGGCTCCAGCGGATCACGACAAGCAAAAGATAAAAGGTGTTTTCTCCAGCCAGAATGTACAGAAGATCGGAACCGGGACTACCGTCCGCAGGACTATCAGCAAAATGTACTGGATGGCAGAAGAACTGGACCCGGCAAATGTTGAGATTCAGGCCCTGAATACCAGTTACATTCCAGCCGGTCCTAAATCAGTCGTTCCTATGGAAGAATTCCTGTCCAAGTACTCCCCTGAGCCGGAATTCTATGTCTCCACAGTCTATCCAAAAATTCAAGAACTCAACTCAACAATCTCGCGTGGTGAAAAAGCCAGACAGGCCGGAGCTACATACAGTGCGGAATTCGAGTTTCAAAATGCACTGGGTGTTGATGAGGAAAACGTTAAAGCCAACTTCGGACTCGGGTTGACCTATATGGAGCGCGGAGAATCAAACAAGGCTAATGATATTTTCAACAGGCTGGTCAAACTTGATGCTGCATTTCAGGCTGAACACAAGCACCTGTTCAATGAATTCGGCATCAACCTGCGCAAAACAGGCATGCAGGATCAAGCCATCGACTACTATGACCGGGCATTGGAAATCACCAGCAACGACGAGAATCTGCATTACAACATCGCCCGAGCCTACTTTGAGAAAGGTGTGCTGGACAAATGTTCCGCCCATTTGAAAAAAGCCCTTGAATTAAACAAAGACCATACTGAAGCTTCCAAATTCCTTGAATTTTTGAAAAAACATCACCCGGAACAAGTTCAGGCATAAATAAAGAACAAATTTTAAGGCCCGTTCCAGCTTAAAGCTGAACCGGGCCTTTTTTTTTACTTTTTCTCAATCAGAGCCGAGTAAAAAAATTCATGCAGTTCTGAATCCGGCGGAGTCGTCCACTCTTTGAGCGGAGTCGCATCCTTGTGTCTCCGGAGAAAAGAACCTATCTGGCGCTCATTTTCAGCCGGGTTAAGGGTGCAGGTGATATAAGCCAGACGTCCGCCCTTGCGGATGGTTTCCCAACTGTTGTCCAAAATACGGGATTGCAGACGGACCAGTGAATCCACATCCTCCGGAGTACGCTTAAACTTGGTATCCGGTCTGCGGGAGAGAACTCCCAGCCCGGAACAGGGAACATCAAGTAATGCGGTACCGACGGACTCTTTAGCCAGTGGCGGATTGATAGCCGAAGCACGGAAAGCGGCTACGGATGGAACCTCTCTCTTGAGTGCCGCCAGCCTTCTGGCATGAGGATCACTTGCTATAATCGGTGCAATATTTCTGGAATGCAGAAATCTGGACTTACCTCCACGCCCTGAACAACCGTCCCAAACAGGAGTCGGCCACTCCTGAGGCTCGAGTACGGAAAGAGCTTCACGAGCTGCGTAGCTCTGGCGGGAGACTGATTCTTTCAGCCCTTTGAAAGCCTCCGGCCAGTATCCGGAATAGAAGGCGAAAGCCTGTCCGTCTGAAGCAATGTGATCACCCTCTTCCAGAAGCTGCTCTGCGGCAACACGTGCATCGCTGTTTGCAGTATCAAGCACAAAACCGGCTGCGGGCGGACAAATCTGAGCCTCCAGATATTGCTCCGTCCTGTCCCGGCCATAGCTGTCCAGCCAAAGTTCAACTATCCATTCAGGGCAGGAGTAGTATACCGAAAGGAATTCAACCTCTGAATCTGAATTACGACGAAAAAAGTCCTCATCTGCACCGTCTTCAGCCAGCCGGGCAACCTTGCGCAACACAGCGTTTGCGAGTCCGCCAAGCTTACCATGCGATAGGCGTTTTGCAGAATCAACACCCCAGTCCACAGAAGCATAGGCAGGAACATCCATATGCAGAATTTCATAAGCAGCCATGCCCAGCACACGCAAAATAGGCTGTGGCAATCCGTCAGGACGGGAAAGAAAACAATTCAGGACCGCCTGCAAGCGCAGGCGCATACGCAGGTAGCCATAAAGAATTTCAGTAACAAAACCGCGGTCACGACCGTCTAGTTTTGCAGCGGTCAAAGCATTATCCAGAACAGCCTGCGCATCAGCCCCGCCGTCAAGGGCGCGGGTGACACAGTCAAAGGCAACTCCCCGGGGGCCGGGCAAAGAATTTTTCTTCATTATAAATCCCGGCTTAAAGCCCGGTAAGAGGAGTGAGACCGACATTTTTATCCACATCTTCAGGAAGTTTGTCTTCCTTCAGAAAACGGCGCAACGCGTCCTCAACTGCAATAAGTGAAACCTGTGTATCAAGGCATGGTCCATTCGGGCGCTCATTGAGCACACCGTAAACCGGAAGCGGATAGGTATCCTGAATACCGCTGGCAAGGTCACGTTCGCAGGCAATCGCGATTATCATGCGCGGACGGTTCTGCACAACCAGACGGCGGGCGATGGTTCCCCCGGTGGCGACATGAAAATGCACACCGTATTTATCCCGCAGATCAAGCAGCCCCTTAATAGTACAGAGTCCACAACGTTTGCAGTTGTCGATATCGTATGTCAGGCGCATATCGCAACGACTGGCCTGTAGACAATGCGGGGTAAGAATCATGATCTTTTCGGGATCAAAACGCCCTACTTCTGAAAGGACAAGCTCATTGTTCACCTTAATGAAAGAGCCGCGGATTTTTCTTTTGGAAAGACCGAAAATACGGCCCAGAATGGTCATCAGGGGCAGGAAAAGTTTTACGCTCAAGCCCCTTGCCTTCTGTGAAAATGGAAAGGTGCGATGCAGCACAACATTTGCCAACAGCCCGGCATAGCCCCAGGCAACCAGCACGATGAGTGCAAAAATGAACAGCCCCCAGCTCCATGCAGCCCATGCACCGAAAGAGTCCAGTCCGGCATAAGGAACATACCACATCAGGCCCAGAAACGCACAGAGCAGCACACAGGTCCCGGTAATAAGACCTATGAAAAGACGCTTTTTATTATCTTTTTCTACACTCATTAATATCGATCCAATTTGGTGCGCTGAATCAGCACTTATTCATATAACCGCACATGAAGGCCTTGCCGTCCATTTCTTTTTTTCCGGCAGGTTTGACCTTTGATGCGAGATAAATTTTATCCTTACAGGCAATACCGAGCATGCCGTCATATTCGCCGACAATTGTTCCGGGTTCGTGATCGCCGACCTCTTCCTCTCCGGGTTTGCCGGGTGAAAGTACGAGGCGGATGGGATCCTTACCTTCAGGTGCCCAGAAGTAATAAGCTCCGGGCCAGGGATACATGCCCCGAATCTTGTTGTGAACATCTTTAACCGGAAGATTCCAATCGATCAGGCCTTCTTCCTTGCTAAGCTTCTCTGCATAGGTGGCAATGGAATCATCCTGTTCCATAACAGTCAAACGACCGTCCTGATAGCGCAACAGAGTTTCCATGACCAGAGGACCGCCCATGGCAGCCAACTCATCATGAATCTTGCCTGTATAATCATCCCAAGCGATACCGAGAGCCTGCTGTACGAGCATGGGGCCGGTATCAAGCCCGGCTTCCATTTTCATAATGGTAATGCCTGTGGCATGGTCGCCATTGGCAACAGCACGGTGAATGGGGGCGGCACCGCGATACTTCGGCAGCAATGAAGCGTGGACGTTAATGGGCATAACAGCGGGAATATCCAGCACGGACTGCGGCAGAATTAACCCATAAGCCGCAACCACCAAAAAATCCGGCTCCAGAGCGCGCAGCTCTTCTACATCCTTTTCGTCCTTGAAATTCAAGGGCTGGTAAACCGGAATGCCGTGCTTGAGCGCTACATCTTTAACCGCGGAACAACGCACTTTCTGCCCGCGTCCGCATTTGCGGTCCGGCTGGGTATAGGCTCCGATAACTTCACATCCGTCCCATTCTATCAGATATTCTAGAATAGTGGACGCAAAGTCCGGTGTTCCCATGAAAACTAATTTCCAGCGCTTTTCAGCCATTTCTTTACCTTCTTATCGTACATTGCACGTTTCAGGCGGCCAACATGGTCGACAATGAGTGTTCCATCAAGATGGTCAATTTCATGCTGCAACACAATGGCCAGAAAGTCATCGGCCTCAATACGCAGTTCGTTGCCTTCAAGGTCAGTACCGGTGACGGTAACTTTCTCGTGGCGTTTGATAACGCACTTGAAACCGGGGCAGGAAAGGCAGGCTTCCTCGGAATCCACCTTCTGACTGCTCTTTTCAATAATCTCAGGGTTGACGATAACCTGTAAATCAGTGCGCTCTTTAGGACCCGAAGGATCGATAACAATCAGGCGCTTCTGGATGCCGACCTGCGGAGCCGCAAGGCCCACGCCGTCATCTTCATACATGGTCTCGATCATGTTCTCGACCTGCTCTCTCAGCTCAGGAGTGATCTCCTCAACCTTGGAACAGACCTCTCCCAAAGACGCTTCAGGATAAGCTAAAATTTCCATTTTCATATATATGCCTCCGGCGGCCCTTCGGGGACCAGAGAACCTTTTTTTGGGAAAAAAGGTTCTCTGGACTTTCCAAAAAAACTTTTTATCGGGGCTTCGCCATCGTTAGCGTAAAACTATTCTTTATATGTCAAACATGCATAGTTTCAAAAGACATCCCAGAAAAAACTATTAAAAAGTTTTGGGATTCTTAAACCCTTTTCCCAAAAGGGTTTAAGGCCCCCGGCAGGGCCGCCGGAGGCTCCTTTAATTCTTCATAGCGCCAAGGCGCATCAAACTATGCTTCTTTCTTTTCTCTCAGTCTAATACCGAGCTCACGGAGCTGGGTGCTGGACACGCCTGAGGGTGCTTCGGTCATCAGACAGGTCGCCTTCTGTGTTTTGGGGAAGGCAATAACGTCCCTGATGGATTTCGCGCCACACAGAATCATAATAAGTCTGTCCAGACCAAAAGCAATACCACCGTGCGGCGGTGCGCCGAACTGGAGAGCGTCCATGAGGAAGCCGAACTTGGAACGGGCTTCTTCTTCATCAATACCCAGAGCAGCAAACATTTTCTTCTGCATTTCAGGAGTATGAATACGGATGGAACCGCCGCCGACTTCGTAACCGTTCATTACGAGGTCATAAGCTCGGGCCAAAGCCTCATCTGGTTTCTCGCCAAGCTCGTCGATCTGGCCTTCCTGCGAAGAGGTAAAAGGATGGTGACGGGCAACGTAGCGTTTTTCGTCAGCGTTGTACTCGAGAAGCGGAAAATCGGTAACCCAGAGGGGTGCGAACTTTGATTCATCGATAAGTTCGAAACGTTCGCCGATCTTGAGCCGCAGCGCTGCAAGAGCGGCGTTAACAATATCAGCTGCTCCGGCCTGGAAGAAAAGAATATCACCGGGCTGGCAGTTGGTGAGTTCACGCAGCTTGGCGCATTCTTCTTCGGAGAAGAATTTTACAATAGGAGACTGCCATTCGCCGTCTTCCTTAACCTTGATCCATGCCAGACCTTTGGAGCCGTAAATCTCAACGAACTTGGTGTACTCGTCGATTTCCTTGCGTGAAAGCTCAGCCCCATTGGGAACACGCAGAATCTTGATCAGCTCGGAGCTGGCGAAGACCTTGAAGTCTGATCCCTTGAAGATATCGGTAGCTTCCTGAAGCTTGAGGTCAAAACGGACATCAGGTTTATCACAGCCGTAATCACGCATGGCATCAGCGTAAGTCATACGGGGGAAGGAAGCGGGAAGTTCTGTCTCAATAGTCTCCCTGAATACAGTGCGGACCATTTCTTCAGCCATACCCATGACATTCTCTTCGTTCACAAAACTCATCTCGATATCGATCTGTGTAAACTCGGGCTGGCGGTCTGCACGGAGGTCTTCATCACGGAAACATTTAACAATCTGGAAGTAACGGTCCATGCCGGAAACCATGAGCATCTGCTTGAAAAGCTGCGGAGACTGCGGCAGGGCATAAAAATCACCGTTATTCATACGGCTGGGCACGAGAAAGTCACGGGCACCTTCGGGAGTGGATTTGGTCAAAACCGGAGTTTCAATCTCAAGGAAGCCCAGATTGTCGAGGTAACGGCGGACAGATTGTGCGGCCTTGTTACGCAGGATGAAGTTCTTTGCAAGCACGGGGCGACGCAGGTCCAGAAAACGGTATTTCAGACGCAGCATTTCAGAGGCGTCGGAACGATCTTCAATGGCGAACGGAGGAGTTTCGGAAGTGTTGAGCAACTTCCACTCGTCGACAACGATTTCGATGTCACCGGTAGTCAGGTTGGGGTTGCGCATACCGTCGGGACGTTCGCGAACTTCACCTTTGATTGCCACAACGTACTCGGAACGTATAGCGTGTGCGCGCTCATGGGCATCAGTATTGTGCTCAGGGCTGAAAACAACCTGGGTGAGACCTTCACGGTCGCGCAGGTCGATAAAAATCAGCCCGCCATGGTCACGGCGGAACTGTACCCACCCCATGATCAGGACTTTTTCACCAAGGTTTGCAGAGGTGATTTCATTACAGCTATGGGAACGTTCCCAATCACCTAAGGGTTCAATGACCCGGTATTCGTCGTAATCGCGTTCTTCAATCTGTTCAGACATTTTGTCTCTCCCGATAATATTTGAAATTTCCTATTTAAAATATTCGCTGCGGCTTACAGTTTCCTGCTCACCGCCATCGGCCATATCTTTGATAGTGACCGTTCCGTTTTCGAATTCTTCAACACCGAAGATGAAACACTTCTGTGCATTGATTTTATTAGCATGGCGAAGCTGGGCTTTCATGCTTTTGGCAGCAAAACCAACTTCACCTTTCAGACCGGAGCGACGCAACTTCTCGCCGAAGATGAGTGCTTCCTTGGCAGCTCTATCATCCACGAGAGCCACATAAAAATCATTAGCTGCTTCGTAGTCACCAGCCAACAGCATGGCCAGGCGTTCCATGCCGCAGGCAAAACCGATTGCCGGAACCTGTTTGGGACCGCCAAGAGATTCTACCAGCCCGTCATAGCGACCGCCTCCGGCAACCGCTGTCTGAGCTCCGATATCACCTGATGTTACTTCGAAGGCTGTACGCTGATAATAATCCAATCCACGTACAAGACGGGGATTAAGTGTATACTGGAGGCCTGCCTCGTCAATCAGAGCGATGACGGTATCAAAGTGATCCCGACACTCTCCGCAAAGGTGATCCGGAAGAGCAGGTGCATTCTCGGTAAGGGCTTTG
Organism: Maridesulfovibrio sp.; assembly: GCF_963667685.1. NCBI lineage: Bacteria > Pseudomonadati > Thermodesulfobacteriota > Desulfovibrionia > Desulfovibrionales > Desulfovibrionaceae > Maridesulfovibrio > Maridesulfovibrio sp. The sequence continues at coordinate 1,604,515 of NZ_OY763930.1, read as the reverse complement.
CAGTTTTTGCTTTTGCAATCAAGTACTCGCAGAGGGTTTGTATCCATGCGACGCTGACAGTCATCACAAAGCTGTTCCCGGTCAAGAGAGGCCAAGAAATCCTTCAAAGCCTGATTGTACTTGGGGCGACATTCAGGACATCCAAGAGAATTCAATTCGAAAGAAAGTTTTTCCAAACCGATATTGCTCAAAAAGGAAGAGAGCATAAGCAAAACTTCAGCATCGGCCTGAGGTTCAGCTGCCCCGAAAATTTCCGCATCAATCTGGTGAAACTGGCGCATGCGTCCAGCCTGCGGTCTTTCGTACCTGAACATGGGACCGAAGGTAAAAAATTTGCTGACCTTGCCCGGCTGGTAGATTTTATTTTCCACGTAGGCCCGCACAATACCGGCAGTGGCCTCGGGGCGCATGGTCAGAGAACGTCCCTTGCGGTCGGGAAAGGTGTACATTTCTTTCTGGACCACATCGGTTTCCTCACCGATGGAGCGACAGAAAAGTTCTGTTTTTTCCAGAATAGGAACTCTCAGTTCCCCATAGCCATATGAAGAGAAAACATCCCTTGCAGTCTTCTCCATGAACGCATATCTTGCACTATCCTCTGGAAAGAGGTCTGCAACACCTTTAATTTTCTGTATTTTTGCCATTTTTCTTCTCTTTGCGGATTTCCGGGTAATTATTATATTTGCAACTCGCTCCCGGTACGGAGTGTGGAACCAAATTCCGTTAGTCCATTATTATATGAATGTCAAAAAGAGCAACAGGCAATTAACGAAAAGTGCAAGGAAAGCTTTATAAGTTGCCATATTGCCAATTCACCTCAGCTGCGGCATTAATAGTCACAGGAGATAACACATTATGGAAATGATAACTTCACAGGATTACGAAGAATATATCGGCCCTAATGCAGGGAAATATCTTTTCAATTTTGCCAAGTTCCAGCAGCTGCGTGACGGCTTCACCGTTACATGGCACTGGCCGGCATTCCTGTTCGGGTTCTGGTGGTTCCTGTACCGCAAAATGTACTTCTGGGCGATGGTCACCTTTCTGCTCGGGTTCCTGCCCTTTGGTAATTTCATTGCCCAGATCGGGTACGGCATGAGCGCATATTTCTTATATTACCGTGACAGCACGGCTAAGATCGGCGCCATTAAAGCTCGTTCCCCCATCGGCGGAGCCTCAATTATTATGCGTGATACAGGTGGAGTGCACGGCTGGGTAAAAATTGTAGGTCTGATCTGCTTCTTCCTGCAACCGCTCTGGATTTTTTTCATGTCCCTTTTCTTCGGGAGTGCTTTCATCTTCTCTTTCCACCAAGTTATGGTATAAGGAGAGCAGACACTCATATCTTGAAGGGGGTTCGCAATGAGGCAAAGATTCCCATACAGACTTCTTTGTATTTGTTTCACAGTGCTCATGGCAACTGTGCTGCTTTCTGCCGGGGACTGTCTAGCACAGAAACGGCTGGCCCTGCTCATCGGAAACTCTGCCTACAAAAATGGGCCGTTAAAAAATCCGGTCAATGACGTGGCGGCCATGGAAACCGCCCTCAGTAAATCCGGATTTACCGTCATGGTATTGAAAAACGCGGACCGGGCCGCAATAGGCCGGGCCATTGATACGTTCGGCAGCAAACTCAAAAGCTATGACGTGGGATTGTTCTATTTCTCCGGGCATGGGCTGCAAGTAGACGGCATCAACTATCTCTGCCCGCTGGGCATGAATATTCAAGGACAGTCCGATATTCCATATGAAGCAATAGACGCAGGAAAGGTGCTTGCAAAAATGGAGGACGCCGGTAATCGAATGAACGTGGTCATCCTTGATGCCTGCCGCAACAACCCGTTCAAGCGAAGTTTCCGCTCAGGACGTAACGGTCTGGCCCAGATGGACGCCCCCACCGGTTCATTCATCGCCTTTGCAACATCTCCCGGGCGCGTGGCATACGACGGCAAAGGACGCAACAGCCCTTACGTGACACACATGATCAACAATATGGACCGCAAGGGCATGACCATTGAACAATTTTTCAAGCAGGTCCGCCGCGGAGTAATGCAAGACACAGAGAAAAAACAAGTTCCGTGGGAATCTTCATCTCTGGTAGGTGAATTCTTTTTTGCCGGGACAGGATCGTCCGGTTCGTCTTCATCCAGCTCTTCGTCACCACCTCAGGCCTCCCCCCAGTCTCCTGCCAACCAGCAACAGTACACCCCTCCCCCGCCGCCTAAGCCCAAGAAGAACAAAAATGAACAGGTTATGGACATGTTGCTGAACTAGGCCAGATACATTGCAAAGAAAAAGGGGAATCGAACTTCGATTCCCCTTTTTTACTGTCAGCTAAAAAAACTAGCGTTGCAGCAACCTTTCTCCTGCCTCAACAGAACGGGTCACCCATACGTTACCGCCGATGACCGATCCTTTGCCGATGGTCACCCGGCCCAGTATTGTTGCCCCGGAGTAGACGATTACATCGTCTTCCACAATAGGATGCCGTGCTATTCCTTTGATCAGGGTGCCTGAATCATCAGAAGGGAAACTCTTCGCGCCCAAAGTCACGCCCTGATAGAGGCGCACATTACGGCCGATAATACAGGTTTCGCCAATGACAGTCCCGGTTCCATGGTCGATGAAAAAATGCTCACCGACCTGCGCTCCGGGATGAATGTCGATTCCGGTTTTGGAATGGGCCATTTCACCGATGATACGCGGGATAAGGTCAACCTTAAGCTTGTACAGCTCATGGGCAATACGGTGATGGGTCATGGCAATGATGCTTGGGTAACAGAAAATAGTCTCGCCGGGACTTTTGGAAGCAGGGTCGCCCACGTAGGCAGCCTGAACATCAGTAGCAAGAAGACGGCGGATTTCCGGCAGCTTTTCCATGAACTGTGAAGCTATACGCTGGGCATCGTCTTCACAGTTGGTACAGTTAAATTCATCGGCCTTGCAGAAAAAACAGTGCCCGCGCATGATCTGCTCTTCAAGTATCCTGTACGCAACATCGAGATTGCCCCCGATATGATAACGCATGGTTTCCGGGCGGATCTCGGAATCACCGAAATAGCCTGGAAAAAGAACCGCACGCAGCCTTTCCACAAACTCGCTCAAAGCTATAATAGAAGGCATGGGGTGATCATGTTCGGGCATGTGATACACAGTCTGATATGCATCTTCCTCGCACAGGGCGTCCACAACCTTCGTCAGCACAGAGCCGCCGATTTTACTAACCATCTTCTAAACCTTAACCCTTGAACAAAGCAGTGCTCAGGTAGCGTTCCCCGGTATCAGGAACAACAAAAAGCACCAGTTTGCCCTTATTTTCTTCTCGTTTAGCGGTTTCAACTGCTGCATGGGCCGCAGCCCCGGCAGAAATACCGCACAAAATCCCTTCTTCCTTCATGAGCCTGCGGGCCATGGTCAAAGCATCTTCATCCGCAACTTGAGCAATCTCGTCAATCAGCCCGGTCTGCAAAACATCCGGAACAAAACCGGCTCCGATGCCCTGAATTCCATGAGGACCGCTAGAACCGCCGGACAGTACCGGTGATTTTTCAGGTTCAACCGCAACGACTTTAATTGCCGGGTTGCGTTTCTTAAGCTCAGAGCCAACCCCGGTTAGAGTTCCCCCGGTGCCGACTCCGACCACAAAAATATCAATTTTACCGTCAGTATCATCCCAGATTTCGTTGACGGTCTTATTGCGATGAGCCAGCGGATTATCTTCGTTGGCAAATTGCAGGGGCAGAAATGCATCAGGATCTGCTTCCGCAATCTCTTTTGCTTTATTCACCGCCCCGGTCATGCCCTTGGCTGCGGGGGTAAGCACCAGCTCGGCACCAAAGCCCTTAAGCAGATCCTTACGCTCCTGACTCATGGATTCCGGCATGGTCAAAACCAGTTTGTAACCCTTGACCGCGCAGACAAAAGCCAGACCTATTCCGGTATTACCGCTGGTAGGTTCTACAACCGTTGCCCCGGGTTTAAGGTCGCCGCGCTTTTCAGCTTCCTCAATCATGGAAACACCAATGCGGTCTTTAACAGATGAACAGGGGTTAAAGAACTCCAGCTTGGCTACGACATTTGCGACGCAACCGTCTGTAACTTTATTCAGCTTCACCAATGGAGTATTCCCGACCAGTGAAATCATGGAATCATGTATGTTCATATCAAACTCGCTTGATTTTTTTCCTCTTTTATCTGCCCCATTTTACCGCAAAAAGCAAAAACACAGGCGGCATTTATTAGTTGTAATACCGCCTGCCTCTTTTTTTAATGCTCGTGATCTTCTACCCAGTCAAGGCCTTCATCCCCACGACGGAAAGGAGACATTTCGCGAAGGCGGCTGATGATTGGCGGCAACTCTTTGAGTACCAGATCAATATCCTCATCAGTGTTGTAGCTGGAAAGGGAAAAACGCAGGGAACCGTGCGCAAAAGTAAAAGGGACGCCCATTGCCCGGAGAACATGCGACGGCTCAAGGGAACCGGAAGTACATGCCGAACCGGAACTGGCAGCAATGCCGAACTGGTCAAGCAGGAGCAACATGGCTTCACCTTCAACATACTTGAAAGCGATGGAAAGGGTATTGGGCAACCGCATTTCAAGGTCACCATTGATGATGGCATCGGGGATTGCAGCCATAAGTCCTTTTTCAAGACGGTCGCGCATGGCACGCAGGCGAGTATTTTCATCCTCAATATTCTTTACAGCCAGATCCATGGCAACACCAAGTCCAACGATCCCCGGCAGGTTCTCTGTTCCACCACGTCTGCCGTTCTCCTGATGGCCACCGAGCATGAAAGGACGGAAGGGTGCGGTCTTGCGTACAAACATTGCTCCGATACCCTTGGGAGCATGGATTTTGTGACCTGACAGGACCAGATAATCCACGGGCAGGGTCTTCAGGTCGATGGGCAGTTTACCCACGGCCTGCACTGCATCAGTGTGAAAAAGAACACCACGCTCCTTAGCGATTTCAGCCATTTCCTGAATGGGAGAAATAACACCTGATTCGTTATTGGCAAACATAACCGAAACCAATGCAGTATCAGGCCGGATTGCTTTCCGGTACTGATTAAGGTCAAACAGACCCTTGGAGTCCACAGGCAGATAAGTGACGTCATAACCCTTGCGTTCATAATGCTTTGCAACATTCAGAACAGCCGGATGCTCCACTCTGGTTGTTATCAAATGACGTTTTTCAGGCTGAGCCTCCAGAGCGGAATGAATTGCAGTATTATCTCCCTCGGTTCCACAGGAGGTGAATATAATCTCTTCCGGATCACAATTAAGCCCGGACGCTATTTTCTGCCGGGCCTGCTCCATGAGCATGCCGGACTGACCACCCAGACGGTGCATGGAAGAAGGGTTGCCGTATTCATCGCCGAGCAGCGGCAGGATAGCTTCACGCACTTCCGGCGCGACCTGTGTGGTAGCGTTGTTATCGAGATATACTGACATTTTTAAGCCTCCCTCACGGTAATTTCAGGTTCCACAGTCTCCTTGAGGCGGCGCTCCACGAACCCCTTGAGAGTATTGCCGCTGGAAGGACAGCCGCGACAGGCTCCCCGCAGGGAAACAATCACTTCATGACCTTCGATATCAAGCAGCTCTATATCACCGCCGTCCTTGTTGAGAGCCGGGCGGATTTCTTCCTCAATAATCTTTGTTACCAGCTGAAAACGCTTAATATTGGCCATCCTAGCAGGCTTTTCCGGTTCCGAAGCAGGCTTGGCTGCTTCACCGGTGATGGTTTCGGTAATGATTTCCTGAATGCGTCCGTGACACTCTTCACATCCGCCACCCGCCTTGGTGAAGTTGGTAACTTCTTCAAGGGTAGTCAGCTTATTTTCCTGCACAGCGCGTCTTATCTGGACATCGGTCACGCCAAAACACTTACAGACGATCTCCCCTTCAGGCGCCGGGGCGGCTTCCAATCCGCGATACTTGCGAATAGCGTCTTCCAGTGCTTCCTGCCCCATTACAGAACAGTGCATCTTTTCCTTGGGCAGACCACCCAGTTCTTCGGCAATTTCCTTATTGGTCACCCGGGAAGCTTCATCAAGAGTCATGCCCTTGATGAGCTCGGTGAGAACTGAGCTGGAAGCGATGGCGCTGGCACAGCCAAAAGTCTGGAACTTTGCATCGACTATACGTTCGTCATCATCAATCTTAAGAAAAAGCCTAAGGGCATCTCCGCATGATAAAGAACCGACCTCGCCAACTGCGTCAGCATCTTCAATCACTCCGACATTTTTGGGATTTAGAAAATGTTCTTGTACCTTGTTAGTATATTCCCACATATTATCCTCCGCTTGGTCTCCCTATCAGGGTTGCGTGAATCAAGTTTATAAAAATATCTTGAGTATACCTTCTTCCGCCAAATTACGGAAGGGGGACGGCACACCTTTAACTTTAGACAAAATTTCATACCATTTTAGTATGATTTATTTTACGCCTAAGACCCATGCTTAGCAAGTTTTTTATACCAATATAGTAGATATTAGGGTGTAATCTTTAAATGACAAGGGGGGAAAAGAAATTCCTCCATATTTATTACCTGGAATTGTATATTTGCGGCACCATTTCACCTCTCAGCACGGCAAGACCGCCCCGCGCCATTACTTCCATTTCTTCAAGGCCGGTAACAACCTGCACAGGAGCAATATAGTCTACAAGCTCTTCCACTCCGGAAACAAGGCGCTTACTGCGCGCCAGCCCCCCGGTAAGAATTATCGCATCAACGGGCTTCTTATCTGCATCGCCGCGCATAAGAGCCGGAAGATAAGAACAAAGGTACTTGGCAATATTGTAGACAAGAGCTTCGAAAACGAGCTTTGCATGCTCATCACCTTCTTCAATACGCGATTCGATCACGCGCAGGTCGTTAGTCCCTGTTAATCCCAGAAGCCCGCAACCGGATGTGACTACTTTTTTCAATTCAGCAAAGGTGTATTTCCCGGACTCCAGAAGCTCAATAACCGAAAGCACCGGGAGAGCTCCGGACCGTTCCGGGGTGAAAGGCCCCTCTCCGTCCAGACCGTTTATTACATCCACAATTTTACCTTCGCGGTGCGCACCGATGGAAGTGCCTCCGCCCATGTGGGCGACAATAAACTTGGAGTCCTCGTAGACAAGCCCCATTTTAGCGGCAACACTGCGCGCCACACCACGCTGGCTCAGAGCATGGAAAACGCTTCTCCGCTTAATTTCCGGGAGACCGGTAATCTTAGTCATCGGCTCCATCTCATCTGTTACCACCGGGTCCATTATCATGGATGGCACGGCCCATTGTTCTGCTAGTTCACAGGCTATCATTGCTCCTAAATTACAAGGGTGCGAGCCGTAACGCTCATTTTCAAGATCGGAAAGCATGGCGTCATTTATGGAATACGGTCCGCCGGGAATGGGCCTAAGCAATCCTCCCCTGCCGACAACCATATCCGGAGTTCCTTTTGCAACTTCATCTTTAATAAGATCCATAACAGCAGCACTTCTAAACTCTTTCTGCCCTAATACATCTGAAAACCTATCTATACTTTCACGGGGATGGCTTACTTCAGCATCGAAACACACTGTTTCATCGTTGAAAATTGCCACTTTTGTTGATGTTGATCCGGGATTGATTACAAGAATTCTCGAACCCATTAATTATCTCCGTAAGTTTGCTGCAAGTTTTAGTTTCCACATTATGTGCTAAAACGCAAAAAAACAAAAGCAACAGCTACCTAACCGGACTCCTTGACTAAAATCAGTCCGGATTTATCTTTTAAAATAAGATATAATTCAAATACAGAAACAGAAAATCTCTTATGCAACCACCAGCAAAAACTATTTTCCGTACAAGAGAACAGCCATGACTTTAAAAGTAGTGCCAATCAATACCCTTACAGCAACACGCAGAAAGATTCTGCATGCCGCGTATAAATGCGCAGCAAAAAAAGGGTTCAACAATCTTGATGTGGATGAAATCGTGCTCAAGTCCGGTGTAAGCCGCAAGACTATCTACAGCTACTTCAACGGGCTGGAAAATCTGATCAGCGAGCTGGCGGTCTCCGGAATCTACTGGCCGACCACTGAAGAGCTGCTTTCAAATGCGCCTTCAGAATTTCCGGAAATTGAGCCGGAGAAACAGGTGGCGGCATTCTTCACAGCCTTGAGGCGGACCCTTGAGACAAGACCAGACACCTTGCGCCTTCTGGCCTGGGAAATGCTGGAGCGGACTCCGCTTTCGGATTTACTGGAGGATGTGCGGGTACGCACTGCATTGGAATTTTTCGAGCACATGACCCCAGATGTTCCCGACAATGTGGACCTTGCAGCAGCGGTGGCAATTCTGGGCGGTGCCATTTCCTACCTTTCAATTCGATCCTTGAACACCAAGCATTACGGCGGTGTCAGCCTACAGGATGAAGTTGGGTGGGACCGCATGGAAGAAACCATGGGACATATGCTGCGCGGGCTGCTCTGCCCCTGCCCTGCTCCCCCGGAAGTAACACAGGAGTAGCCGGGCTATTTCCGCATTCTGAAAAACATGACCAGCGGCGAAACCACAACCATGCAAAGCATTGCCAGCTGCGGCGAAAGAAGCTGCTGCGCCCCGATACAAACTCCGAGAACAATCAGGAACCACGGAATCCAGCCCGCAACATAAACCTGCCCCGCCGGCCCGAAAATAATACAAAGCAACAGGCCGAGCCAAAGAACACCCGGCTTAGTACGGCGAAGGCGGGTAGCCAAAATAAACGGCAAGACAGCCGCCCCTATAACGATAACCAGCATAAGGATGTTGTTAATTGAGGATGGGTCCATGGAGAAACTCCTAGAATTGGATTTTCATGAAGACTAGCAGTTGTCTTTTTTGCGGGCAAGAACTTGCAAGTGATAAAACAGCCCTCTAATCAAACGGAACCACAACAAAGACTGTATACCTATCTCAGTCCAAACCTGAGGGAGAAAATCCTCCCCCAGGTTATTGATACTCAGGACGATCCTCAACCAAAATTTCCAGACAAAGCAGTCCATTCCCCAATATTAACCGGATCATTGTGGCAATAACTGTAAGCATCCACAACTCTGTCATTAGTAACCAGTTGATCAGGCTGGATAAAAAGACCTATGGATGGTTCGTATTCCCGCTGGCCGAAATGAACCAGCCCGGTATCAGTATCATGCAGCCCTGCAGCGAACCCCAAAGGAAGCTTGATGCGCTCATTAGTGTCGACAGTAAGATTACCGAATGAATCACGTATAATCCGCTTTATTTCATTCCCGCCAGCATCAGCGACCATATATATTGTCCCGACCTGATCGGAAGCCAGTGAATAGATTTGGCCGTTGTAATACATGGATACGGGGTTGCATTCATCGTTATAGACAAACTCTTTACGGTTATTGCCTTCTCCATCGACCACAACAGCCAGCCTGCCTGAATTATCCCAGCTGTAACTTTCCACGGTTCTGCTGTTTACCTGTTTGGCCATGCGCCTTCCATGAGGATCGATTACATATGAAATCCTGCGTCCATCTGGCAGATTAACCTGCTGTAACAGGCCGGATTGATGATATTGATATTTTGTGACGTTGGAGCCGTTCTGTTTCATGACCATCCGACCATGGTCATCATAGGAATATTTCAAATTTCCGGCCTGCTCCAGCCGTAGCCCCGGCCCATAAATAAAGCGGCGTTGTCCTGCCTGCTGAGTGGTCCCGAAGTAGCGCTCACCGTATTTGCCATACAGGTACTCCTCAATCAGCCGTTCATCCTTCCAGACTTTATGCAGTCTGCCCCCCGCATCATATTCGTATCGCAGATGGTGGTCTTTGGGTTCGAGAGAGCAGATTTTTTCCACAATGCGACCGTCTTCATCCCTTTTTGTAGCTAGCACGGAAAAAGGTTTCTCACTGCCGGACACAATAAAAGGGGTTATCCGCGGCTCAGCTTCGGAACCGGAGTCCGGTCCGGCCTGATTAAATTCGTCATGCCATTCCTTATTCAGAACTGGTTGTGATTGTAGCTTTTGCTTTGATGAGAACTCTTCAATCAGAGCTTTGCCATACTCGGTTTGCGATAAGTCACGGGCCAACTTATGATTCCGGTTTTCGTGTATAAAACGGAAATGGGCCAAGCGCTTCCGCCATCCGTAGCGTTCCTTTGCAATTTCCCATTCCTTCTGTTTCTGCTCCCAGCGTTCCTTGATTTCAGGTTCCATCATGGTTGGATACATTCGATCACCATGTGAAAATCCGGAGAAATCTGGTTTCGGCTCAAGCAGAACCATAGCTGTGGATGGAGAGTAAACTTCCCACATGTGTTCAACCTGTACTTCCGGTGATTCGTTTTCGCCGTACATACGCAGAGCAAGGCTCAAATCTTTCCTTCTTTTAGGCCTCAGGGTAAAATCGTTCCGTAAACTCATGTAACTATCCTTATGTTTTGATTGAAAATATAGACCGCGGAGACTCCTTTCCAGACGATCTGTTCCCCATACAAAACAACCGGATACAAAACAAAACGGACGCGAGTCAGCTGACTCAGGTCCGCCACAAAAAACTCATCGATTTGACCGCGCAATCAATCCAGCCTATAAAACCGCAAGCGAGCAAACATATGACGGCTGACTTTATTCGGTCCATTCCTAAATAAAGCCTTACCGCAAACCTTTAACGTGCCAGCGAGGGGCCATGAAAGGTAAAAATAAAAAAGACGCGATACTGTATGCGGCCCAGGAGATTTTCGGACGCTACGGCTATGCCGGTACAACTGTTAAGATGATTTCTGAAAGGGCTGGTGTGGCATTCGGGCTGGTTTCCCACTATTTCGGGTCAAAAGAGGAACTATTCATCACTGCCGGGGTAGCCATTGTTGAAGACCTCACGGAATACCTGAGCGAGGAAACCCGTAAGGCGCCAAACGGACTTGAAGGCATACAGACATTTATGCGCAGTTATCTCGGCTATACTCTGCAACACCGCAATACTTTTCCGGTGCTACTGCGTTGCTCTCCTTTTTCTGACGTACAGATAGAACTGGACCGGACCCGCATTGCCGTTAAATTCCAGCAACTACTGAACGTTATCCGGGAATCTGTAGAGCGCGGCATTGAAGACGGTTCCATCCGCGGGCTTTCCGTAGATGACACCACAACCATTGTTTATTCCAACATCGTCGGTACAGTCAGGACCAGATTCCTTTCTCCCTACGACCTGCCCAACCTCTACGAAGAGACCACTGATTTTGTGGTCCGCAGCATCAGAGCCAGAGATTAAACCACCAATTTTCCCGGCATAAAAACTCCGTGCAATTCCAGTACTGCACGGAGTTTTTATATTCTGCCGGCTTGACACTTTTCAGTTCATCCACCATCTTGCGTGCATGCAAAACCATCGCGAATACCGCAGTAAAAAAAAGACTGCTTTATCCTTACCTGTATTTATCGGGGCAATGTTTTTCTGTCTGCTCAGCCCGATAAAGACCTCCGCCCACCCGCATGTATTTGTGGACTGTTCCCTGACTTTTGAATTCAACGAGAAAGGACTTGCAGGGGTTCGCCAAAAATGGTGGTTCGATGAAATGTTCGCCACCATGATACTTGGCGATTTCGATAAGAACCATGACAACAAGCTCACCCCGGATGAAGCCACCGCCATGGAGCAGGGAGCTTTTGTCAACCTGAAGAACTTCAATTACTTCACACGTGTCCTTGTTGACGGAAAGGAACATACCCCGGTGGAAGCAACTCAGTTCAAACCTTCCGTTGAAGATGGAACTCTTGTCTACAGCTTTTTCGTTCCACTAAATGTATCCGGTAACGCCAAACACACTGTCATGGTCGCCATATATGATGAAAGTTTCTATACTGCGGTCCAGATGGACCCGAAGAACAAGATTATAGGGCCGAACGGGAAATTACAGACCAGCCTTAAATTGGAACCTGTTGCCGAGATGGCTTATTTCTTTGACCAGATTGTACCCGAAGCAGCGGTACTGACCATGCAAAACAAATAAGAGATATGAAGAATACAAATATCCTGCTGACTCTGATACTGACTCTTACTTTCGTTTTCTGTACATTCCATGCCTATGCGCAACAGCACAATCCTTTTTTTGCCCCGCAAAAACAGGAAAAGAAGCAACTGAGCGCTCCTTCACCTTTCAGTTCCGCCCCTCCGCAGGAGAAAAATGCCGTTGACGTCCAAAGGGACTGGACCGGAGGGATCTATTCCAGGATAATGTTCGAAATCACCATTCTGCAAAAAGAAATACGGGCTAAATTAACCGGATTTGCACGCGATATCAAAAAAGATCCCTACGGCAAATCATTCTGGATGTTCCTTGCTTTTGCCTTCATGTACGGGGTTGTCCATGCTGTCGGTCCGGGGCACGGTAAATCAGTGGTCTGCGCCTATTTCATCTCACGCGGCGGCTCCACAATAGCGGCTGCTTTCATGTCCTGGGTAATCACTCTCGTTCATGTCGGGTCCGCGACCATTGCTGTCTGCGCTGCCTATTTGTTTCTGAAAAACGGCATGGCCGGGTTTGAAGCTTTCAACCGCAACTTACAGACCGCAAGCTACGGACTGGTAGCTCTAATCGGATTATGGTTGTTTGTTGAGGCCGTGCGCTCATTGTTCAAAAAAGACAATAACCGGGAAAAATGCGAAGCAAAGGGCCGAGGATCACTAAAAGAGATTGCTACCGTTGCATTCGTAACCGGAATTGTTCCCTGTCCGGGAGCAGCAATTATTCTGGTCTACACCCTTTCCACAGGCATATTTAGCGCAGGACTTAGCGCAATGGTCTTCCTTGCTACGGGAATGGCCGTTACCACTTCCGGCTTTGCATTTGTTGCGTCAAAAGCCCGCAATGCCATAGACCGCAGCAGTTTCCGCAGCAGCGTCAGAATCTTATATTCAGCACTTTCTTTGCTCGGGGCTACTGTTATTACTGGCTTTGGACTGCTTATGCTCTCCGCCCATATTTCCTGACACATCAACAATTACAATCAATTTCCCCTTTTTATGAAATCCGGCCATGACAGATTCCATCAATAATGCTATAACAAAGTCAGTATTCTACGCTGAACTGATTAAAGGATAATAAAAATAACACTACCGCAATAAACTATATTTAAACAACCTGCACGCCGGGTTAAAGTTGCCGCCTCGGGAGAACTTTAAACGATGATCGATCTTGCCGGTTATGAGGATATTTCTATCCTTACCAAAGGGAATGACACGACCCTGTACAGGGCTGTCAGGGAATATGACGACTATCCCGTGCTCATTAAAATTCCCACATCGGAGCCATTGCCTCCGGGCGTGCTTGACGGATTGAAAAATGAATACGCAACATCTTTAGAAATCGGCAAAGCATGCATACTCCAAGCTGTTGCCCTGCAACGCATCAATAATTCACTGGCTTTGATTCTGGAGGACAAAGGCTACAATCTCTTAAGCTCTATGATTCCTCTGTCCAATATGGACCTGCGCCAAAAGCTGCAACTGGCAATCAGCCTCACCAATGCCATCAGCCATGTTCATTCCAAGGGATTTCTACACCGGAATATCCGCCCGGACAGCATCGCCATCACTGATGATCTAAGTCAGGTTCTCCTGACCAACCTGCACCACAGTTCCCGTATAACCGACTCCTTCAGCCAGAATTTAACGGCACTTATCTCCAAGGACAATATTTCCTACATTTCACCGGAACAAAGCGGCAGGATAAGCGCAGAACTGGACCGCCGCTCTGATTTTTATTCACTGGGTGTGACGCTGTTTGAATTATTTGCCTACCATAAACCGTTTACAGCCGAAGACGATCTGGAATTGATTCATTGCCATCTCGCCAAAGAGCCACCGGACCCGCGAAGCTTTAATCCCGAAATTCCGGCTCCTCTGTCTGAAGTAATTTCAAAACTTCTCTCAAAGAATCCTGGCGACCGTTATCAGTCCGCACATGGTATCATGCATGATCTCAAATCATGTTTGCAGATCATAAATGGTGGAGTCATCATCAATGATTTTACGCCAGGCTATCAGGATATTTCTGAAATATTCACTCTGTCGAAGAAACAGTTCGGCAGAAAAGCTGAAAAGCAGGAACTAAAAGAAGCCTTCGATAAAGTGATATTGGGCAGCTGTGAAGTTGTTTTTATCCGCGGAGAGACAGGCAACGGCAAAAGCTCTCTTGTGCAATCTTTTAGCGAGTATGTATACGAAGAGAACGGGGAGTTCATTTCCGGTAAATTCGACCAGTTCAGGCGTAACCGCCCTTACAGCGCATTAATTACGGCTTTTCAAGACCTGCTGCGTAAACGCCTATCCAGCCCCGCACCGGTAATCAACGCCTGGAAAAAAAGAATTACCAGTGTGCTTGGCCAAAATGCCAGCCTGATAACAGAAGTGCTGCCTGAGTTGGAACTGCTCATAGGAGAACAGCCCCCTCCACCAGATCTCAATTCCACAGAATCAAGAAACAGGTTCAACTTGGCATTTAAAAATTTCATCAAGGTTTTTCCAAGCATAGACAAACCTCTTGTCCTCTTTCTGGACGACCTGCAATGGGGCGATATTTCCACCATGCAGCTTCTCAAGCGGCTGCTTGAGGATCAGGAAACATCCCATTTAATGATTATCTGCGCATATAGAACCAGCCAGCCAATGGAGAATGCGATTCAAGAGCGCATTAACAATATTATAAAATTCAACCCCCGGGCCAGAACAATAACTCTCGACAGACTGAAGCTGCACCATGTCCATGGCTTTATCAGCAGAACCCTTAGAAGTGAGCGCAAACGCACAGAAGAGCTGGCACGGATTATTTATAACCGCACAGGCGGAAATCCCCTCTTTGTACGAGAATACCTGCTTAATATGTACCGGGCGGACTTAATCAAATTCAATAAGGCAAAAGCCTGCTGGGAATGGGACCTTCAAGCCATCCGGGATATTTCCATGGACGGCAACCTGATTGAGCTTATGGCTGATAAAATCATGGCCCAGCCTCGTGAAGGGCAGGAAATACTAAAGGCCGCCTCGGGAATAGGATGCAAATTTGATCTCCGTATCCTTCTGGAAATTCAGGATCTGCCCCACGAGATAGTTATGGATTATCTGAGTCTGGCCCTGCAGGAAGGATTGATCGTTTCGGATGAAGGGGCTGCAACCATTGCTATCGAGCTCGATACCCAATCCGGTCCGTACTACCTGTCTTTTATGCATGACCGGGTGCAGAAAGCTGCATATTCCATGCTGAATGCTACGGAAAAAACCAACCTGCATATGGCAATAGGCAAAGCCATACGCACAATTTGCTCTCCGGATGAGCTTAAAGAAGCTACATTTGAAATTGCTGCCCAGTACAGCATGTGTATCAGCGCAATTGATGATCCCAACGAAAAAAAAGAAATTTCAAAATTTTTCATAAAGTCAGGTCGCAAAGCCAAAAGGAGTTCCGCTTTCGAAATGGCCGCAGGTTACTTTTCCACGGCAGCACGACTGCTCTCTTCCGAAGGCTGGGAATCAGACTACAGGGAATGCTTTGACATGCATCTGGACTGGTATGAATGTGAATTCCTGAGTAAATCAATCAAACAGTCTGAAAATATATTTCAGAAGATGTTGGAGCATTCAAAAGAGCGCAGAGACACCACCAGAGCCCAGCTATCCAAAATACAACTGTACTCCGACCAAAGCAGATACCATGAAGCAGTAAAAATCGGGCTAAATACCCTGGCGCAATATAAGATGGATATTCCTGAGCATCCAGGAAAAATAGCACTCGGCGCTGAAATTATGAAGACAAAGGCAGTGCTCTACTTTCGGGAAATAAACAGCCTGTACCACCTGCCAGAACTGAAGTCAGGAGAACATCTTGAGATACTGCAACTGTTGATGCAGATAATTGCCCCGGCATACATGTATAATAAAAAACTGGTGGCCTATATCATCCTTAAAATGATTCGTTTTTCAATAAAGCACGGCAATGCGGCATTCTCGCCATTCTGCTATATGTTCTATGCCGTGCTGCTGGCCTCGTGCAACTTTGATTTCAAAAGATCACAACTTTTCACCAAGCTGGCCGTAAATTTGAATAAACAGTTCGGAAGCCCGGAACTGGAAGCCAAGATGAATATGCTTCGTGGCGGAATGCACGACCACTGGCATGTCCCCCTGCAGGAAAATATCAACACCCTCGACAAGGCCTTCAACTGCGGGGTCATGAACGGAGATAACACCTACGCCCGTTACGCCGGATATATTGCAGTTCAACTTAAATTCTTTCAGGGGCAGCATATTTCAGAAGTATACAGCTTTGCGGACCGCTATTTAAACTTCATCCGGAAAAACAAAAACACCATGAGTGCCGGAGTCATCAACCTTACCTTGCAGATATGCAAGAGCATGCAAGGCAAAACCGATACTCCCGGGCATCTGGATGATACCAGTTTTCAGGAAATGACCCTGGTCAGCACAGCCAAAAGCAGCGGGTCGGAGGTTGTGGAGAACTGGACCTCGCTTTCAAAGCTTATCGCGCTTTCATTCTTCGGCTATCATTCCAAGGCCCTTGAGCACATCAACATGCTCTACGACAAAGTAGAGGATGCCCTTTTCGGAATGTATTCAATCGCGGTCTTTCACTTGTTCAGCATCGTCAATATGGCAGCCGTCTTTAATTCAGAAAAGACTAAGACCAAAAGATTATTTCTGAAACGCATACGGCATTCCCTGTCACGTCTGAAGAAATGGGAAAATAGCTGCCCGGATAACTTCAGCCATCTCTACCTGATCGGAAAAGCCGAATATGCACGAATAAACAGTGAGAACAGCACTGCCATGGCCCTGTATGAAGAGGCCATTGAGCGCTGCTCTACAGCCGGATACAATAATTTCAGCGGACTGGCTTGTGAGCTGGCGGGAAAATTTCATTTATCTATCGGCGGTCATCATTCGGCAGTTGCCCTGTTATCTAAGGCTTGTCATCACTACCGGGAGTGGGGTGCCACCGCCAAAGTACAGCGGCTGCTCAATGAATACCCGCAGCTATGTGACAGTTCCGGTAAGTTCAACTGCAATGACCATTCTGGAGATAAAAACAGCAGTTCTCTTGATATCTCGGCAGTAATCAATGCATCACAGGCAATTTCCGGAGAAATAGTCCTGAACAGGTTGCTGGATAAACTCATGCGTATCGTCATCAAAAATGCCGGAGCGCAAAAGGCGACCCTGCTCCTGAACAATAAAAACAAACTGGAACTGACCGCCCATGCGTTTGTATCGGAACACGGTATCACAACACAGCCCAACCCGGACCCAAATCAGGAATTGTACTGCCGCAGTATAGTCAACTACGTCCTCCGGTCCAAGGACAATATAGTACTCCGCGATGCCGGGGCACAAGGCCCATTCTCCATCGACAGTTACATTATAAGGACTAAGCCTAAGTCCATTCTCGCCATGCCGGTCATAAACCAGCAGATTATGCGCGGAGTTCTTTATCTGGAGAACAACCTCAGTCCTGGAGTTTTCACCGACGACCGTCTTGAAGTTTTGAACCTGCTCTGTTCGCAGGCCGCCATTTCAATTCAGAACGCGCGGCTATATTCCGATTTGCGTGATTCCGAAACACAACACCGCACCCTGCTGGAAAGCATCAACGTAGGTGTCTTTCGAGCGGAAGTTGATGTAGATGGACTACTACTCAAGGCCAACAGGGCATTAGCTGAAATGTTTGGATACCGTGGCTGGAACGAAATCAGAAAAATCCAGATCAGAAGCCTTTATGTTAACCCGAAATTCCACGAGACGATAGTTAAAGAGCTGTATGAAGGCGGTATCATCCGTGACCGTGAAATACAGATGCGTCGTAAAGACGGTACACCGATATGGGTCAGCGTGACGGTTTCCCTTGAAGTGGACAGCAACAAACAGAAATGCCTTGAAGGTGTGCTCGAAGATATAACTGAAAAAAGACAGGCTCAGGAATTTGAAAAAGCAAAAGTTGCCGCCGACGCGGCGAATGCTGCCAAGAGTGATTTTCTGGCCAGCATGTCCCACGAAATAAGAACTCCCATGAACGCAATTTTGGGCATGGCGGACCTCCTATGGGAATCCAGATTGACTAAAATTCAACGAAATTATGTAAAAATTTTCCGAAATGCAGGAGAAAATCTGCTTCTGCTGATCAACGATATTCTTGATTTATCTAAAATCGAGGCAGGACAAATCAATCTTGAAGAAATTGACTTCAACCTTGAGGAGCTTTTTGAAGAAATCGGTTCTATTTTCGCACTCAGAGCCCAGATTAAAAAGGTTGATTTCTGCTGGTACATCGCACCTGAAGTACCCCGAATTATCACCGGAGACCCGACCCGCATAAGGCAGATCCTTGTCAATCTGGTTGGTAATGCCTTAAAATTCACTGAAGCAGGACTGATAACATTCGAAGCGGATATAACTGAAAAAGGCTATCTGCGCATTCTTATCAAAGACACTGGTATCGGCATACCTGAAGAAAAGCTGAATTCGATATTCGAAACTTTCTCGCAGGCCGATTCTTCCACTACCCGGCATTTTGGTGGAACCGGCTTAGGTCTTTCCATCTGTGCCCGCATGGTCGAAAGCATGCAGGGAGGGATCTTTGTTTCAAGCACCAAGGGAGAGGGGGCCACATTTGCATTTACCCTCAACGCGGCATATCCCATGCAGCCGGAAACCCCGCCGCCATTACAGAATACAGCCATCCTAATTTTGGACCGCAAATCAACCTGCCGGGAAGTTCTTGGGCGCAGCCTCAGCGATTTGGGAGCCAACGTTTATCTAGCAGAGAACCTGACTGATTCCTCTGCGTTTGCTGCTGAAATTTCGCTCTCAGACTATGAGCTGAGCACCCTGATCATTGGTCATCCAACTGGAGATGAAGATCGCTTTGAGGTTCTGAAAAAGCTGAAGCACGGCCCATGCCTTAACTGGAAATTGATGATGATCATGGAAGCCAAGCCGCAGCCCAAAGCAACCGCCCGCGCTAAGCAGCTTGGAGCCACCTATATCCACCGCCCCGTTTATCCACAGGCTATTGTGGAGTTCGTCCGATACTCTGATTTATACGAAAGCCCAAATGAACACAGTGAGAATGAACTTTATACGCAAGCAAGACAAAACAGCAGCCAGCAGGAAATCACGGGAGCTGCTCCTGCTCAGCCATCTGAGTCGCAGAAAAAAAATAACATCCTGCTGGTAGAAGATTCAGAAGACAATAGAATGGTCATCAATTTGTTCCTGCAGGGAACTCCTTACAAAATAACCTACGCTGAAAACGGTCAGGAAGGATTAGATAAATTTAAAAAAGGTAAATTCGGTATCGTGCTTATGGATATACAGATGCCGACCATGGACGGATACGAGGCCACAAAAGCCATCAGGGATTATGAGGCTGAAAATGAACTCTCCCCGACCCCGATCATGGCCCTGACCGCAAACGCTTTTCATGAGGACGAGCAAAAAGCATTGGCTTCCGGATGCACAGCTCATATGGCCAAACCGATTAAAAAGAAAAAACTGCTCCGGGTTCTTGAAGAATTCCTCCAGCTGGAAAACTGAAATTTTCCTGCGGGAAGCGGCATTTATTACTGATTACCATCTGCTGCTCAGGGCACTTCTCCAGCTGGGCTGTATCAACTGCTCATAGTCCTGCCCGATATGGGTCAGAGCTGTCATCTGCCCGGAAAGCCTTATGGCAAAGGGCTTCATGAGCCGCAAAGGATACCGTTCATTCTTCAGCTGAAATCCTGTAAAGCTGTCCAGAACTGTCAGCATTTCATCCGGTGTACGTCCCACCTGCACTGCTTCCGGAAAAAACCCGGACTCAGCTGTCTGCTCCCGTAAACCTTCAAACAAGGTCTTACAGATAAAAATAAAATCTTCCTTCCAGAGACTCCGTCCACTGCCGGGTAGGGTTTCATTACAGATAAAATGCAGTTTGCGACCCTCAAGAAAACCATAGCTGTCCACTTTTTTAGCATCAGCCACCAGCACATTGCCCAAACCCAGCCGGCCAAGCACTTCGTTAGTTCTTTCAGCCACAATCTGATTACGCTCAATACCGACAAGTGCTGAAGTTTCAAATCCGTTGCGCCGGGCCTGCACATCCATGGCCAGCATCAGGATTCCTGTACCGGACCCGATATCCAGCCCGGTAAAAGGTTCTCCGCGAAGCTTTGTCTTTGATTCGGCAATGACTTTGAAGATATGCACGGTTTTCGGCAAGTCGGCCAGCATGCATAGCGCGAATCCGTACGCAAGCAGTTTCTTGCGCAGTTCCAGACATTTTTCCAGCACATCACTCCCCAGTCTGCGGTGTACAAACTGATCAAAGAGCAATGATATCTCTTTCAAATCCAAAATCTGCTCATGAGACCCCGGGTAAACATATGCATAAAAATATTTAACCATTATGTTCAGCAACAAAGGCCCATCCAGCAGCACATCAGGATTGCCTGCTTCTGCAAGATCTTCAGCCAAAGAAGTTCTACGATAAATTTCTTTCGCTAAAATAGTCTCTTCCATTGCCGGACGCTGCAATAAACGCAAACTTGCTTTTTTAATCACTATCCACTCCTGCCTTTTAATACTGCTGACCAGATTCAAATATAACGTTTTTCACTGTCCATTGCCACTCAATTGCAGCCGTAGTCATGAATGTATTACTTGACCTTTGCGCTAATCCTGATACGGACAATCCAGCACTTACGGTGAACTCATCTCAGTAATAATGGGAAACAATCCCTTACCAGAGTCCACCGCCACGATCAAAAAAGCAACACGCAGGTAATATATCATGTCCCAGAATGTAGATCCCAAGATAAAAAAAGAAGTAGAACGCCGCAGAACTTTCGGCATCATCAGTCACCCTGATGCCGGTAAGACAACCCTGACCGAAAAACTTCTCCTCTATGGTGGAGCCATCCAGATGGCCGGAACCGTTAAATCCCGCAAGGCCAACCGGCATGCGACCTCCGACTGGATGGCTATGGAACAGGAACGCGGTATATCCGTAACCACGTCGGTCATGAAATTCAACTACCACGACTATGAGGTCAACCTGCTGGACACCCCCGGGCACCAGGACTTCTCAGAAGATACCTACCGCGTGCTGACCGCAGTTGACTCCGCACTCATGGTTATCGACTGCGCCAAAGGTGTTGAGGTTCAGACCAAAAAGCTGATGGAAGTATGCCGCATGCGCGACACTCCCATTATCACCTTCATCAATAAGCTGGACCGCGAAGGAATCGATCCCTTTGATCTTCTGCAGGACATTGAAGATACCCTGAAAATTGAATGCGCCCCCCTAAGCTGGCCCATCGGCATGGGCTCCGACTTCAAGGGGACATACAACATCCACAAAGGTGAACTGCATCTTTTTTCTGCCATACATGGTGGAGGTATCCAAAAAGGTGAAGTAATTAAAGACCTTTCCGACCCCCGCCTGGATGAGCTGCTTGGTGATCAGGCGGACCAGCTGCGCGAAGAACTGGAACTGCTCGAAGGAGCAGGATACCCCTTCAACAAGGAACGTTACCTCGCAGGAAAACAGACTCCTGTATTTTTCGGAAGTGCCATCAACAACTTCGGAGTACAGGAAATGCTCGACTCGTTTGTTGAGCTGGCACCGCATCCCAAGCCGCGCGCGACTACAACCCGTGAAATTTCACCATTTGAATCAGAATTTTCCGCCGTGGCCTTTAAGATTCAGGCCAATATGGATCCGGCGCACCGTGACCGCATCGCTTTCATGCGCATCTGTTCCGGCAAGTTCCAGCGCGGCATGAAGGTCCGTCATCACCGCATAGGCAAAGATGTGCAGATCGCAAACGCGACTATATTCATGGCACAGGACCGTACCGGGGTTGAAGAAGCCTACCCCGGAGACATCATCGGCGTGCATAACCACGGGACAATAAAAATCGGGGACACATTCACCGAAAGCAAGGAAGAATTGAAGTTCACCGGTATTCCCAATTTTGCCCCAGAACACTTCCGCAGGGTAATCCTCAAAGACCCCCTCAAAAGCAAGCAGCTTGACAAAGGTCTGCACCAGCTGGCCGAAGAAGGAGCCGTTCAGCTTTTCAAGCCACTGGGAAACAACGACAAAATCCTTGGCGCAGTAGGCTTGCTCCAGTTTGATGTGATCATGTCCCGCCTCAAGGACGAATACAGTGTTGCAGCTCTATACGAACCGGTAGAATATCACACAGCCCGCTGGCTCAGCAGTACAGATCCAAAAGAAATTGACGGCATCAAGAAACGCTACCCCCGTTTTGTCGCCCTTGACGGTGACGACAACCTGACCTTCCTTGCCCCCAGTCAATGGCGTCTGCAGCAGGCTGAAGAGGAATGGCCCAAAATCACTTTCAGCAAAACCCGCGAGCACCAATAGAATTGATTTGATGCGCTTTGTGCTGTTTTTATGGGGTGTTGCCTCCGGCGGCCAAAGGGGATAATCCCCTTTGGAATCCCTGAGAAGCATACGCCCCCGATGTATCCAGACATACACGAGTTTCAGAGTTTGGACGCAGAATTTTACAGACAGCTTAGAAAGTGCCAGCTGCAAGGCTCAAGGCCAGACGCTGGAACGACGTGTATCCAGACATACACGAGTTTCAGAGTTTGGCCACAGAACGAAGCAGATGGTGCTTTATAAGCTGTCTGGGGTTGACGAAGGCTTGTTTGCCTAATATTCAGATGGGACATTTTTTATCCTGCTCGCCCGTGGTTTTTCAGGACTTATACATCCTGAAGCATCACGGGCCGGTAGGAATTCGTTGTTTCCAATAATGGAAATGTAATTACTACCGGGCTCAATATTCTATGCAAATACCTGAACAATATAAAAAAAAATTCACAAAAGATGACATCAACGAAATGCCCCTTCGCCAATACGAAGGCCCAATCAAACTCATTGACCGAGAAGAAGATGTTCCGGGGGCGATTAAGGAACTCAGCAACTGCAAGCTGCTCGGTTTTGATACAGAAACCAGGCCTGTCTTCCGCAAAGGGGTATCCTATCCCCCTTCTCTTATCCAATTAGCGACTGAAGATTGCGTATTTCTGCTGCACCTTAATCATATTTCCCTTTCCGATCACATTAAAGAAATTCTCTCGTCAGCCGATATTATCAAAACCGGAGTAGCGGTTATCAATGATGTTAAGGAATTGCGTGATGTTTCACACTTTGAGGGGAGAGGTTTTGTAGACCTCGGCGATCTGGCAAGATCACTGGAAATGCAGACAAACGGTCTGCGAAACCTGGCTGCCAACCTGCTTGGATTCCGCATTTCAAAAGGTGTCCAGTGCTCCAATTGGGGCCGCAAGGAACTTACCCCGCAGCAGATTACCTACGCAGCAACCGATGCATGGGTAAGTCGAGAAATTTATCTTAAATTTAAGGATCTCGGAGTCCTTTAACCGTTTTTTTGGGGTCACCATGAAAGTCAGAATTTTTCTCTTCATCCTGTTTATTCTCTTCTCAACTCTTCCGGCTTTTGCGCAGGAAGATTGCTCTGACCAGTTCAAGACCGAACTCGAACACATTTCAGGCGTGGAAGCCGTGACGCAGAATAAAAGCGGTTTTCTTGCGATTCTGGATAATTCCAACCACAAGAAAACAGTAACTATCACATCAAAAATTAACAAACTGCGTAAAAAAAGAAATGGACAGTGTGATTTTTCAGGTGTTGCAATTGCGGTGATAGACAATAATTTTGAATCAATAAAAAATGTGTCTCCAAAAACTTTATCCAATAAAGACCTTGCCGGACTCCTATACAACTATGTCTATAAACTCAGCCCGGTTCAGGTTGAGGAAAACCTCAAAGGCTACCAAAAACTTTCTGAGCTGGACCCGGAAGAGAAGTACTACAAATCCCGCATAGAACATTACACCAATAGATCAGAACTTTTAAAAACAAGAGCCGAATATATTGCCCGCTGTCTAAAAGATTACCCCAAAGATAAAGATATCCTAGACCTCAAAATCAAAAGAGATTTTTATCTGTTTGTAGTCGCAGGGGAAACCCCGCTTAAGACCGCAGAGAAATTCATGGACAAGATCGCCGAAGAGATTCCCCGTCCTGAGAAAAAGATGTGTGTTATTGCCTATAATGCAGATCTAAGCAACAGAGAAACCAGTTGCCCTGATGAGTACCGACCGATGCTTGACTCCACCGAAGAAGAACTCCTCATGCGCCACGTGCAATCTCTCCCCGGATATAAGGTACTGCAAAACATCAACGGATACGCAGCCCTGAAAAAATTAAACCCCGGCTCCACTCTGTACACCCAAAAAATGGATGCATACAGAGCAAAAGAGAAAGGACTCCAGCACTTTTTCAACTTGCGGACAGTATCAGGGGATAAACTTATCAGCACGAACAGCAACCGAGCCGGCACCCTGTACGCAACAATCAATAAACAGGCCCTTGAAGGGAAATCCGAATCTGCAAACCATAAGCTTTTCCGCTTATTGACCGACTACTACGCTGTCAGCGGATACGCTTATAAAAAATGCGTACTCAAAAACTCCGGCGGTGAGACACTGGGAACAATTACCTGCAATAAATCAGGCTGCACATTTAAGAAGTAAAGCAGATAACGCTACATGGTGAGCAGAAAATAAACAGACCCAACAAGTACAAGGCTTACCGCACGCAGGCCCTGATTATATAGAATCAACTTCAAAGCCATCCTGCCCCGGAAAATACCTGCGTAATAAGGCAGCTGGTGCCGCAAGGCACGTACCGGAGTTGAGAGCAGGTTGCCGATCACAAGCGCCAAGACAATTCCGCGCGGATCAATTGC
The DNA here is from genome assembly GCF_963667685.1 of Maridesulfovibrio sp. Taxonomy (NCBI): domain Bacteria; kingdom Pseudomonadati; phylum Thermodesulfobacteriota; class Desulfovibrionia; order Desulfovibrionales; family Desulfovibrionaceae; genus Maridesulfovibrio; species Maridesulfovibrio sp. The sequence continues at coordinate 1,579,657 of NZ_OY763930.1, read as the reverse complement.
CCCGGAACCAAGCAAAGAACCGGCAGCAGCAAGCCCGGCGGTGAATTCCGCTGCAAGGCTGAAGGCAATAATCCCGAAAACCTGGGGATCAAGCCATGCAAGAAAAGTCAGATGATCACTGAGGTAGGTCTCAAAAGCGTTGAATATTCCATAATGGCGCAGCAGGAAAAAAACGGTGTAAATCGGGATGGTCAAGTAAAAGACTTTAGGCAGCCTACGCTTAAGCCGTTTAAACGCCTTATCTAGAACTTCACGAAACGACTTTACTTCCTGTTCTTTAAGCCGTCCGGAGACATCACCGCAACAACTATCCGGCGGCAGCGAAAAACGTCCCCACAGTACGATAGCACCGGTACGGAGAAATGCCGCAATAAGGGTAAGCCCCACATAGATAAAAGCCACCCTGCCAATGAACGGGGCAGCAATAAAAAAGACTGTGGGCATGTGCAGAAAATATGTAGGCAAGCTGTTGAACAGGTTGGATATGACCAATTCCCGATCGTTAATCTCGCCCTTCTCATAAGCTTCGGAAAGCATTGAGTTGGCTGCAACACCGGAAAAAAAGGCCAACGCAAAACTGGCCCCGCTTATATCTTTAAGACGTCCGGCACGAATCAAAGGTGTTGCCACCCGGCCCATTGCCCGGGTCCAGCGCAACCCTTCAACAATATTACCAACCAACAATCCGAGACTGATGAAAAGCAACAGTCGAAACAGCGGCCAGAAAAGACCGCCCCAAAGAATATCAAAAGACAATACTACCTACTTTTTCTTCCAATTATCAGAGGAGATAACTTTAAATACAGCATCTTCTTCAGCAATGACACCGGCATCAATAAGTTCTTTCATCGCAACCAGAAAATCATTTTCCTCACCGTTCCATTTTTCAAGGCAGGCAGCATAAGTTATATCTGTGACTTTTGCTTTGCAGTTTTTCTTAGGATCGATTTTGCTGCCCAGCATGCCTTCGATCAGTAGAAAAAGAGAATTAGCTTCAACGGAAAGCCCAAGATCAAAAATAGATACAGCCATCGATTCCTCCATGATAGGTTGGTGATACACTAAAAGTATACTTGAACGACTTTAAGAGCCAGAGAAAAAACCGGCTCGAATATAACCGGATATTACACTTTATCCTTAAGCAATTCCTTGAACTGCTTCAACTCTTCAGGGTCCATGCGGTTGAAGTTGCCTTCAGCAGGAAACGAACCGTCTCCTACCTCTGCGATATAGCGCTTGACCGCGTCAACACTCTCACCACGCAATTGGGCAAATTTTTTCACAAACATGGGGACAAAGCGGTCAAACAATCCAAGAATATCATGATATACAAGCACCTGACCGTCTGTATCCGGTCCGGCCCCGATGCCTATGGTAGGAATGGATAGTTTTGCAGTGATTTCCTGGGCAACTTCGTGGGGAACGGCTTCAAGAACAATTGAAAAGCATCCTGCTTCCTGAAGGGCAAGTGCTTCATCAACCAGAGCTGCCGCAGAGACTGCATTTTTGCCTTGAGCCTTGAAACCGCCGAAACGTGCGACATGCTGCGGGGTCAAGCCGATATGACCCTGTACGGGTACACCGGAATCGACAATGGCCCGCACATGCTCCAGGAATGGAAACCCGCCTTCTAATTTCACTGCCCGCGCCCCGGTACGGCTGAGAAATCTACCGGCGTTCTCTACCGCCATCTGCACAGAAGGCTGGTATGACATAAACGGCAGGTCTCCGACGATCAAAGAGCGCTTCGCACCACGTGAAACAGCTGCCGCATGGTGCAGCATATCGTCCATGGTTACGGAAAGGGTATCTTCATAACCAAGCACAACCATTCCAAGTGAATCACCAACAAGGATCATATCCACTCCAGCAGCATCGACAATCTGTCCGGAAGGATAATCGTAAGCGGTTACCATAGATATTTTTCGCTGGCCCTTAAGGGCGGTAATGTCCGGGGCTGTTATCTTTTTCATTCTTTCCTCATATATTTTAAATTTAACTGATCAAAGAAGTTTTCGCTGTGCATATTCCTGATATGGGCATGATTAAACTAAATCAAGTCTAGTGAAAAATGTATCATTATATAAAAAAAGAGGTCCGACAGACGCCGGACCTCTTTAACAACTATAGATAAATATTCTTACAACTCTTGCATGACCCAGACGACCCGTCCGACTACATGCTTCTCATGATTTTCAACCGGAATGTATTGTTCCGGATGCTGCGAATTCTCAGGACGGAGGATGAAACGGGAATTTTGAGGATCGAAGAAGACACGGCGTATAACCACACCCTGATGCGGAACATGGATAGCATAGATATCGCCGGCCATGAGCCTCTTCTGGGAATCATCAATACCAACAAATGCATCCCTTCGTACTGAAGGTTCCATGGAGGAACCTTCGGCTTTCAATACCACCAGAGAAGAACGGTAGTATGTTTCGGGAATATTCAGTTCTGAAATCTGCTGTGGTTTCCAGACATCTGCACCGGCATCTTCACCGGCCATGGATGATACGGGAACAATTCTTCCACGGGACTGTATCTGACCGTACTGAGCGGTTGTTTCACTCAGTATCTGGTCTGCGGCAATCTTGCCCTTACCCGGCTTAAGATAGACGGGTTCAATACCGTCAGAAAGCCATTCCGGGTTCAACCCGTGGGTTCTATACAGCTTGATGAACCATTCAGCCGGGATAGAACTTCTTCTCTTAGCATCAGATATACTGGACTGGCGAATATTCAAAATTTCGGCAAGCTGAACCTGGGTCCTTGTTCCGGTAGCCTTTTTAATTCTTTCCAAGCTTTCATCAAACCACTTTGACACGCTTACCTCCTATCGAGACAAAAAAAATAAAAGCGCCTGTTTTACATGCAAAATATAATAACCCTATATAGCAGATTGCTTTTTCTGCATTGATTCGGATTGTCAATAGCAACTATGAATATCATTACCATGAATTTTATAAACAGGCAAAACATTAAAACTACACTAAAAGATACATACAGAAAAGGCAGTAAAACAAAATTGCTAAATCATTCATCTCTGCACAAGAATCATTACTGCTACATTCTATATTGAATAATACAACATAAAGCCAAATTATATAGGAAAGTAAAATAAAGACGGTCAATATATTCTAAAATCCATCAAGTAATGACCCAAGAAGCTATTCAATATAGATCAGCACGAATAACTTCAATTCGCACCAAGTGGAAGGATAAAGTAAAAATTATTGCCACCATCCTGCGGCTCGTATCCCACCTCACCGCCATGCAACTCGACCACCTGCCGTACAAAAAACAATCCGTGACCTGAACCGTACTCATCTCCGACATTATCACTGCGGAAACCCGGTTGAAAAAGCTTATCCTTGTCGTCTGCAGAAAGGTGCGGTCCTGTGGTGAAAACGTTAAGTTTCAGACCATTCCAACCGTTCTTGAAATAATCGTCCACAATTTCCCAACCGTATGCAGTAAATTTATCACGCCGCCCGTCGCACATCGTTTCCTCGCGGGTATACTTAACGGCATTGGAAAACAGGTTGGCATAAACCTGCGAGATGAGACCGACATCCGCCACGATGCGAACTTCAAGGTCAGGGACCCCACCCATGCTTATATCAAGCCGGATACCACGGTCTTCGAAACGTGAGCGGTAACGTTCAAGCTGCGGTTCTATTATTTGTTTGAGCAGATTACAGGGCCGTTTTTCTACAATGTAGCGCCCTTCTTCAAAGTGCTGCCTCCGCAAAAGAGTTTCCAGAAAAAGGCTCGTCTGTTCATAATGACTGTGGATCTCATTGAACTGCTGCACAAGCCCGTTGTATAGAAGATCAAGATCTTGGCTGACCTCATCCACTGACTTCCTGTGAACCTCTTCGCGCAACTGGCGAATAGTTTCAATGCGATCACGTAAGCGATTGTAAAAAAGCTTAAAATACATATTAGGAACTATGACATTATGCCCGACATCTTTAACCAGATTACGCACAAAATCGAGATGTTCCTGCCCCTTGCGGCGCATGAGCTTACTGTGCAGCTGAAAACCGACCCTGTTGACGAATTTCTCAAAAAACAATGACTGGTGGTCGGAAAGCTCTTCCATTTTATATAATTCAAAACAACCGATCACATCACCGGCAGGCTTAAAAGGCAACTGGTCAACCAGCTCAATATTTCCGCGGATGGGGATAAATAAGTGACCTGAATCAAATGTTTTTTCCAAAGGCACTGAGCTGCATACCGGGGCACGGCTTTCAGTCCACCCCACAGGGATGAAATCATCCGGCCCCACTGCAAGGTAAAACCTGCAATCCACATTAAATAATGATCTGGGGACAGAGGTACATACAGCGAAAAAATCTTCCAGTGAGTCGAACTCCTGCGCGAGATCAAAGAAAATCATAAGTGCCCGCTTTTCCGTTGCGGAAAAGCTGTAATCCTTATAGTCTTCCATTTTCTCATGAATACGCCGCTGAATATGCAGCATTTTGTCTGGACCGGGAGCTGCGGAAAGGTGAAACCCCTCCCCTAGCGGGCCATCCAGTTCATATGATGACACATCTGCACTTTTCTTTTCGCTACTCATTGTACCTACCTATCCGAGGTCAAGATAAAACGGTTCTCCTATGCATCATACGATTCCTACAGCAAAGGAGCAAGCAGGAAGATCATTTCATGCTGTCCGTCGCTTATTTACTGCGAACGCGTTTTATGAGAAAGTCCGCACCATCAAATTTACTCAGGGAAAGAACATGCCCGAAATAATTCTCATCCAAATATCCGGCGAGGACAAACCCGGCCTTACTTCCGCTCTTACAGGAGTGCTGGCCGGTTACGGCATCGATATTCTTGATATCGGCCAATCAGTAATTCATAGTCAGCTTGTGCTGGGGGTGCTGATACGAATTCCGCTCGAAGCTGAATCCGCACCCGTTCTCAAAGACATCATGTTTAAAGGCTACGAACTGGGCGTCAACGTCAAGTTCAAACCCATTGAAGCCGATAAATACATGGATTGGGTTAATGCACAGGGTAAAATGCGCCACATTGTCACTTTGGTAGGTTCTAAAATTACCGGAGCACACATATCACGAATCTCCCATATTATCACTGATAACGGCTTGAATATCGACATGATCCACCGTCTGTCGGGCCGTATACCAATGAATGGCGAACCTGCACCACGCCATGCCTGCGTGGAGTTCTCCATCCGCGGAGTGCCTGAAGACTTAGACCTCATGCGCTCAAATTTCCTTGATATGGCTGCTGAAGACGGAGTGGACATAGCCCTGCAGGAAGACAACGTCTTCCGCCGCAACCGACGGCTGGTGGCGTTTGATATGGACTCCACCCTTATTCAGGCTGAAGTTATAGATGAACTCGCCAAAGCGGCAGGGTCCGGTGAATTGGTAAGCAGAATAACAGAATCGGCTATGCGTGGCGAAATCGACTTTCAGGAAAGTCTCCGCCAGCGGCTTGCGACGCTCAAAGGTCTGGATGAATCCGTAATGGAAGGGATAGCCCGCAAGCTGCCTATTACCGAAGGAGCCGAAAGACTCATCACCAACCTAAAAAAATTCGGCTACAAGACTGCTATAATCTCCGGTGGATTCACATACTTCGGTGAGAAGTTGCAGGAAAAGCTCGGCGTTGATTATGTCTACGCCAACCGTCTTGAAATCAAAGACGGCAAGCTGACCGGCGGCGTTATAGGTGATATTGTCGATGGAGCAAAAAAAGCAGAACTGCTTCGTAAAATTGCCGAAAAGGAAAAGATCAGCCTGCAACAGTCAATTGCGGTAGGTGATGGAGCCAATGACCTGCCTATGCTCTCCATTGCCGGGCTGGGAATCGCTTTCCACGCTAAGCCCAAAGTTAAACAGGATGCCCGCCAGTCCATCTCCCATTTTGGACTTGATTCCATTCTGTACCTGATCGGGTTGCGTGATAGAGATACGGATTAAGAGAGTATACAACGCCCCTCCGGGTCAAAAGAACTTTCTGGAAGTCTTCCCCAACCAGCGGGGAAATATTTAGAACAAATAAGACCGCAATATTTTGAAGATATTGCGGTCTTTTTGTTTGGTCGTTTTTAAAGCCTGCTGCGAGGCTAAATAACCTCCAACCTATAATCAGACTACATATCTACGGCTTTAATCCAGATTACAGCATCCTGGGAGAGTTCTTTACCTTTGAACTCTTTGTCGGGACCGGAACCCAAAGCGCAGAATCCCCACCAACCGGCTTTGGGGATAGCGAAGGTCACATACCCATGTGCATCGGTTTTTACACCCATGGTTACGAATGCATCGTGAGGTGCGTGAGCCTTTTCTTCTTTTTTGAAAGCGTTGTTCTTCATGTCAGGCTCATGATTCATATATTCAACTTCAACGTCAGCATTGGGAACAGGCTTGCCGTCGGAAAGGAGCTGAGCTTTGAAGGTCATACCGGTCCACATTGCGTAAGGCTTCACAAGGGGAATCCATTCAGTTTTAAGCCCGGCAGGAGCAGCCCAGTTACCGGGCAGTCCTCCAACGTTCATGTAAGTCTTGGTGATCTGCTGGATGTAGATATCTTCTTCACTTTCGTAGTAGGGAGCAGGCACCAGAACCATGGTGTAGTCACCCATTGAACGAACGATTTTCTTGGGCAGAATAACTTCATAAGCTTCGCCCGCATTGGTCAGACTGGTCCAAGTGATGGGTTTAAGAAGTTTCTTGAGGTCATACTTCTTGGTTTTGCCATCTTCACCTTTCTGATGCAGCATGTAGAACTCTTCGGGCATTCCCATACTCATGGTGTGACCTGCTTCAAAGGGGTGAGTAAATACGAGCTTGAATTCAGTTTCAGCCCCTTTGTCCTTGGCAATTTCCGGAGTATAAACCATCTGAAAATGTGCAGATGCCGGAACAGCCATGACCAGCGCAACCAACAAATTGAGAAAAACTACCTTCATCTTCATCTTACATTCTCCTGATTATGATTTTGATCCTTCTTATCAATTAAAGAAAAGGCTGGATCGTCAATATTAAACCTTATGCGCAGCGCAAACCACACATAATCTATTCAACAATATCTGCCCCGTCGATTTCAATGGAATGCCCTTCGCCGCCGTCAAAAGTGACAGTATAATGTCCTTTTGGCTTATTAAACTCGAACTCGCTGTTTTCGCTCATAGCCCCTTTCAGAATAACTGCACCAGAATCATCGCGAACATACATCTTTACGCCGGATGCAGAGGAACCATCTGAGAATCCACCCTCGCAAAGGACAGTGCCGTCACCGTTGTCAAAGCAGCTGCAAAGAGGTGAATGGGCCAGAGCCGCAGTAGCAGAAAGAGCAATCAGCCCTGCTGCAACGATAAGTTTTGAGAATACTTTTTTCATATCGGTCTCCTTAGATTTATTGGTTTACTCAGGTTGGTATACGTAGGACGCCGCGACCTTATCCGAAGATAATTTATGGATAAGTGCTATTAGCAGTGCCACGGCAAAAGCCACAAAATAAAACCCCTTCATCATGGTTATACCGCTGGCCCCAATGGCATTACCTAATGTGAACACAGCTGAAGCCACTCCAAAACCCACAGTCGTAGGGAATACGATAGCAAAAACCATCCATTTCCATGATCCGGTCTGAACCTTAACCATAATGGTGGCTGCAAGGCATGGAGGATAAAGGGCGAAGAACAGGATAACGGCGAGTGCATGCAGAGGAGTCATACCGCTGCTTTGGCTCTCGTTGTCCATTCTCTGTTCCAGAGTCTGGTTGTCATCAGCACCCTGCTGGTAAAGAACACCCATTGTTGCAACAGATGATTCACGGGCAGCAAAAGAACTGATCAGAGCAATGTTAACTTTCCAGTCGAACCCTGCATATTTGGTGACAGGCTCAAGAGAACGGCCGATCATGCCGAAGAAAGAGGTTCTGATCTTCTCTTCCTTGATCTTGCGACGCAGGGTTTTCCTTTCTGAAGAAAGCTTGCGTAATGCCCGGTTCACAGTCTTGGCAGCTTTATCACCACCGGGTTTTAGCAGCACGAACGATTCAGGATTAGCTTCCATGAAAGAACTGTCCACACTTGCGGCACCATCCTTTCCGGAAGTATTCATGCGGGCGCGCTTATAGTCATCGTAAAGATTAAGCAGCGTCAGCATGTTCTCACCACCGGCAACAGCAGCGTACTGATTAGCCGCTATTTTGGAATCATAAACAGCAACGGCCTTGCTCATCTCTGTTTCATAGTGGTCCATGCGTCCATCACTCAGTCCGGGAAACTGAAGGAGCGAGAAGACACACAAGGAAACAGCAACAACAATTGAACCAACTTTTTTGATATATTCCCAGGTTCGCTCAATAGAGCGCTGGGCCACACCAAAAAAAGTCGGAGCATGATAGTTGGGCATTTCCATGATGAATGGTGCTGTTTCGCGGCCTTTGAGAACAGTGGTAGTCAGCAGCTTGGCGATGATCAGGGCTATTATGATGGTAATGGTTGAGATGAAGAACATGGCCCATGACTTGTGTTCTGCAAAATAGATGTTCACCAGCAACGTATAAAGTGGAATCTTGGCCAGGCAATTCATGAACGGCACAGTTAAGATGGTCGCCAGTCTGGATCGCTCGTCCGGTATACCTTTGGTGGACATAATTCCGGGCACAGCGCAGCCCCCGGCGAAAACCCCGCCGAGAATATACGGCAGTGTGGATTGTCCATGCAGACCGAAGCTGTGAAAGATACGGTCCAAAATAAAGGCGATCCGGGCCATGTAACCGGAATCTTCCAATATGGCGATCAGAGCAAAGAGTATAAAGAAAATGGGGACATAGTTCAGCAGTGTGTTGGCACTGTCCACCATCCACAAAGCCATGGAACGCAACAGCGAATCTTCAATCAACCCGGCTGCAGGCAACATGTTGGCAACAATATCCCTGAACTTGGCAAGAATCGGCCAAGTATATTTCGTCAATTCATACCCCTGAACAATAGACAGTTCATAGATAGTATAAACTGTAGCCAGAAGGAAGAACGGAGCCAGTGCTCGGTTCAGAACCCAACGGTCTATCCTTTCTGAGATGGGCTGTCTGTTTTCATCTTCTTTGCTGACGCAGGCTGCCACTATCTCACCGGCAAGACGGTCACGGCAAGCCACGATGTAGTCCCCGGTGTCCACGTCGGACTCATTCTCAAAATCCAACCTGCGTGACAGCGCCGCCTCAACGATCTGTTTTCCGTCCGCATGCTTGGATTCAACAATGCGGCTGGCTTCAGCATCATTCTCCAGAAGCTTGATCGCCAGCCAGCGCAATGGATAAAGAACGCCGAGACTCGCATCTGCGGCTAACATATCCTCAAGGGCTTTGATGTGTACTTCCAGTTCATTGTAATCAATGCTCACCGGACGGGCGTAGGAATCCTGTTTCACAGACTTCCGGATTGCTGCTTTCAGAGCCTGCTTACCTTTACCTTTTCGACCCACAGTAGCGACAACATCAACACCCAATCTGGAACTCAGCTCTTTCAGGTCAATTGAAATCCCCTGACTTGTAGCAACATCCATCATATTGAGAGCCACTGTGACAGGAAAATTCATTTCCATGACCTGAAAAGTGAAGTAAAGGCTGCGGCGTAAACATGTCGCATCCATTACGTTGACGACCAGATCTGGTTTTTCTTCAAGCAGAAACTCGCGGGAAACCCTTTCCTCAAGCGAGAAAGAAGTCAGGCTGTATGTTCCGGGCAGATCCACAACTTCGTAGCGGATCTTGCCTTCACGATAGTTACCGACTTTTTTATCAACAGTGACTCCGGGATAGTTCGCCACATGCTGACTGGCACCTGTGAGCATGTTATATGTAGTCGACTTACCGGCATTCTGCTGCCCGGCAAGGGCGATGAGGAAATTATCCTTCATCATGCGTTTACCTTCAGCGCTCATCTTCCACCTCAATCTGATATGCCTCTGTGCGGCGAAGGGTTACGCAGTAACCTGCAACACGTAACTCTAGTGGGCAGCCAAGGGTTGCAACCCGCACAACTTCAACTTCTCTTCCGGGGACAAATCCCAGATCCAGAAGTCTCTGCCTGACAGCGCCTTCTGAAAAATGTCTCTTGATAACAGCGCGCTCTCCAACCGGGATATCAATAAGACTTTTCCCACGCATAGAGCAGACTCTACCTTGCTTTCTTCCGCCAAAACCGCGACTTCTCCTTCCTGAGAAAACTTCGCGGTTAAAGAAATCAAATTTATTAAACATGCTAACTGCCTCTCCGTGTTCAATTCGTTGTGATATTGAAACTTAAAATCATTTACTATAGAGCTGTAATTTTGTTGTCAACCAGAAATCAAAAATACTTCTTCACAAATACCCCGTGCCCTGTTTAAACAATACAGCCCTTGAACAATCACAAATTCCCTGGCTAACTAGCCTCCAATCCCCCTCTTACATTTTCTGAAAACATCATGTTAATATTATCACTCATTGAGCTTCTTTTTTCTTGAAATTGATTTTCGATTTCATTAATCGATAAGAACTTGCTGCGCAAGCAGGTTACTCTACTCCTGAGCAGCTACGTACTACAGATGTAGAACAGCTCCCGAAAACAATCCATACCGGAGAAATATAAAATTGAAGCCTAACTTAAAAGCTAAACACAATAAATTAAGTCTGTTCAGCAAAAGCTTATTACCCCGCATACGACTTAAAACACGAGCATTAATTGCGGTTATTCTACTGGTCGTACTGCCCGCAGGGACTATGCTGATTGCCGCTGAATATACAAAACATTCTAGTCTAGCCATGCTCCTCTGCCTGCACTTCAGCCTTTGTGTAGCCATGTGCGTGCCTTTATCCGGTTGGCTGGAAGAACTGCTTATCAACAGCGAACTCCGGCGGATGAACAGTTTTTGCGTAAAACTGAAGCAGGGCAAGCTGGATCAGCGCCTGGAACTTCAACAGCATAGGATTGGCAACACAACCGATGAAATGCTTCTACTGCAACATAACCTTAACTGGCTTGCTCATTCTGTTGCCAAGCGGGAACACAGGCTCACTCAATCTCTGCTTAAAACCCGCAGGGATAAGGAAAGACTCAATCTTCTCTCCTATACCGACCACCTCACCGGACTTTTCAATAAACGCTTCTTCGAGCTTAAGCTCATCGAAACCTGTGCCCGCTGCATTTCATGCAATACCCAGCTCCACTTGATGCTTATCGACTGCGACCACTTCAAAGAAGTAAATGACAAATACGGCCATCAGGAAGGAGACCGGCTCCTCGCAAATCTGGGACAGATCATTGAATTATCAGTGCGTAACGGGACAGACTTTCCTTTCCGCTTCGGTGGTGACGAATTTGGTGCAATCCTTGTCGGAGTGGACTCAACCAGGTGTGAACAGATAGCTGAAAGGATCAGAATCAAATTCGCGGATATGAAAATCGGCAAGTCCAGCCTGAGTATAGGCATTTCACAACTCTGCTGCCACGCCAATGATCCTGAAACTGAAGCAGACTCACTATTCGCCACCGCGGATAAAGCCTTATATTTCGCTAAAAATACCGGGAGAGACAAAATTATCAGCCTCACCCGGTACAACGAAATATCCCATCATAATTAGGCTCTTAACCGGCCATGTCAGCTTTTGCTTCGTCAACAAGACGTCCTACTTCTTCTTTTGCCGAAGAATACGTCTTCGTGGCCCAATTACCTGCCACGACTCCACCCTTGACTACATTTTTCACCGCAGGCTTGATCCCACCGGCTTTGTATACTGCATAAACAGCGACACCGGCTACTGTTGCCGTAGCGGAAAGCAGCAGGACTTTCCCTAAATTAAAACTCATCTAAATTCTCCTTGTTGTTAGACCACTGTTAACTACTTGAAATCTGTAATTACAGTTCCCAGCCGGAACCGACAAATGCTGCAATTGAAAACGAATTGCTTGCGCAGATTATTGAGTACGACAATCAGGGCAAATACCATAAAGAACCATTTTATGCCTGTTGACTATAAAATCGTGCTTCCGGGCCAATTTGTCCTGAAGTTCTTCAATACGGTCTTCAATCACCTCAATCCTGCGGTTACAATTGATGCAGACAAGGTGGTCATGATGATTTCTATTATGACGACATTCAAACCGGGTCACGCCGTCACCGAAATCCAACGGTTCTGCAATACCGCTTTCAGCCAACAGTTTTACGGTCCGATAAACAGTGGCCGGACTGATGGACGAATCCCGTTTGCTAACATGAACGTACAGCTCTTCACATGAGTGATGGCCTTCAGTCCCTAAAAAAACCTCTAAAACGATACGGCGCTGCTCAGTAGCTGCCATATTGTTTTTCGCCAGGTACTCCAGAAATGTGTTTTGCGGACTTGACATTCTTCTCTCCGTTGTGGATTTTGTGAAAATGAAATTGACGACTATTCTCAAGTGATAACGTTTGTCAACCTCTGAGCGCTCACTTACCTTGATTTGCCGGGCTTAAATCAGGCACTTAAAGTGCGCCTAAACTGTAGTAGGAACAGAAACAATGTAGCCAATGAAAGCGTTGAGAATCAAAGACGCAGATGGCGATAACGATTGTCAAGATCAAGCTATGTTCCGTATAAATCTGCAATTGAAACTCAATCGTGCAGCTTTCTAAAAAATCAAAGCAGGGTAATTATCTGCATAACACAACAACAAATGACGGAAATGCCGTCAAAATTGAGGAGGGTCTCATGACCACAAGCACAACAACTCGCATTCTCCCGGTTATATCTGCTTCCGCCGCCGCAACCGGAGCATTAGTAGGCGGAACAGTAGCGGCAGTCCGCTCAACCATAGCAGTTAACGAAGGACGCATTACCAGCAGGGAAGCTCTAAAAACAGTAGCACAGGAATCAGCAGGCACAGGTCTCGCTACTGCCGCCGGGGTGGCGGCAACAGCGGTCCTTGGTCTTGGGGGAATAGCCGGACTGTTGGGATTCACGTTAGCCGCCACCGGCGTAAAAATTATGTGGGATAAGGCCGTCCCTTCTCCACTTGAAAGCAAAAGTCCCCAAAAGCTTGAAGAAGCATCCTAAAAATACTTAAATATGGGTATTATCCAGCCCCTATCCCTTTAAGGGCTTGGGGCTAGGTCCTCTAAACGAGATTGAAAACTAAAATCATATTTTCGTTGACAAACAGATTGCACATTTGTATTCCAAATTCCGTGGTGTTGATATTCAATCTCAATATCACAAATGTCCGTCTGACACCCAACTATACAGGACTTTCAAGTGAAATCAGAAACAACATTCGCAATCGTAAAACACTCCATCCCCGGACGAATGCGGCTCAAGGTTCCTAAACTGAAAAAGAATAAACTCCTTTGCAGTACAATTGAGAGCAACATGCAACGATTGGCTGGAGTCAGCCGGACACGTACTAACCCTAAGTGTGCGACTCTTGTTATCCGCTACAACCCACTAACCCTCTCCCCCGAAATTCTCTATGAGACAGTCAGGGAACTTGTAGCTGTGCGCAGCATTGAAATCTGTCCCATCAAAGACAGACAGGAGTGCGGCTGCCCGCAAGTAAAAAAGGCTCTCGGATATTTCTCTTTTGTTTCCGCTGTTGGCGGAGCGGTGCTGATCAGCGAATCCATTCTCGGAATTACTATCGCCCAGACTCTACTCAGCCCGCTGGGTTTCCTGACCGTACTTGCAGCAGTTCCGCTGGTCAAAGAAGCAGTCCGAAAGATGCGCGAGAAGAAATTCGGACTTGAAGGGATTCTCGCCGGGGGGATAATCGCTGCTGTAGTTGCCGGAGAAGCAATGACCGCCTTTGAGATCCTCTGGATCAACGCAGGCGCCGAGCTGCTTACTGCATGGATAACTGAGCGTTCACGCCGGGCAATCTCAAGTATTCTGGACAACACTACCCACCATACTTTTATTCTTAAAGACGGAGTGGAAGTTGAAGTTGAAATCAATAATCTCCAAAAAGATGATGTTGTGGTTCTGCATACCGGAGAAAAAATCTGTGTAGACGGGACCATCATTGACGGTCAGGGTTTGATCAATGAAGCTCCCATTACAGGACGAGCCGATTTTATTCATAAACAACCTGATGATCAGGTCTTTGCCGGTACTTTTGTCCGAGAGGGCGTCATCTACGTCAGAGCGGACGAAGTCGGTGATAAAACATATCTGGCCCGTATTCTACACAAGGTTGAGGATTCCCTGGAGAATAAGACTGACATTGAAACCACTGCAGACAAGCTATCGGTACGACTGGTTAAAATCGGTTTAGTCTGTACTTTGGGAACACTGGCTTTGACACTGGACCCTTGGCGGGCATTCACAGTCCTGCTGGTCATGTCATGCCCCTGCGCCACAGTGCTGTCTGCATCAACTCCCATCAGTGCAGCCATCAGCACCGCTGCAAAAAACAATATTCTGATTAAGGGCGGCAGATACCTCGAAGAAGTAGGCCGTTGTGATGTTGCATGCTTTGATAAAACAGGAACACTTACCGGAAGCGAGCCAAGACTTGAACATATCCATGTTACCGAAGGCATCAGCGAAAACGACCTGCTGACCTATGCCTTTTCAGTAGAAACCCACAACCACCATCCCCTGGCTCAGGCTATCAAACATGAAGCTGAGCTTCGGCAGCTTTCCACCTTGCCCCATACAGTGTGTGAATATTTCTTAGGCAAGGGTATGCGCGCGGAATTACCTGAAAATGAAAACCATTTCACGGAAATTCTGGTAGGCAACAAGAAGCTAACCGAGCAGTTCAATGTGCGCATAGGATCAGTCAGCAGACAGGTATCAAACCTTAAGAACAAGGGGCTGACTGTTCTATATGTGGTCAAGGACAAGCAACCGATCGGGCTTTTGGCTTTCGCCAATACCATCCGCGAAGAATCCGCCATGACCCTCGCTTCTCTTGAAGAAGGTGGTGTGAACAGGACAGTTCTTGTGACCGGGGATGAACCAGCCACTGCAAACGACCTTGCCCGCATCCTGAATATCCCGGAAATACACGCTTCGGCACTGCCCGAGGAAAAAGCGGCTCTGGTCCGCAAACTACAGGCTGAAGGCGGTAAGGTCATGATGGTCGGCGACGGCATTAACGATGCCCTCGCGCTTGCGCAGTCCGACGTGGGTGTAGCCATGGGAACCGGGGGCGCGGAAGTTGCTGTGGAAGCCGCCGATATTGCACTGGTGGACGATGACCTTAAGGGACTGATGTACATACAGCAGCTCAGTCAGGATACCACTAAGATCGCCTACCAGAACTTCTGGCTGGCGACAGGTTCAAATATTGCCGGGGTCATCATGGGCGCTACCGGATATCTATCCCCGGTAATGGCCGGATTCCTGCACATTCTTCATACAATGGGAGTAATAGCCAACTCCTCCAGATTACTCCTGCATTCACCTGAATCAATCGAAACCAAACAAGGCAAAATTTATGAACTTCCACAAAATAGTTGAACTGGAAAAGTATCTTGATGTGGCCCATCACATTCCGGGCCGGATCAGGATAAAATTCAGCCCGCTCATTCTCACCAGGCCGGTGGCTTTAGCGGCGATAAAAGAACACACGGAACTTCCTGAAGCTATCAAGGATGCTCGGGTCAATATGTCCGCCCGCTCGGTGGTTATTGAATATGATCCGGAAGAAATACGCCCTGAATTGATTGAAGAACTCATTCAAGGAAAGGACCAGGCAAAAAAAGCGGAAATTGTCAGCGACCTGTATGGGCGGCTGATGAAAAACGCTTAACAGATAACCCCTGCAAAGAACTAACAGGAGCCAGAGATGAGCACAGAAACCACCCACACAGAAGCAGCACCGCAACAGCCCAATACGTCCCAGCCTGTCATGGGCCCGGATCAGGGGCAGCCCCATTTTTCATACACAACTCCCGGTGACCCCTATCAGGGTGCACCAGTTGCCGGGAATATGCAGCCGGTCTACCAGCAGCCCATGCAGCAGCCGGTCTACCAGCAGCCCATGCAACAGCCGGTCTACCAGCAGCCCATGCAACAGCCGGTCTACCAGCAGCCCATGCAACAGCCGGTCTACCAGCAGCCTATGCAGCAGCCGGTCTACCAGCAGCCTATGCAACAGCCGGTCTACCAGCAGCCCATGCAGCAGCCGGTCTACCAGCAGCCTATGCAGCAGCCGGTCTACCAGCAGCCCATGCAACAGCCGATACAGCAACCTCTGACCCAAGCTCCCAACACATCCGAAGAGCAGGTTAAACAATTTGTCGACCTCGTCAAAGATACTGCTGAAGGCAAAGCGGACCCAGCAAGTTTCTTAAGCTTTTTCAACGGCATTGACGACGGTTTCTGGAAAGGCCTCCTCGTAGGTGCAGGAATCACCTTTGTCTGCACCAGTAAAACAGTACGGTCTATCTTCTACTCCGGCGGCAAAGAAGAAATGTCCGCTGAAGAGAAGGAAAGAATGGAAGATCTCAAAGCCGAACAGGAATACATGGCCGCTCAGGCTGCAAAAGCAGAAGCGGAAAAGGAGTAAATCATGAGTCAGGATTACAAGAACGACTACTTATATAATTATCAGGACCCTCAGTTGACCGAGCAGCAGCGCGTTGACAGCCTGCAGCAGGTTGAACCTGTACAGCAGCCCAGCACAGTAAAAAGCTGGGTAAATTTCACTGATTCCCGATACCTGAAAGGGTTTCTGGTCGGTGCCGGAGTAGCTCTTGTGGCCTCCAACCCCAAAGTACAGAAAGCTGTTATTTCCGGGGCCGTGAAAACATGGTCCGCAGTACAAGGCGGCATTGAAGAAGCCAAAGAAAAAATCCACGACATCAAAGCCGAAGCACAATCTGAATAACTGTCCCTTCGGGGATCCTGCCGGGGGCCTTAAACCCTTTTGCAAAAGGGTTTAAGAATCCCAAAACCTTTTATTAAGGCTTCGCCTGTTTGTTAAACGAAGACCGTTTTAGCGCGCTATATGCGAAGAATACTAACAAGTTTTGAGGGGATGGGGTCTGGGGAAGGCCTATAGCCGTCAACGAGAAGCCTTGCTTCGAGTCTTACGGGTATTGAGAGCAGAGATGGAACTTTTCCAAAAATCCCCCTTCCCCAGCCGCCGGAGGCAAATCAGAAGGAAGCTAAACATGAACGCTTTACCTGAAAAAAACGACTTGACCGAAAGCAGGCAAAAGCCTTTCCGCCAGTGTAAGGACTGTCCACTTACACCAAGCAGAACCAAAACTGCCGCCAAGGTTGGAATGGTTGCCACACTCGGGGCCTCAGCCGCTTCCGGGCTACTGAAATTCAAGGGAGCTAAACCGCTGCATCTTTGGGCTTCGTTCGCTTTTATCGGATTCACTGCCTTGCATTGGGCGGTTTCCACAAGACCGCAAAGGAAGACCAGATGATAGGAACTCCCAATAGAAAAAAACGGTTTGAGATTGTCCATGAATTACCGAAAAGAATCAGGCTTAAATCACTGATTCTGCTCGCTCCTGATCTTGACCACAACTATCTGCAAGCCAGCGTTGAGTCTCTTACCGGGGTAATCTCGGTGCGTATCAACGGCCCGGCCTTCTCTATTGCAGTGGAATATGACGGCAACCGTGAAGTGCGGGCAGCCATCTTGGCAACTCTGGATACCATTCCCAAAGAAGCATTCCTCAAAGGGGCCGAAAGGGAACACGGAGTTGATATGCTTGAAGTAGGGGCAAGAACCGCCGCTGCTGCGGCAACTCCATTTATGCCTATTCCTATGCAGGCAGCTACCAGCTGGATGCTGGGCATTCCCGGAATTATGGAAGGTCTGGAAACTCTTTTTACCCGGGGGGTAAAAATAGAAGTACTGGATGGAACAGTTAAAGCACTTTCCCTGCTGCGCGGCGATTACTTCACTTCAAACTCAGTAGGCGCCCTGCTCAGCCTTGGCGCATACCTCGAAGAGCAGTCCGAACAGAAATCAACCGACCTGCTCAAAACGCTGCTCAAACCTCAGGTTGAAAAAATATGGATTGAAAAAGATGGGCGTGAAATTGAAATAGACTTCAATGATCTGCAAATAGGCGACATTGTGGTCTGCGGTGCTGGTGAACTAATCCCCATTGAAGGCACTATTGTTGAGGGAGACGGTTCTGTAAATCAAAGCTCCATCACCGGAGAATCAGTCCCCGTCCACCTGCAACCCGGGGATTCAACACTTTCCGGAGCTGTTATTGAAGAAGGCACCCTGAAGATCAGAGCTGATAAAGTCGGTTCGGAAACAGGTATGGCCCGTATTAACCGTTATCTGGAAAGCTCACTTCGCTCACAATCAAAGAACCAGATCAAGTCTGCAGAACTGGCCGACAAACTGGTTCCCCTCACTTTCGGAGCCGGACTGGGAGTATATGCGCTGACTAGAGACGCAGCTCGCGCAGCATCAGTACTCACAGTAGATTATTCCTGCGCTATCAAGCTGTCCACCCCGGTTGCGACCCGAACTTCCATGTATACCGCCAGCCGAAACGGCGTGCTGCTCAAAGGCGGCCAGGCCCTCGACAACCTTGCGGCAATCGACACAATTGTTTTCGACAAGACCGGAACCCTGACTAAAGGGGAGCTGATTGTTACAGATATCGTACCCATGCCCCTTTATGAAGAGGAAGAACTGCTTTCCATAGCTGCCGGAGCTGAGGAACATTACGGGCATCCGGTAGCCAAGGCCGTGGTCAGCGAAGCCAATAACCGAAACATAAAACTACCTGATGTCAGCGGCGTGGACTTTATCGTTGCCCATGGGGTTTCCGCTTATGTTGACGGTAAACGTGTTCTGGTCGGCAGCCAGCATTTTGTTGAGGAAGACGAGCACATTGACTGCTCGTACATGCAGAAGAAAGCCCGCCAGCTTCGGAATGCCGGCAAAAACCTGCTCTTTGTCGCTATGGAAGATGAGTTGATAGGCGTAATCGCCATGCGAGACGAACTACGCCCGGAAGCTCTGGAAGCACTCGAAGCATTCAAGGAAGCCGGAATCAAACGCATTGAAATTCTGACAGGGGACCACAGATCAACAGCGCTTTCCCTTGCAGCGCAACTACCCCCGGTTGACGCTGTCCATTGGGAACTCAAGCCAGAGGATAAAGCCAATATTGTCAAGGAACTGAAGGAAGGCGGTGCAAAAGTAGCCTTTGCCGGAGACGGGGTAAACGATACCCCGGCCCTTGTCTGCGCTGATGTAGGCATCTGCATGCCTTCCGGGGCCGATCTCGCAAGAGAGTCAGCGCAGGTGGTCATGCTCAATGAAGATATGCGGACCCTTGTAGGGGCCCACCGCATTGCGCTTGCCAACCGCGAAACACTGAACAACTGCCTCTGGTCTGCTGTAGTTATCAATTCCGCCACCCTGCTACTCGCCGGAATGGGCAAAATATCAACACTAGCTGCAGCCATGACCCACAACCTTAGCACTGTGGGCATACTCGGCTATGCAGCAATGAAAACATCATCTGCAGGGCAATCGACGCCACAGGCTGTAAAGGAGATCATCTAATGCCCCTGACACTTGATAAAGCACCGGTAGAAAAACCGCTGGTGCTCCTTGAGATAAGGAATGAATCGCTCAAAACCAGATTCGAACGCATGGGGCTGCATATCGGAGCAGAACTGGAGGTCATGTCTGAAGACTCGGTCCAGCACCCTGTGCGCGTCAGAGGACCGCAGGGTGAAGTTCTGCTGGCTGCCGGGATGGCCACCAAGGTTATTGTCCATCATGATGACGGTCATAAGACACCGGTATTTGAAATGAATCCCGGTGAAAAAGGTCACATAGAAGGTCTGATCTCCGGGTCTCATCTGGAAAAAAGCCTCAAAATACTCGGTATTTCAGAAGGCGACAACATCGAACTTATCCGCTGTCTGCCACCCATGGAATACAAAACCGTAGTTGACGGCAAAAGAACCAGCCTGACAGAAGGAATGGCCGCCAAGCTCTGGGGAAATTGCGATAAAAGACCCTGTCAGCTTGCGACATGCGGCAAGGGACGCCCCTTTGAAGTTGAAAACATACTCGGCGGACCAAGGGCAGCTGAATCCATCTGCTCCATAGGAATTAAGCCCGGCGCAAAAATAACCCTTGAAACTGTTGAACCAGCCAGATCCATCGGCATGAATCACGGCGCAAGAATAATAATCATGACCAAAGAAGGGTTACGCCTGCACCTCCGGCAGGACCAAGCCGAAACAATGGTTGTGAGTGAGCTTTAAAACTAAAAAAGGGGTAGTTTTTACTACCCCTTTTTTAGTTACTTCATCTGGTCAGCTTTAAGCTGTCCGCAAGCCGCTTTGATATCCTGTCCCATGGATCTACGGATAGTTGCGGTTATCTTTTTGTCCCAAAGATATTTTTCAAAAGCGAGTACATTTTCCCTTGTGGGAGCCTTGTACAGCGGCTCATCACCAGGATTATAAGCGATAAGATTCACCTTGCAGCGGCGGTGCCCGAGCAGCTTGACCAACTGCTTAGCATGCTCAATGGAATCATTGACGCCGCCCAGCAGCAAATATTCATAGGTTACTTTTTCCCTCGGTTTGAGCGGGAATCGGTCCATGGCTGCGAGCAGGTCTTCAATATTAGTCTTTGCGGCCTTGGGCATAATCTTCTCACGCAGTTCCTGAGTGGGGGCGTGCAGGGATATAGCCGGAAGGGTCAATCCGGTCTTACCCAGTTCTTCCAGCTGCTTGACGAAACCCACGGAAGAAACGGTAATACGCCGAGGAACAAAAGAAAGACCTTCTGGATGATTGAGATTACGCAGGGTGCGGATCAAATTATCAAGGTTGAGCAACGGTTCTCCCATACCCATGAAAACAAGATTCTTGAGCGGGTCAAGATCGTTATCTTCCAGATATTTGCGTCCGGCCAGAACCTGCCCCAGCATTTCGGACATGGACATATTGCGTTCAAATCCCATCAACCCGGTATTGCAGAAGCTGCAAGCCATGGCACATCCCACCTGAGTGGACAGACACTGAGTGTAACGCCCTTCCATGGGAATAAGCACTGTTTCCACCAGAGCCCCGTCACTGAGGCGAAGTAACAGCTTGATTGTCCCATCCTTACTGGTCTGTACCACGTCAACCTGCGGATGATTGATGACTGCTTTTTTCTTCAACTCCTCACGTAAATTCTTGGCAAGGTTGGTCATGGAATCAAAATCCGCTGCACCCTTCTGCCAAAGCCATTGCCAGATCTGGTCAGTACGAAAACGGGGGGCCTTAAGCTCCTGTGAGACAAATGATTCCAGCTCACTGTATTCCAAATCAAGTATATCGATCATTATTTCATTTTACCCGGATTGAAGCGGACAATGAAAACTTTGTCCTTCATCCATTTAATAGTCAGCATATCCATTTCTTCGACTTCAATAAGCTGTTTAACCATAGGCGGCAAAGAATCGAGGAAAGGTTTTAACTTTTGATAATCTACAGGAGAAAGCAGCAAAACTGCATTCTTGAATTTTGTTTTTTTCAGGAACTTATAGAGCGGATATTTATCCGCATCAGGATGTTCCTTCTTAAACAGCTCCGCTGCAATATTCGGTGTAGCCAAAGCCTGTACAAGGTCACCGGACCGAGCGTTGGAACCGAGCGAGTACACGCAGTTCCCGCCCTTATCAAGCTTTTTGAGGTAATAGACCACGTCAGGAAAGGCTTTGATGAAGAATGGACGATGCAGCACAAGCGTATTCCCGTCGGCAAACTCAGCAATCCTATCAGTCAGGGCTTGTCCCAAAATGGGTAGAGGACGGTTTTCGGTCAGGGAAGTGTAGGATGGCAATGCATTATAATAAAAAGGCATCACCACTGTAACCGCCAGCGCCCCTACCACTATATGCAGGGCCGGCCGTCTGGACTGTTTTACACTCACCACAAGCATAACCAGAAAAAAAGCGCCAAGGGCAATGAAAAACGGAAGCATCAGCTCCGTGTACTGACCCACCGGAACACGGTCCGCAAGATTGACCGAAACACTGGCGGATTTAACTGAACGGTATCCAAGCATTCCGGCCATGGACAGAATCCATACGAAGCCCATTTCGAAGAGGGTGCTGTATGTTTTATCCCGCTTGGCGTTGAGCAGCCAATCGCAGACCGCAATGGACAGCAACGGTAGCAACGGTAGCATGTACCGATTTGATTTCAACTTGAAAAGCAGGGTAAAGACCAGCAGGTAAACCATAAAGACACAGGCCATGAACACATACTTTTCATTAAACTTCTCGCGGACAGCCCGGTAAATCCCATAAAAGGCCCCGAAGACATAGCCGCCCCAAGGGAAAAATATGACCGTCAGGGTATCAAAGTATGGATCAAGCCCGCTCAGTTTCTCCATTATCTTGGAACTGGTTGAGGCAGTGTTATGGAAAAACTGACCAGTAAGCCCCTGAGTGTAGTTGAAGCCGCTGCTCAACCATGCAGCGTAGAGCCAGAGGAAAAACGGGACACATCCGGCGATGAACCAGAGCAGCAGTACATTACGGTCCGCCCACTTCGCCGCAACAAGCCCTTTGATGTCAAATGCTGACATAAAGGTAGCGGACTCACCTGATTCATTTTTTTTATTTACATTATGGCGGATGCCTACTGCCAGTGCATATCCGGCCATTGGCAGAAAAGCGAACGGACCTTTGGCCAGCACACCAAGCGCGGTCAGGATTGCACCTCCGGCTGCGACACGGGAACTTTTATCTCCCAGATAGCGCAGCAGGTAGAAATAAGTTGCCCAGGTAACGCAGCATGCGAAGACCACGTCCACCTTCATCATTACAGCCATGAATTTAAACAACAGCGCACTTTGCAGAATCATCCCGGCCATTAATCCTGTAGCCGGACCGAACAGTTTGCGCCCGGTCAAGGATGTCCCCAGCACCATAAGCACGGAACAGATCACCGTTGGCAGACGCAACAGAGGCAGCACATTTCCGCTGAAATCACCAAGGGATGCCAGCCATGCAAATGGGAACATAACCCAATAAGCCAAAGGCGGCTTTTCCATACGCGGCATGCCGTCAAACATAGGAGCCAGCAGGTTGCCGCTGTGGACCATCTCATAGACTGCGCGGGCATACTTCGGCTCATCAATATCGTAGAAATAGTTCAACCATGTTCCATAGAAAGATACTACGGCTGAAAACAAAAGCAGCAAACCGAGCAGCAGGGGCCAGTTTTTGCGACTATAATCATTAAGTCCTGATTCGGGTTTGGTATTCATTTGTAGATTCCAGTTGATTATCTATTAAAACAGTTCATTTCACTTTGTGGTCTAGCTCTATCAGAGTTCGCACTGCAAGTCGAAACATGCGGGGCTGGATTTAATGGACGCGATAGGTTATTAATTGGCGCATATCCTACCTTATCTATTACGAGGACCAGATGCGTTTTCCATTTTCTATAAAAGTTCTTATTTTTGCACTCACTATTTTCACGCTGCCAGCAGCAGCCAGCGCATCACAAACGCTCATATCCGTCGGCGAATTTCTGAGTCCATCCGGCACGCCTTCCGTTGAATTCAAAAAATATGTCACCGAGAAGCTGTCTGATTCGGGTTTAAATTGCACCAACAGCAGTTCCATATCGCCACAGTCCCGCTATACCCTTTCCGGGCTGATGTTTAAGGATGAAAATGGCACTTCTTTTTCCGCCCTGCTGACTGATAATTTTCATCTGGAACCGGATGTCTTTCTCAAAGGAAAGCAGGTCGGTGGGAGCACCTCGGAACCTGCGGCGATAAAATTGGCTGAATCCACGTCCAAACTCATATCCAACCAGTCCGTGGCATCTATTGAAGTAAATGGTTTTTCCCGGTTGACCCCAAACGCAGTCATGGCTCTGGCCCAGATACTCCCCGGAGAACCGGCTACTCCGCAAAAAATTATCGCTGGGCGAATCATTCTTGAAAATTGCGGTCTGTTTGAAAAGGCACGCATTTATCTGACCCCCGGGGCACAGGGGCGCAAAGTCAAAATTTCAGTAACCGAACGGGATTCAATTATTCCGGCATCCATTCCCGGACCGGGTAAAGCAACACTCGATAACATTCTGGGACCGCCGGAAACCACCCTGCCGGAATTTCCCGTTATCGCTGACAGGACTTTAAAGCTGAACGGCAACAGCACTTGCGCCGGGTATCTGGCCTTCCGGGCTGAAAGCATACTAAACCGCTTAAAAAACAGCGACACTGACTATAATATTAAAGATCTTGAAGAACTGGTTATGGTCGCCGGTGCCATAAGGAACAGCATTTCAACTTACGATCTTTCCTGCCGAGACATGTGCATTATTCTGCTCAAAATGTGCTCCATACTGGATTCAAAGACCATCCGCGCCATTACTGAACAATTGCAGCAATCCATGGTCCTCAGTGAACAGAACAGCAAAACTCTGAAAAAAAACCTGCACCGGATAGAATTTCTGACTCAGGCGCACAGTGCTGCCCGCGAAGCACAGCAGGTGCTGGCTTCCAGAATTTATCATGACCAGCCCCATTCCCCGGTTGTCCCGTGGATACTTTTTTCAGTTGGAGAACAAGCCCTTAAAGCCGAAGACATAACCCGGGCCGCTCCTCTGCTGAATGGCGCTGTTTCAATTTCATCTCTACCGGTCTCCCCTGAAATGCTGCTGACCACCGCCAAGGCACAATACAGCAATCTGGATAGCGAAGCCGGCAGGGCTGCAACCTCACAGCTAAACCCCCTGCTGGCCGACTCAGAACTGGACAGCGAGCTGCGCAGAGAGATTCAAGCACTGCCCCGCCTTGCTGAACTTTGTGAAACAGCGACATCCATAACTGAAGAAGAAAGCTTTGAACAGCTGCTGAAAAAAGGGGATGCACTCATTCTGCTGGATAGACCGGATCTTGCCGAACCGCTATTCCACAATCTTCACGGCATTAGACCTGATGATGCAAGACCTTTCACAGGGTTCGGGCGCCTTGCGTTCCAAAGAACAGGAACCCTGCTTTCCGTCCGTCCCTATCTGGAAAGAGCTGAACACCTGCGCAACAAAGACCGCAGCTTCTATGAGCTGGCTCTGGCCTATATACTGGAACGCATTACAGCAGAAGCCCTGCCTAATATAGAACTGCACGGACGTGATTCCGAAGAAGCATCCGCCACCAGATTCCTTTTACCCAAGGCCCGCGAATATGCCCACGGATATGAAGCATACAACCTTCCACAGGCAAAACTCATCCTTGCCGGTATAGACGTTCTCGACGAATGGCTGGCCTACCCTTCCATGACAACGGAAGAGGCTTATGAAAATATGTTTAACAAAATTCATGAGCTGGTAGGGGAAATGGGCGGACAACCGGAAATTATGGCAGCCAATCTTTTTTTCTCCTGCAATGCTGCCGACAAGACTGAAGCCGAAGAACTGCTTTTCAGCCCATTGTCCGTAAAAGCCGGAGTGGAGCATAGATCCATTCAGCTCAACCTCTTGATTCGCGGAATGGTCATTGCACCGTCTGCGGACATGGCCAAAGCTCTGGAGCAGGCCGGACGGTCCAGTTTCTCCGACGCAATCAATAAAGAAAAAACTGTTATCCTGAAAGCTGATGCACTGGCTGTTGCCGGGATGTACAACAATTCTACGGAAACTCTTGAACGGGCCAGGTCACTTTACACTCTGGCACTGGATTCAGGGGGAAAAGGAGACGGCAGAATATTGAATAATCTGGCCTGTGTGACACTGGCACTTGGTATGACACATGAAGCTGATGATCTTTATGACGAGGCGTCGGACAGCTCTCCGGCAATTCCGGAAGCGGTAGAACTGGGCAAAGCAGTCTCATCTCTTTCCGGTGTGGAAAGGGAGGGCGCCATAAAAAATATTACGGGTAAAGGAATCCTTGCCGTGCGCGGGGACAACTCCAACGGAAAGAAAGCAGATAGTCCATCAGATGAATCCCCCCTGAACAAACGGAC
Organism: Maridesulfovibrio sp.; assembly: GCF_963667685.1. Lineage (NCBI taxonomy): Bacteria > Pseudomonadati > Thermodesulfobacteriota > Desulfovibrionia > Desulfovibrionales > Desulfovibrionaceae > Maridesulfovibrio > Maridesulfovibrio sp. Next base: position 1,553,699 of record NZ_OY763930.1, on the reverse strand, counting down.
TAATTATCTGAACGAAAACAGGTCCATTTCAAGCGGCTACGATAACTACACAGGTCTGTGGATCAATTTCAACTACAGCAGCAATGTCTGGCTGCTGCCACCGTTGCAGAATGCAAACGGTGATTAATCAAGTGATTCTATAGTCAGGTCCAATTCCTCTGCCATCAGACGCAAAGGCTCCACCCCACCCGTAATACGCATAATTTCGACAAGTGTTTCCGCGCCGAGTTTGGCTTTCTTGTCTTCCGGGTTAACCTCACGCGCAAGGGTTTTCGGTGACTTACCCAGCTTCTCAGCCAATTCCTCAATTGGAACAGGTCCGTTCAGAACTAATTCCTGAATCGCTTTTTCTACTTTTTCTGACATCTATATTTCGCCCTATCATGATTCATTTCGATTTGCTGAGTCAATTGATAAACTAAAATGATCGCCCCTTCAATATCCCTTATCTATGATTCTTTTTTATAGCTGTTATTCTGTCCATTACAGCAACTCTTTGCTGACAAAATCCAATTGTCACAGTATTGTAACAATAGCTTTTGCTCTCCCAAATCAGCTATAGTCAAACAATTTTTTACATTTTAATTGCTTAAGATATATATTGCTATTTGTAACAAAACTTGACCTAAGCATTCTAACGTGCTTGTTACTCCTCTGTCACAAAAAAGTTATTTTCTTTTTGCTCAGGACAATCCTCAGGGAGGACTTTTTTTGCCAAATAAATCTCTGCACATGAAAATTCTGCTCTGGGGCTGGGCCATAATGCTCTGCACCCTGCTGCTGAGTTTCTGGTTCTATTATGGAACAGTTACCGAAGAACTTACCAGCTCCAGCAATCAGAATACCTCCCGCCTGCTTAATTATGTGCGATGGAAAATCAGCCACAGTCCTGTTAAACCCGGAAGTTCTAAATTTCAGGATGAAATAAAAGAACTGGGCTCCCATCTTGATATCCGCATTACATATATTAAAGGCGGTAAGGTTCTTGCCGATTCAAGTGTAAAAACTGAACGGCTGCCAGAACTTGACGATCACTCCAACCGCCCAGAAGTAATTGCTGCCGAAGCCGCCGGCACCGGAAAGAACATCCGCTACAGCACCACCTTACAAACCAGAATGCTCTACGTGGCACAAGCCATGGACAATCAGGGTGATTTTCTACGTCTTGCAATGCCCTATTCGGTCATAGGGGAAAGGCTTGACCGCGTTATGCTCCACCTGGCAGTACTGCTTGTCATGCTTACTTTCGGGGCCGCCATAATTCTCATTTTTGTAGGCCGCCAGACAACTGCAGCAGTCAAAGAAGTTTCCGCTACTGCCCAGGCCATTGGCGAAGGGGATTACGATAAGCGTATACGTGTCATCCCGGGCGGTGAATACAAACTGATGGCTGAATCCATCAACAACATGGCCCATAGAATCAAAGGGCACATTAGAATCATAGAAGACCAGCGCAACCAGCTGGATGCCATGTTCGAAAACATGACCGAAGGGATCATGGTTCTTAATCCGCACGGCAAAATTGAATCAGTCAATAAATCAATGACTGAGCTAGTCCCTGATACTCAAGAATTTATCGGCAGGGCGCCGCTTGAAGTGTTAACCAAGCATGAAATACAGGACGCAGTTGACGAGATAATTAAAAACGACAGTGACAAGGGACCGAAATCGTTGATTCTTGACCTCGCTGACGGCCGTTCCATGAACGTGACAATCTGTTCCTATATGGACTACAAAGAACGTCGCAAACTGATCCTTGTTTTCCATGATATAAGTGAAGTCAGACGGGTGGAAAAAGTTCTCAGGGATTTCGTTTCCAACGCCTCCCACCAACTGCGCACCCCGCTGACCAGCATCAAGGGCTATTCAGAAACCCTGATCGACAATCCGCCGGATGACCCAAAAATTCTGACCAAATTTCTCGGGACCATCCGTGATAACGCTGACCATATGTCAAAGGTTATCACCGGCATGTTCGCACTGGCCCGCAGTGAATATTCAGGAAAGAAACTGCGCACGAAACCGACCGATCTTCATAAATGTATAACCTTGAGCATGGCCAACCTCCTCTCTACGGCGGAAAGCAAAATGATTTGCCTGAACCGGGGAGAATTACCGCAGGTAAAAGTCACCGGGACCAATGAAGGTCTGGTCCAGATTTTCGACAACCTCATTGAAAATGCCATCAAATATGCCCCGGCAAATACCAAAGTTAATGTTCAGGGTGAAATTACAGGCGGCTACGCAGTGGTCAAAGTGGTTGATGAAGGTCCGGGTATTGCTCCCGCTGATAAAGAACGTATTTTCGAAAGATTTTTCAAATTGGATGAAAACGCTGTGGGGCAGGGAAGTTCCGGACTGGGACTCGCTTTGTGCCGCAGCCTTGCGCGAAACTTCAATGGCGACATCTGGGTGGAAAGCCCGGTTGACGCAGAAACTGGGACCGGATCTTCATTTTGTGTGAAACTCCCGGTAACAGCTGAACGAGCTTCTGAATCCGTTCAGGATTCATAATAAGGGGATTATCTCTAATGGATATTTACGATCTGTTTTTCTACATGTCCCTGTTTGCAGGGTTCATGATGGCTTTCAACCTTGGTGCCAACGACGTAGCCAACTCCATGGCCTCCGCCGTCGGAGCTAAAGCTATCACTATCCGGCAGGCAGTACTGATCGCAGGGACACTGAACTTTGCAGGTGCGGTCTTACTGGGTTCGCACGTAACGGCAACAGTCAGTAAGGGAATCATCAACCCTGCAGCCATCTCCGATCCTAAAATTATTATGATCGGCATGTTCTCGGCACTGCTTGCAGCTGGAGTATGGGTACTTATATCAACCCTGACCGCACTGCCGGTTTCATCCACCCACTCTATTGTCGGTGCGATTCTGGGATTCGGACTTGTTGCCGGCGGTCCTGATGTGGTCAACTGGCTGAAAATGGTCGGGATTGTAATGTCTTGGATCATTTCGCCGTTCTTCGCGGCAATTATCGCCTTTGCCATCTTCACCCACATCAGGAAAACAATCCTCTTCAAAAAGGATTTTATCTATCAGGCTAAAAAATGGGCTCCCATCTGGATGGGGCTGACAGTTCTGCTAATCTCCCTTTCCTTTCTCTATAAAACACCAATGGGCAAAAGCCTGAAACTTCCTTTCCTGGGCTCACTTGCTCTCGCTTTCGGTATAGCAGCTCTGGTCTGGCTTGCCGGACGCATCGCCATCAATAAGATTGTCGGAGACCCCGAAGATGGAGCAGAAGCAGTTGAAGCCACCTTCCGTAAGCTACAGGTCGGTACTTCCTGCTACGTAGCCCTTTCGCAAGGTGCAAACGATGTTGCCAACGCCATCGGCCCGGTAGCAGCTATCTACCTGATCTCAAAAGAGCATGTTCTGCTTGCCAAAGCAGATGTTCCTATGGGACTTCTTGTTATGGGCGGACTGGGTATTGCCATAGGTATTGCGCTTATGGGTCACAGGGTTATGGGTACTGTTGGTGAAAAAATCACAGTTCTGACTAACACCCGCGGCTTCGCAGTTGACTTCGGCGCTGCTTCAACTGTACTCACGGCATCCAACCTCGGCCTGCCGGTATCTTCCACCCACGCTGCGGTCGGAGCTGTTGTCGGCGTTGGCCTCGCAAGAGGTTTCTCAGCAGTCAACTTTAAAATTCTCGGAAGAATCGTGCTTTACTGGGTCCTCACCGTTCCCATTGCCGCGATTACAAGTATAACAATTTTCAGCCTGCTTAAATGGGCTTGCATCTAGATAAAACAAGGAGAACATTATGCACTTTCGTCTTCCTTTCTTAGGTCTTATTGTCAACAAGAACCCCATGGACGGGCTGGTCAAGCATTACGATAAAATCGCTGAGTGTATCCACATCATCAACGATTCCGTAGAATGCTATGTTGCCGGGAACGACACCTGCCGCGAATTCACCGAACTGCTTGAGCAGATCGATACAGTTGAGGCACAGGCAGATAAAATCAAGCGTTCCATCCGCAACCACCTGCCCCACTCCATGTTCATGGCCGTGGATAAGGTTCTGTTCTTCAACTACACCCGCAGTCAGGACAACATTCTGGATAACGCTCAGGAAGCCCTGCACTGGCTGGCTATGCGCAAGGTCTCCATCCCTTCTGAATACCAGAAAGAGCTGATCCTTTTGCTTTCCGAAGTAAATGACACCACAACCAGCCTCGGCCCCGCACTCAAGGCAACCATCGCCCTGAACGACGGTAAGTCCATCGACCGCGAAGGGACAAAGAACAAATTCCGCAAAGTGCGCAAGCATTACGCACGTTCCATGGAGCTGCGCAGAGAACTCTCCAAGCGCATTTACAACTCCGACATGGATTTCAAAGACATCTACCAGCTCATGCACTTCGTAGATTGCCTGAACGAAATGGCGCATCAGGCTGAAACCTGCGCTGACATGCTCCGTGCCATGATCGCACGCTAGTCTGCATCTTATATATCTCAAAAAAAGCCCATCCTGCGAGCCACTGCTTGCAGGATGGGCTTTTTATTAAGTCATTAGACTAACGAATAATAGGCTTGGAAAAGTCAACAATGCTGAACCCCGCCGGAATAAAAGCCGACACCCAAACATTGTCCCAACTTCGGGCTAAATTTCCAGATCTTGAGCCGGATAAAACTAGCGCAATTCCGTGCGCTTGATCTTTCCACTGGAAGTCTTGGGTAGTTCATCCCGAAATTCAATACTGCGTACAATGACGATAGGTCCAAGTTCACGGCAGACCTGCTCTTTCAATTCCCGGTGCAGTTCATCTGAAGCCACCACACCGTGGTTAAGGGTAACGTAGGCTTTAGCTACCTGCCCTTTAATCTTATCCGCAACACCGACCACAACAGCTTCCGCAACCTGAGCATGGCGGGTCAGCGCACACTCCACCTCGGCAGTCCCGATGCGGTGTCCTGAAATATTAAGAACATCATCGGCCCGGCCCTGAATCCAGAAGTAACCGTCTTCATCCTTGCGGGCAACATCCCCGGCATAAAACATACCCGGTATGCGCTTCCAATAATGATCCATGACTTCCTGCCGCCCGCCTATCACATCAATGAACATTGCCGGCCACGGTTTTTTTATGACCAGATAGCCGCCTTTGCCGTCAGGCACCGGATTACCGTCAGCGTCCACCACATCGGCATCAATACCGGGCAGAGGGCGGGTCACCGAACCAGGTTTGAGCACTGATACCGGCATGGGGCTGATCATGATCATTCCGGTTTCTGTCTGCCACCATGTATCCAGCACAGGACACTGGCCCTTGCCAATGTTTTCATACATCCAGAGCCATGCTTCAGGATTGAAGGGCTCACCAACCGCGCCGAGAATGCGCAATGAAGAAAGGTCATGCTGCTCCGGGTAGCGAGGACCAAAACGCATCAGGGTTCTGATCTGGGTCGGAGAGGTATAGAAAATTGTGACCCCGTATTTGGAAATTATATTCCAGAGACGGTCGGCCTGCGGATAAAGGGAATGCCCTTCATACATTACAGTAGTGGTCCCGGCCAGAAGCGGACCATAGACAAGATAACTGTGCCCGGTAATCCAGCCCGGATCAGCAGAACACCAGAAAATATCGGTGGGCTTGAGGTCAAAGACCCATTTGAACGTGCGCTGAACCCCGACCATGTAGCCACCGTGGGAATGGACCAGTCCCTTGGGTTTACCGCTGGTCCCTGAAGTATGCAGGATGAACAGCGGATCGTCTGCGGCCATGATTTCTGCCGGGGCATGCGGCCGCTCGTGACGGACCAGATCCTCGTACCAGCAATCACGGGCGGAATCCATATTCACGTCCACGTTGGCCCGGTGTACAACGACAACCGACTCAAGAGCTTCCGCTGGATCATCAAGCAGAGCACGGTCTACTTCTTCTTTTAAACGGATAACCTGCCCGTTACGGTAAAATCCATCGACAGTTACTACAACGCGCGGATTCACTTCCCGGACACGGTCACGCAATAAACGGGCGGAAAAACCGGAAAAGACCAAAGAGTGCACTGCACCGATACGGGCGCAGGCCAGCATGGCGATGACTGTCTCAGGAAGTTGGGGCATATAGAGAACCACCCGGTTCCCCTTGCTTACCCCCAGCCCTTTGAGGCCATTGGCGAAACGGTTGACTGCCCGGTAAAGCTCAAAATATGTAAATTGACGGGAATCGCCTGGTTCGCCTTCCCATATCAATGCCAGCCGGTTCTTGTTTACGGTTTCAATATGGCGGTCAAGGGCGTTATAGACAATGTTGCAGCGCGCACCGCTGAACCAGCGGTAATTTGGCGCATTGGAAATATCGCAGACCTGTTCCCATTTGGTGAACCAGTCCAGCTCTTCAGCGGCCTCTTCCCAATATGAACAGAGGTCCGCATCCGCCAACTCCCGTGCAGCGCGCAGGTCCTGCGGATTAACTCCGGCCTCGATCAGCATCTGGGGCAAGGGCCGGAAAACTCTCTCTTCATGCAACAGGCTGTCCAGTGTTTCTTTATGATCCACAGAGACCTCCGTTATTTAAAACCGCCAAAAACACCTCTGTATTTAAAACTTGTTTCTTCCCCGAAACGGGTCTTCCTATCTTCGTAATACACACCGGGAAGAAACAATTCATCCCATATTCGACAAACGGCGCATGGATATCGGTAAACGGCATACTCATCATCACATCCCCAGAATCTGCTTGAGTTTACTGATCCGTCTGCGGCTGATAGGCAACTCAATTCTTGTTCGGCCGGCGGTTCGCAGCATAAAGTTACTACCCGGCAGGGAAGCTATTTCCGTAACCATTTCCAAATTTACAAGATATTTGCGATGCACCCTGAAAAAACGGTGCGGACCGAGGCGCTCTTCAAGATTCTTTAGCCGGTGGGAAGTGAGAAATTTCTGATTTGCTGTATGCACGTAGGAATAATCTTCGTAAGCCTCGACAAAAATTATCTGGGTATAGGGAATGAGCATCATGCTCCCGTCCTGATTGACCGGAAGCTTTTCAATCTCCGGTTGACGGGTCTGAGAAAAATCCCATGCATTTTTAAGGGCGGAAAGAAATCTATCCTGCTCATCCTCACCTAGGGATAGCTGTAAAGTTTCCTCGCCGGTCTCCACCCCTGTGCCGGATTCCTTCCAGTTAGAAGGAGCAGGGATCTCCCGGAAATGACTTTTGAAACGCGCTATACGTTCAAGAGTCTTATCCATGCGCTCTTTCTCTGGCGGCCAGATAAGATAATCCAGAGCGCCCAACTCAAAGGCTTCGTACGCCCTTGTTTCATCAGCTGCTATAAATATAAGCCCCGGCTTATGTTTACTTCCGCCTAGCGCCTGTGCCAGCTCGGCTCCGCTTATCCCTTCAGTAAAATCGAAACCCAGAAAAATAATTCCGTAGCCCACGGCCTTGTGCAGCTCCAGAGCCTCATCTGCGCGGACTGTTTCACCAAGAACGCGCACAAGATCGACTCCGCGCAATGATTTGCGGATTGCAGCACGGACCTCAGGGTCCGAATGTAGGATTAAACTTTTAAGACTGGGCACGAGCACTCCCGCATCTACTTTAATTCAATGATTTTATGGATAGCTCGAATCCACCCCGACTGCAAGCTTCAATTCTTTTTGAGCTTAATCTTCATTATACATTTAAAGTCTGGCATTCTTTAACTTTAATTGAATTATTTTGAAAGGGCGCTAAAAATAGGCTTGACTTAAACAAGAACTATTACTATTTTGAGCTCGAGAGGTGCACATGAAAATAGGACAAAGAAGATCAAAACAAAGAGAACTCATTCTTGAGGAACTCAAAGGATTGACCTGCCATCCCACTGCGGATGAACTATATGAGCGGGTTCGTAAAAGACTGCCCAACATCAGCCTTGGTACTGTATACCGCAACCTTGAACTGCTTGCGGAAAACGGAATTATCCTCAAGATTGAGACTGGCGGTAAAAACAGATTTGACGGCTATGCTGAGCCTCACCCGCATATCAGATGCGTGCAGTGCGGCAAAGTGGATGACGTCATGGAAGAGGTCAACGCACCCGCGATAGGCGCAAGTGCGGCGAGAGGCTATGAAGTTAAGGGATGCTCAATAGAGTACTTCGGTTTTTGCCCTGAGTGCCTGAGTAAAGTACATTAATTTTTTTTAAAATAACATCTTCATGTAATCCAAATAGTTGTATATGGAGATGTTATTTTTTTGTCTAAAATACCTGACAGAGTCGCCATTAACTGCTAAATATTGCAATACCAATTACGACTACTAGCTACAGTCACGCAGCAGCGTGACAAGGAGAAAATCATGTCCCAACTTAAAGGTTCAAAAACTGAAAAAAATATTCTGACTGCATTTGCAGGCGAGTCCCAGGCGCGTAACCGCTACACTTACTTTGCTTCCCAGGCGAAGAAAGAAGGATTCGTCCAGATTTCTAAAATTTTCGAAGAAACCGCTAATCAAGAAAAAGAACACGCTAAAAGACTGTTTAAGCTTCTTGAAGGCGGAGAAGTGGAAGTTACTGCCGCATTTCCTGCGGGCGTAATTGGTTCCACCGTTGAAAACCTCAAGGAAGCTGCAGGCGGCGAAAGACATGAGTGGCAGGAAATGTACCCTGATTTTGCCAAGATTGCCGACGAAGAAGGATTCAAATCCATCGCTTCCATTTTCCGCTCAATCGCTGTAGCGGAAGAATTTCATGAAAAAAGATATCTTGCCCTTGCCAAAAATATTGAAGACGGTAAAGTGTTCAAGAAAGACTCTTCCATTATCTGGCAATGCCAGAACTGTGGATACGTCCATGAGGGAGATTCCGCACCGCACAAATGCCCTGCATGCGACCATCCTCAGGCTCACTTTCAAGTCGTCTGTGAAAACTGGTAGTCTATAACCTTAACTTAGTGGAGATTTAGATATGGCTGAACTGTACGAAGTTTATAAATGTGAAAGTTGCGGTAATATCACTATGGTTCTTCATGCAGGCCCCGGTGACCTCGCCTGCTGTGGTTCTGATATGATTCTGATGTCTGAAAATACTGTTGACGCTGCAAAAGAAAAACATGTTCCGGTTATCGAAAAGACTGACGAAGGCTACCTTGTAAAAGTCGGTGACGTAGCCCACCCCATGGAAGAAAAACACTGGATTGAGTGGATTGAACTTTCCTGCGGTAACGCCCGCATGATCAAGCAGCTCAAACCCGGTGAAGCTCCTGAAGCAAAATTCTGCATGTGCAAGAACAGCAGCGAGCCGGTTGTCGCCCGTGCATACTGTAACCTGCACGGCCTCTGGAAGGCTTAAGCTTTAAAAAAAATCATGGCTGAACCTAAAGATATGTACCAGTGTCAGGTAAGTAACTGCGGTTACATCTATAACCCTGACAAAGGAGACCGCAAAAGTAAAACTCCGAAAGGTACTGCTTTTGCTGATCTGCCTGAAGACTGGAAATGCCCTGTTTGCGGTGCTAGCAAAAAAGCATTCAACCCGCTGGGATAAATTATTTTAATACGGAGAGAAATAAATGAAATACGTATGTACTATTTGTGGCTGGGTTTACGATCCGGCAGAAGGCGATCCTGATAGTGGTATTGCACCCGGCACCAAATTCGAAGATATCCCCGATGATTGGGAATGTCCGGTCTGTGGTGCAGGCAAGGACGATTTCGAGCCTGAAGACTAAACATTCCGGGATTTCCCCGGATGTGTCTAAAGTAAAATAAAAGAACACGGAAAGCCGGGCATGCCCCGGCTTTCTGCGCATCAAAAACCAATAAAATTATATTAGGAATATCAAAGTGAGACCTGTTGAAATAAAAGAAGGCGTTCACTGGATCGGAGTGGTTGACTGGAACTGCCGCAACTTTCACGGCTATGCCCGCTCCGCAAATGGAACCACCTATAACGCCTTTTACATTGAAGACGAAAAAAAAGTTCTGGTTGATACAGTATCCAAGGGATCTGAAAACCAGTTCCTCTGCTCCCTCTCCCACCTGACCAAGCCTGAAGAAATTGACTATATCGTGGTTAACCATCTCGAACCAGACCACGCCGGCTGCCTCGCAAAAATGGTTGAGCTTTGCCAGCCTGAAAAAATCTTTGTCTCCGTAATGGGCGGCAAAGCCCTGAACACTTTTTTTGACTGCGAAGACTGGCCCGTCCATGTTGTTAAGCCCGGAGAAGAAGTTTCCATCGGTAAACGCACTCTGCGCTTCTACGAAACCCGCATGCTGCACTGGCCCGACAACATGTTCACCTTCATCCCCGAAGAAAAAATGCTGTTCACCAGTGACGCGTTCGGTCAGAACATCGCTGCAAGTGAACGCTGGGCTGATGAAATGAGCAGGGAAATGGTTGAAGACTACATGCAGCAGTACTATGCCAACATTATTACCCCCTACTCTCCCAAGGTAATCAAAACTCTTGAAACCTTAGCAGGACTCAACCTGGATGTAGATATGATCTGCCCGGACCACGGCCTCATGTTCCGGGGTGAGGATTGTGCTTTTGCTCTCCAGAAATACATGGATTACGCAAATCAGATTCCTAAAAACAAGGCCACACTTTTCTACGACACCATGTGGAGCTCCACCGAGCGTATGATTAACGCTGTTGCTTCCGGTCTTGCTTCCGAAGGCATTTCCGTAAAGGTCATGTCCGTTAAGGCAAACCACCACAGTGACATTATGAGCGAAGTTTTTGACTCTGCTGCTATCGTTATTGGCTCCCCGACCCATAACAACGGAATCCTTCCCGGCATGGCTGACGCACTGACTTACGTTAAGGGTCTGCGCCCCAAAGATAAAATCGGTGCCTGCGTCGGTTCCTTCGGTTGGTCCGGAGAGTGCGTAAACATTCTTACCGAATGGCTTGAAAATATGGGCTGCGATATCATTGATCCCAAAATTAAAACTAAAAACCGTCCTAACCACGATGCACTGAAAGAATGCTTTCAGCTTGGGGTAACTATTGCTGCTGCCATCAAGGAAAAAACCGGTAAATAAAGTTACTTTTCCCGGGCGGAATTTTCTGCCCGGGATTTCTGACTCTTAAATAAAAACTGATTCACAAAGCCTTCCTTTTTATGTTAAAAAGTTGAAAACATAAAAATAGAAGACCGTTACACTGGTATCAATAATAGTTTTTTTTAGCGTTAGTCTTCGAATGGAGGTTCGCTTATGGCTGTCGGACGCAGGATAAAAAAAGAAGTCATGGATGCTCTGGAAAGTGAAAACTGGGAAACCGAGTTTGAAGGGCTGATGGAAAAGCATTCCATGCAGGCCCTTGTTGCTCCGCTTTTCGCTTCACTTTGCGCGCCCGCGGTAATTGTCCGCTGGCATGGCATAACCTGTTTCGGCAAAGTTATTTCACGTATGGTGAAAGAAGACACCGCGAGAGCACGAATTGTCATGCGCAGAATCATGTGGATGCTTAATGAAGAATCCGGAGGATGCGCCTGGGGTGTCCCTGAAGCTATGGGTGAGATCTCTGCCGTAAATGAGACCATGGCTGCTGAATATGGGAAAATACTGCTCAGTTACAGCCATGAAGACGAAGAAGGCCCGGAAAACTTCCTTGAATTCCCTACCCTGCTAAGGGGGGCGGTCTGGGGAGTGGCCCGGCTGGCGCAGGATCGTCCGCAGATAGCGGCTCAGGCCACAAAAGACATGATCCGTTTTCTTTCCTATCCTGACCCGGTGATTCAAGGCTCCGCCTGCTGGGCTCTGGGAGGGCTGAAAGCTGTCGAGTCTGTTAAAAAGCTTGAAGCTTTGGCGGATAATGATACTGTTATAGATATTTATAAAGACTCTTCATTGCAGTCTGTAACGGTGGGAAGGCTGGCTCAGGAAGCTCTGGATAAAATTTCAGGGAATTAAATCAACAACTTGAACAAGGAGAGGAATGATGGATGTTCTGATGCTGTCAAGGCTGCAATTTGCCATGGCAACAATGTTCCACTTCATTTTCGTACCGCTCACACTGGGACTTTCCGTACTGGTTGCCGTGATGGAAACCATGTATCTGCGCACAAACAAAGATATTTATCTGCGCATGACCAAATTCTGGGGAAAGTTGTTCGTCATTAACTTTGTTCTCGGTATCGTGACCGGAATCACTCTTGAATTCCAGTTCGGAACCAACTGGTCCCGCTATTCCGAGTATGTAGGCGATATCTTCGGATCTCTGCTTGCTGTCGAAGCTACTGTAGCTTTCTTTTTGGAATCCACATTTCTGGCTGCATGGATCTTTGGATGGAAAAAACTTTCACCCAAGATGCACGCTCTTTCCATCTGGATTGTTGCTATCGCTTCAAACATTTCCGCAATCTGGATTATTCTCGCCAACGGCTGGATGCAACATCCGGTCGGCTATATTATGAGAAATGGCCGTGCAGAACTGGAAGACTTCGGCGCAGTCATAAGCAACTCCTTTGCATGGGGTCAATTTTTCCATAATGCTTTCGGTTCATTCGTAGTTGCCGGATTTTTCATTATGGGAATCAGTGCTTACCATCTGCTCAAGAAAAATGAAGTCGAGTTTTTCGCCAAGTCCTTTAAAATAGGTCTTGTGGCTTCATTCATCTTTGCAATTCTCGTAGCCGCTCAGGGACACAACCATGCGCAGGATGTGGCTGTTAACCAGCCGGAAAAGCTTGCTGCCATGGAAGCCCTCTGGGATACAGCTGAAAACGGTGCACCCATGTACCTGCTCTCAGTGCCCGACGAAAAGAACGAGACAAATGCAGTTGAACTCTTCGGCATTCCCGGCGGTCTTAGCTTCCTCGCATTCAACAGCTTTGATGCCCCGGTTAAGGGCCTCAAAGAATGGCCTAAAGAAGACCGTCCGCCTGTTACCGTTACCTTCCTCGCATTCAGAATTATGGTCGGACTGGGAACACTCTTCCCGATCCTCTGTATCTGGGGATGGATGAACCGCAAAAAGCTTATTGAAAACAAGCTTTACCTGCGGATAATGCTTTTTGCTATCCCCTTGCCTTACATCGCTATGTGGGCCGGGTGGGCTGTTGCCGAGGTTGGACGCCAGCCATGGATTGTGTACGGCATGATGAAAACTACCGATGCTGTCTCGCCCATCGCGACCAGTCAGGTGGCATTTTCCTTCATCGCCCTGACCACCCTGTACACCCTTCTGGGTGCGGCTGAAATATTCCTGCTTGCAAAGTTCGCACGCAGGGGTCCTCAACCTGAAAAGGCCTAGTGAGCCTGTAAGACAAGGAGATTATCATGCTCGAATCAATTTGGTTCTTACTCTGGGGACTGCTCTGGGCCATTTATTTCATGCTCGATGGGTATGATCTCGGCCTAGGTGCAATGATGCCCTTTGTTGCTAAAACTGAAAAAGACCGTCAAATTATCTATAACTCAATGGGCCCTTTCTGGGACGGTAACGAAGTATGGTTGATCACCGCCGGCGGTGTAACCTTTGCTGCATTTCCCAAAGCATATGCGGTAATGTTCAGCGGGCTCTATACAGCGCTCATGCTGCTGCTTATCGCGCTGATCATCCGTGGCGTTTCCTTTGAATTCCGCGGCCTGATGGAAAGTGACCGCGGTCGCAAATTCTGGGACTGCCTTATGGTTCTCGGCAGTTTTCTGCCTGCCCTGCTGCTGGGTGTTGCGTTTGCAAACATCTTCATGGGCATCCCCATTGATGAAAACGGCGTGTTTCAGGGCAACCTGTTCACTCTGCTTAACCCTTACGGCCTTGGCGGCGGCATCCTCTTTGTTCTTCTCTTTGCACAGCACGGACTGCTCTGGCTTGCAGCTCGCACTGAAGACGGAGAACTTAACGACCGCGCCGCAAAGATAGCCACAAACGTCTGGCCTGTTCTGGCTGCAGTTTTTATTGCCTTTCTGGCTCTTACCGGAGTATATACCAAACTGCTCAGTAACTTCATTGCCTACCCGGCACTGTTGCTGATCCTGTTGGTTCCGATCTTTGCCATCGTCAAGATCCGCACTCTCATTGCAGCACGTGAGTGGTGGAAAGCATGGATCAGCTCCGCTGTTCTCATCGTATCCACCACTATGTTCGGTGTGATCGGACTATTCCCGGCTCTGCTGCCTTCCAGCATTAACCCGGCATACTCCATCACTATCCATAATGCTGCTTCAAGCGAACTGACCCTGAAAATTATGTTGACGGTTGCATTGATCATGGTGCCCATCGTCATCGGTTACCAGTTCTGGATGCATAAGATGTTTGCAAACAAAATCACCGATGAAGATCTGGGCTATTAATAAAATGATCCCAATCACGGAGAACAATCCAAATGTCTAACAAAGTTCTTGAAAAGGCACTTAACGAACAGCTCAATGCCGAACTGTACTCTGCATACCTTTACCTCTCCATGTCCGCTTACTTCAGCGAACTCGGACTGGACGGCTTTGCCAACTGGATGCGTGTACAGGCACAGGAAGAACAGTTCCACGCAATGAAATTCTATGATTACATCATCGAACGCGGCGGACGGGTTCTTCTTGCCTCCATCGATGGCCCTAAAACCGAATGGGAATCACCGCTGGACTGCGTTGAAGCAGTGCTTGAGCACGAACAGCATGTAACTTCTCTGGTTAACGGCCTTGTTGACCTTGCAATTCAGGAGCGAGACCATGCAACCAACATCTTCCTGCAATGGTTTGTAACCGAGCAGGTTGAGGAAGAGGACAACGTTAATGCAGTGCTGAATAAGCTCCGGCTGCTTAACGGCGAAGGAAACGGCATGTTCATCCTTGATAAGGAACTGAGCACCCGTGTTTTTACCGCCCCAGCCGAATAGTTTCTGCATACACGTAGACAAAAATCCCCCCGGAGCAGCTGCTTCGGGGGGATATATTTTTATTTTTCGGAAAATTTAATTTCAGTATTCAAAATTTACAGTGGATTGCGCTGCTGAAGCAAAAAAATCTGAAGCCTGATCCTGATAAGCACGAACACCGGCCATATGCCTTGCTGTAAAGCTTCTGCCTTGAGGCTCCGCATCCGTAGATGTGTCCTTATCTTCTTTAGCATTCACACCGGGAATCTGCGTCTGCGCAGCAGACTGCTGAGCCTGCTCTTCTTCTTCCGGAGAAACAACACCGTCTTTGTCTAGATCCTTTTCCTCTTCATCATCCTTTTTCCTACTGAAAAAGCTTTTCTCAAAATCAGACAAGGCCTTAGAAAAATCACTTTCGCTATCTTTCTCCTGCTCTTGGGCAGCCCGCGCAGCATCAATATCAGCCTGAGAAATTTTACCATCCCCGTCTGAATCTAGCTTATTGAATGTATCCTGATCCAAGCCGCTTTCACCAAAGCCAACCATTTTCGATGACGCAGACTCTGCCCCCTGTACGGAAGAATTTTCCGCCTGCTGCATCTGTACACCAAGCTTTCCGAGTTCGCCTTTCTGCTGCTGCATCTGTTCGAGTTTAGCTTGGACTTCTGCGACTGAAATTTTGCCGTTTCCATCGAGATCATACTTTGCAAACTCTTTTTTCCGCAGCCCTGAATCTTTAAGACTAAGGAGTCCATCTCCATCCTTGTCTTTTGAAATCATTAAAGATTCAACAAACTCACAGTCTTTTTGCTGCTCCGGTATCTTTTGCTCTGCCGGAGCACGCTCTGCTGTCGCACGCTCTGCTGACATCTGCAGACTTTCAGAACTGTTAACCCCTGAAATATTCATCAATACACTCCTCTTGTTGTAGCACGGAATAACGGAAAATATTGCCCGGCCAAAACATACACTGGAGAATGCAGCAAATATCGGTCCAATATTTACCGGGCTTGCACAAGCTTAAGCCTCTACTTTCCCGGACTATAGGCAACAAACAGGCAGGGGAATATCCAACTGAAAGATATCTTCTTCCCATTATCTGTAGTACAGGAGTACTACCAATTTATAATAATTTTTTGTTAGTATACTGATACCAACTATTCCAAAGGAGAAAGACTATGACTAAAAAGATTCTTATGATCGTAGGTGACTTTGTCGAAGACTATGAAGTAATGGTACCCTTTCAGGCGTTACAGGCCATGGGCTTTGAAGTCGATGCCATCTGCCCGGACAAAAAAGCCGGGGAGCAGGTAGCCACTGCGATACATGACTTTGAAGCTCACCAGACATATCTGGAACGCCCAGGGCACAATTTCACACTCAATGCCAACTTTGACAGTGTCAAAACAGGGGATTATGCTGCTCTGGTGGTTCCCGGCGGCAGAGCTCCCGAATACCTGCGTCTCAATGAAAAAGTTCTCGATATTGTCCGCAGCTTCTCAGACCGTCCTATTGCTGCAATTTGTCATGGTCCTCAACTTCTTGCCGCAGCGGGAGTTCTTGACGGGAAAAAAGTGTCCGCCTACCCTGCGTGTAGCCCCGAAGTTAAGATGGCTGGTGGTGAATACGTTGAAATAGACCTTGACGATGCTATTTGCGATGGCAATCTTATAACCGCTCCCGCATGGCCCGCTCATCCCAGATGGCTGCGGCTTCTGGCCAAACAGCTCGCATAAAAAAACACTGTCCGGCGGGAGGAAAGAAGACGAGGTTTTACATGTGTGAGATATACGCTTCCACCCCGCCGCAGGATTATGAACAAGTGAACCGCTCCATCAGAATCAACGGAGCCGTTACCAGCATCCGCATTGAGCGGAGATTCTGGCATATTCTTGATGAACTGGCAGCGGAAGAAAATGTCAGCACCGGTAAATTCATCTCTGCCCTGCATGCCGAGGCGTACAGCATGAATGGTGAGATTTCCAACTTCGCATCCCTGTTGCGGGTGGTCTGCACTACATACTTAGCAAATAAGCATTATTAAGTTTGCCCATACATAAAAGATAAAGCCCGTGTCGTTATTTGGCACGGGCTTTTTATGCACATCCGTTGACACGATTTTTTAATAAATATACATCAAATGCATATTGATTTTAAATTAAATCTTAACTAAGGCCATCAAAATTCTAATTCTGAGGTAATCATGAAAAAAATATTTCCTGCACTAATTACCATGTTCATCACCATCTGCATTGCCATACCAGCAGCGGCAGGTACACGAACCATTACCGACATGGCAGGACGTACGGTTGTAATTCCGTCCAAAGTAGAAAGAGTCATCTGTTCCGGCCCGGGGTGCCTCAGATATCTGACCTACCTGCAAGGACAGAATATGATCGTCGGGGTTGATTCCATTGAACACCGCAAGACAAAATTTGATGCCCGCCCCTATGCTATTGCCAATCCACAATTCAAGAATATGCCGCTAATCGGTGAATTTCGCGGCCACGACAACCCTGAACTAATCCTCAACCTTGAACCGCAGCCGCAGGTTATTTTCAAAACCTACAAAGATATGGGCTACAATCCTGATGAATTACAGGCTAAGACCGGAATACCGGTAGTCTGTGTTGCGTATGCCAGCCTGGATGCTAAACGTGACCTTATCTACAACTCTCTCCAACTCATGGGAGAGATTATCGGGAAGAGCCAACGAGCCAAAGAAATCTGTAATTTTATGGAAACAGAAATTTCTAACCTACATAGCAGAACCGCAAATATCCCCGAAATAGAACGTAAAACATGTTACGTAGGGGGCATTGCCAAGAAAGGACCGCATGGTTTCCAATCGACCGAACCTGCATATCCTCCGTTCAGCTTTGTTAACGCAATTAATGTTGCCTGCCCGCCCAAGGGCAAAGGCAAACCGCTCCAGCATGCCAACGTTTCCAAGGAACAGATTGTAGCCTGGAACCCGGAAATTCTATTTGTGGATATCTCCACTTCCCAACTGGGAGAAAACGCCGGGGCTATCCATGAGATAAAGACCGACCCTGCTTACCAGTCACTTGATGCAGTATCATCAGGTAACGTCTATACCGTACTGCCCTACAACTGGTACTCAATGAACTACGGTTCCATAATTGCCGATGCATATTTCGTCGGTAGAGTGCTCTATCCCTCAAAATTCAAGGATATCGATCCCAAAGCCAAGGCTGATGAAATATACTCTTTCATGGTCGGCGAACCTGTGCTGCAACATATGGGAGAGGCATTCAGTGTAAAAGGTTTTAACAAGATGGATCTGGAATAGACTATGCACTTTGATGACGGCCAGATTCCCGCTGAATATTCCCTCCACATCAGACGGAAATCTGTTTTCATTGCAGCAGGGTTAATGTTCGCCGGGGTTATGCTGATTGCCTCCATCGGCATGGGACCTGTCGCGATATCCGCCCCGGACACCCTGCTTACCCTGCTGGGGAATTCTATTTCCAAGAGATTCGACATGATCATCTGGAATATTAGACTTCCGCAGGCCCTAACCGCCCTTGCCGCAGGAGCGGGACTCTCTGTGGCCGGGGCGGTCATGCAGGCCATCCTGCGTAATCCGCTAGGCTCTCCATTTACTCTGGGAATTTCCCACGCAGCGGCCTTCGGAGCAGCTGTTTCAGTAATGATGCTGGATCTTGGAACCATGGCCAGTTCCAATGTTGGAGCGGTGACCATCAACTCCCCCTACCTAACCACACTGGTAGCATTCGGATTCAGCCTGATCGCCACCTTCGCCATCATCGCCATTTCCCGCACCCGCCGCGCCACTCCTGAAGTCATGGTCCTGTCGGGAGTAGCATTAGGGGCGCTCTTTACCGCCGGGACCATGTTCCTGCAATACTTTGCAGATGACGTGCAGCTGGCGGCTATGGTTTTCTGGACCTTCGGTGACGTTGCACGGGCTACATGGGGCGAGTTGTCCATAATCAGCACAGTTACAATTGCTGCTTACATCTGGTTCACGGCAAACCGCTGGAATTTTAACGCCATTGAAGCCGGAGATGAGACAGCCAAAGGTCTCGGCGTCAAGGTGGAGCAAATCCGTATTACCGGAATGCTTCTCGCTTCGCTGGTCACGGCAGTCATCGTGTCTTTCCTCGGCATTATCGGCTTTGTTGGGCTGGTCTGCCCTCATATGGTCAGACGCGTGATTGGGGATGATTACCGCTTCCTGCTTCCTGCCTCCTGTATTGCCGGTGCGGTTCTCCTTCTGGCAGCGGACACTGCTGCAAGGCTTATGCTGGCTCCTAATGTATTGCCCGTGTCGGTGTTGACCGCCTTTCTTGGCGCTCCGGTTTTCATCTGGCTGATTATCAGGGGAAGCAAATGAATATTAAAGTGAACGGCATAAATTTCAGCTACAACGGAACTCCGGTTCTTGAATCAGTTGATTTCGCAGTGGATCGCGGTGAACTTCTGGCCATTCTCGGCCCAAATGGCGCAGGCAAAACCACCCTGCTCAAATGCATGAATGCCATCCATAGACCGCGCAAAGGATCAGTGATAGTCAAAGACAGGGATGTCTTCAAACTCGCACCGGACGACATAGCCAGATTGATAGGTTATGTTCCCCAACGGGTTGATCCTGCCCGTTTGACTGTCTTTGATGCTGTTCTGATGGGCCGCAAGCCGCACATCAAATGGCGGGTCCGTGATCATGATATCCGCATTGTGGACGCAACGCTCAAACGGCTCTCCTTAAACCATCTTTCCCTACGTTATATCGACAGGCTAAGTGGTGGAGAATTGCAGAAGGTAAGCATTGCCCGTGCTCTTGTTCAAGAACCGGACGTGCTGCTGCTTGATGAACCGACCAGCTCCCTTGATCTCAGGAATCAGCTTGAAATACTGCGCACGGTGCGGGCGGTGGTCAAAGGACATAATGTTTCCGCAATCATGACCATGCATGACCTTAACACCGCCTTACGCTACGCGGATAAGTATATTTTTCTTAAGAACGGAACCGTCTGCGGTTGCGGAGGCAAAACCTGCGTCAGCCCGGAAATAATCGAACAGGTCTATGGCGTGGAAGTGGAAATCGAAATGCGTAAAGGTTGCCCGGTTATCCATCCAGTCGAAGATCTGGAAGCTCTCGATTATGAACACGAACAATCCCATAGGCATATTCATGAAGTGAGGCAGTAAGATGACCAAGTTTTTTTCAGAATACCAAATCAAACAAACCATTGAATTTCATGGACATCAATGTCCCGGACTGGCTATCGGCATCAGGGCGGCGGAACTATGTTTGCGCGAACTCGGACATAACAAAGATTCCGAGATTGTCGTCATTTGCGAAACTGATATGTGCGGAGTGGATGCTATCCAGTCCCTGACCGGATGCTCTCTGGGTAAGGGCAACCTGATCCTCAAGGATCACGGAAAGATGGCCTTTACCTTTTATCGCCGCAGTGACGGAAAAGGACTGCGGGCCCGGCTCAATCCCGGCTTTATTGGGGAACTGCGAGCTGAAATGAGCAGACTTATGGCTATTTCCAATCCAACTGACGAAGAAGAAGACCAATGCGAAAAAATTAGGGCTCAATGCGAGAAGCGGTATGCAGAAGCCAAACTTGAAGATATGTTTATTGTGGAGGAACCACAGATCCGCATGCCTCGCCCGGCGGCTATACTGCAATCACTGACTTGTGATGAGTGCGGAGAAATGCATATGGAATCTCGTTCCCGGAGATTTGCGGGACGAACGCTTTGCCTGCCCTGCTTCGCTAAATTTGAACAGAAGATTTAAATTAAAACCGGGCTTCAGTCACAATGACCGAAGCCCGGTTTCTTTTAATTTGTAGATCTTAAGCCGGGCTCTTAATCTTGTAGAACATGGTATAGAGCACCGGAACTACCAGCAGAGTCAGCACGGTTGCGAATGCCAGTCCAGCCATGATGGTTACCGCCATGGCCGAAAAGAAGGCGTCTGTAACAAGCGGCAGCATGCCTAGAATAGTTGTCCCGGCAGCCATGGCTACCGGTCTGATGCGGCTCAGGGCTGAATCAACAACCGCTTGGTACGGTTCCTTACCTTCTGCAAGTTCCAGATTAATCTGATCCAGCAAAACAATAGCGTTCTTGATCAACATCCCCGAGAGTGAGAGGAAACCGAGCAGAGCCATAAAACCGAAGGCTTCTCCGGTGGCAAGCAGACCGCAGCTGACCCCGATTATGGACAGTGGAACAGTCAGCCAGATTATGGTCGGTACCCGCAAGTTGTTGAAAAGCATTACCGTAGCAATAATCATAATAAGGAACGGACCTCCAAGGCTGGCTGCAAGGCTGGTCTGGGCATCCCTTGAGTCCTCGAATTCACCGCCCCACTCCATGCTGTATCCGGACGGAATCTTCATGCCCTCAATCTGAGGCCTAAGCTCTTTAAAAAGAACGGAAGGCAGACCGACAATAGGCTCGCATGAAGCGGTAATAGTCAGCATACGGTTACGGGTCTGTATCTTACCCGGCTCGATGTGTGTTTCAAAACCGGAAACCACTTCCTCGACCGGAACCATGCGCCCTGCAACGGGACTGAACAGCTGCACATCACCAATCTGGGAGACGTCCAGCCGTTCCCTTGCCGGAGGACGGGCTACGATAGGCAGTAATTTATCCCCTTCCCGGTAAACTCCTATCTTTGTACCGGTAAAATACATGTTCATGGCCTTGGCCAGATCAGGACGGGAAATACCCGCAATCTTGGCCTGAGCTTCCATGATTACCGGACTGAGAACCTTAACATCCTGCCGCCAGTCATCTCGGATGGATTCGGCACGTCCGGTGTTCAGCATTATGGACTGAGCTTCACGGGAAAGCTCGCGCAGAACCCTGGTGTCAGGACCGCTGAAACGCACCTCAATGGAAGCGGCACGACCGGGACCGAGCTTGAATTTATTTACCTTGGCTTCAGCCTGAGGATAATTTTCATTCACATATTTTTTATAGCGGGACATAACTTCGCCGGTAGTCTCATAATCCTTAACTTCCACCAGCAGCATGCCATACGAAGAGGCTGTTTTTTCCGGGGCATAAGTCAGGATGAAACGAGGCGCGCCCTGTCCCGTAAAAGTGGACACATTCTTAACCTGCTCATCCTTGAGGAGAATCCCGGCAATTTCGTTAACATCCTCTGCCGTAGCCCTTATATCAGTTCCCTGCGGCAGCCAGTAATGAATATAGAAACGTGGCTGTGTCGAATCCGGGAAAAAACTCTGTTTAACGAACCCAAACCCGTAAATTGAACCGGACAGCATGATGACAAGAGTTACCATGGTCAAAACTCTGTGCTTCAGGCAGAACTCCAGAATTGACCGGTATAAACGGAAAACTATGCCGCCATAAGGGTCCGCATCTTCATTTATCTTCGGGTGCAGGAACATCTCGCAAAGCAAGGGGGTAACGGTTACAGCCGTAACCCAGCTCATCATCAATGAAATAAACAGGACAATAAACAAGGAGCGACAGAATTCCCCGACCTTGTCCGGGCTAAGTCCAATTCCGGCAAAAGCCATGATAGCGATAACAGTCCCACCAAGCAGAGGCCACTTGCTCTGTTCCACCACATCGACGGCTGACTGAATGCGGTCCATACCCTTCTGGTAACGGATCAGCACCCCTTCAATAACCACAATGGCATTATCGACCAGCATACCCAATGCAATGATCAAAGCACCGAGCGAGATACGCTCCAAGGCAACACCGGCCATCTGGATAAAAATAAACGAACCGCAGATGGTAATCAGCAGTACAGCACCAATGAGCAGGCCGGACTGCATACCCATAAAAAGTAGTAACACGATGATAACAATAGCCACAGCCTCTGCGAGGTTGAGGACGAAAGAGTTAACCGCGTTATCCACCCTGCCGGGCTGAAAATAGACATGCTCCACCTTAATGCCTACCGGGGTTTGACCCTGCAATTGCTGCAATTTGGAGTTGATAGCATGCCCCAGCTCCACCACGTTGGCTGCCGGGTTTCCGGCAATACCGATGGCTACCGCGTTCTGGCCGTTGAAAGACATTATCTGTGATGGAGGACTCTGGTAACCGCGATGGATCTCTGCCACATCGCGCAGGGGAACCAGCCTTCCGGAACCGTCGCGAATGAACAGGTCGCCAAGGTCTTCAACAGACTCCACTCCACCTGATGGTGATATCTCAATGTACTCCCGGCCGACTTTAACATTACCGGATTTGACCACGAGGTTGCGGTTGGAAAGGGTGTTGTAGATGGAATCCAGGGACACGCCCAGCTGGGCCATCCTTGCCCGCGAAATTTCAACAAACACAGTTTCCTGCTGTTCACCCCAGACCGTAATCTTGGCCACGTTATCCACCAGCAACAGCTGTTTGCGCAGGAATGTTACATAATCCTGCAAATCCTGCTGTGAGTAACCGTCCCCGGTTACCGAAAGCAGAATGCCGTAGACATCACTGAAATCGTCTACAACAAGAGAAGGACCAGCACCGGGCGGGAGCGAAGACTGGGCATCACTGACCTTGCGGCGTAGTTCATCCCAGACCTGAGGCAGGGTTTCCTTATCATATTGGTCCTGAACTTCTACAGTGACAATAGACTGTCCCCTGTTGGAAATAGAAGTTACTTTCTTGAGCTGTTTCAGTTCCTGAGCCGCCCCCTCGATTACGTCCGTGACCTCATCGGCCATTTCAGCAGGGGTTGCACCGGGGTAATTTGTAATTACCAGCGCTTCCTTAATAGTAAACTCAGGGTCCTCAAGGCGCGGCATGTCCAGAAAGGCTTTCACTCCTCCGAGGAAAAAAACAATTGTCAGGACCACCGAAACAGTTTTCTTTTCAATGGTCAGCCGTGCAAGACTCATCCGCGACTCCCTATTCTACCTTTAAGAATTGTGACTTCCTGTCCTTCATGCAGGTAATGGGCTCCAGAGACTACTACCTGCTCACCGGGGAGGATGCCCTCATTAACCTCAAAGCTGTCATTAACAATCCTGCCCACCTGGACAATCCGTTTCTTCACCTCGCCATTCCTATAAATCCAGACATATTTATCCTGATCAGCAGAACCGACTACAGCAGAAATAGGCACTGAAACAGAGTTCACACCTTTTTGTTCAGGCATGCTGGCTACGACTTCGGCAGTCATGCCCGGATGGATGGACAAACCATCGGGGTTTTCCATTTTAAGGGTAACCTCATAAGTCTGGGTCTCTGCATTGGCTTTAGTCTGAAATTCCTTGATTTCCAGCTTGAGTTCCTGACCGGGATAGGTCTCAAACTTTGCGCTTGCTTTAAAATTATGACTGTTTTTCTTTATAATTCCACGTACCCATATATTTTCCGGTACATCAACAACCACATCCAGAGATGAAGTGTCTTCAAGCTGAACAATTGGTTCCTTGGCCTGAACGTACTCATGGTTTTCAACAGATTTAACGGCAATAGTCCCGCTGAAAGGAGCCTTAAGACTGGTGTATTGCAGATTCAGCTTAGCCCGGCGGAGTTCCTGAATAAGGGAATTTACAGTTGCCCTGCTGCTTTCAAATGTGCTCTGGGCCGAGTCAAACGAAGACTGTGCCACCGTATCAGAGGCCAACAACTCCGCGTTGCGTTCAAAATTTAGATGGGCCTCTTTCATCACCGAACGCGCACCGATAAGCTTTGCTTCAAGGTTGGCAATGGCAGCCTGAAAATCACGCTGGTCCAGAACGGCTATTACCTGTCCTTTTTTGACGTAATCACCTTCCTTGACACTGAAACTCTCAATCTGCCCGGACACCCGGAAGGCAAGTGTCGCTTCCCGGGTAGCTTTGACCTTACCGGGAAAATTGCGCAGTTCTGGTTCATTCTTGTCAGTAATTTTCATTACCCTTACAGGGCGCACAGGCTGTTCAACACGAACTTCCTCATTACATCCCTGCAACATCATCATTATTAAGACTAAAAATATTAATTTAGCACGCACGGTCACTCTCCTTAACTGCCGTTATGAAGCAATCAATCAATCAGTTGATTAGTTTTAAATTAAAAAAAATTATTCCCAAAGGGCAGGACTGCCTGATTTAAGAAAAACAGTCACAACTCTTATGTACTCTTCAACCTTTCGGTCATCATCTATATAATTGCCGCCCCCCAATAAATAGTCTGAAAAAACAATCCCAAGAACAGCAGTAAAGCATATCTCGCGCCTTTCTTCGGAAGAATCTATTCTGGAGCCGCATCTTTTAAGAAATTGTTCAAAGAAATTCCACCCGGTGTTGTACAGACCTTTCCGTAGATCCTGTAGCTCTCCACAGCCGTGGTTAAGCTCACGCAGCCCGACCAGATAAACATCGCGATTCTGTCTGGCATCCTCAACAAACATTGCCACATTCAACTCTACCAATTCAGTATGGTCTCTGGCTTCAGACATGGATCTACTTATTATGTCTATCATTCGCTCGCTGAATGCGCTGAAAATCTCGCGCAACAATCCGGACTTACCGCCAAAGTAGTAAGAGATCATGGCACTGTTCACGTCAGCTTCGCGGGCAATATCCCTGATTCCGACTGAGTTGAATGATCGCTCGGCGAAGAGTTTCGCCCCGGCTTGAAAAATTTTTTCGCGTTTTGTCATCAGACTCGACTAATCAAGTGATTAACAAATGTCAACCGCCTGATTAATGCTTTTCGCAAGTATTTTTTACCATAATTTTTGGGTGTCCACCCCTTGAACTGCGTCCGGAACTGTAGGAGAAACTGTTTTTGTCGTTATATTTATGACTTCTACCCGGCGATTACGGGCTCTACCCTGCGCGTTCTCATTAGATGCGATAGGTTGAGCCTCACCCATGCCCTGCACTTCTACACGTCCGGGGTCTATATTGAAATACACAGCCAGATAATT
Source organism: Maridesulfovibrio sp. (assembly GCF_963667685.1). Taxonomy (NCBI): domain Bacteria; kingdom Pseudomonadati; phylum Thermodesulfobacteriota; class Desulfovibrionia; order Desulfovibrionales; family Desulfovibrionaceae; genus Maridesulfovibrio; species Maridesulfovibrio sp. Next base: position 1,527,997 of record NZ_OY763930.1, on the reverse strand, counting down.
CTTAACTGCTTCCGCCCGTTTCAGGCTTAAAGTCCGGTTGTAATCCTTGTCTCCGGCCGAATCTGTATGGCCGACAAGCTTTACCTGCATATTCAAGCCGGTGCTTGAAGTGAGGGCCTGCCCTAGAGAATTCACTACAGGGTATGCTTTTTCACTTATTTTAGCTGAGTTAACCTTGAACTCAATCTGAAGAAAAACCCGCCCACCCGGATCAGTAATCATGCGCAGGATATCGTCTGAAGTAGCGGCGAAACCTTCCTGTTCGGCAAAAGAAGCAGACGCACAGCAAAACACAAAGATGATCAGAAAAACCAGCTTTTTCATAAGAACCTCCGGGCATTTTTCCAGCTCAAACTAAGTTAACCTCTCCAATAATTTGGAGCAAGGACTTCCTTACACGGAGCGGAACTAATAATCCGGTTTTGAGCGGCCTTGTTTAACTTCAGCACGTTTCTTTTTACTATCAAGCCGCTTGCGTTTAGCTGAATACGGAATTTTAGTTTTACGTCTTTTACGCACCGGCTTCAAAGCATCGCCCAATATTTTTGCAAACCGTGAGATAGCCTCTTCTTTATTACGAAACTGGCTGCGGTGCTCTTCACATGAAATATGTAATTCTCCTTTGGAATTAATACGCCCGCCAATAACGCTGATTATCAGCATTTTCTGGTCATCGCTTAAGGATGGAGAGTCCTGCACATTAAAAACAAGACTTACTTTTGAAGAAGTCTTGTTAACATGCTGTCCGCCCGGGCCGGAACTGCGGCTGGCGTAGAAACTAATTTCGCTATCTGGTATAGACAATGTCGAAGTGATACTTATCATAGCTTTCGGCTGGATGTTTTGTTTTTTAATGCGCAAATGGCGGCGCACCATTTTTTAAGTACGATGCTTCGGGTCTTGCATCGTTCTTACTTTTTTTCAAGGAGATTAATTATGAAAATCGCACTTCCTTCCAGAGACGGAATGGTTGATGGTCACTTCGGGCATTGTGAAGCTTTCACCATTTTCACTCTCGATGAATCCAAAAATATTGTTGCGGAAGAAAAACTCACCCCTCCCCCGGGCTGCGGCTGCAAATCTAACATCGTCCCCACCCTCGCTGAAAAGGGTGTAGAAATGCTGCTCGCCGGCAACATGGGTCAAGGCGCAGTTAACCTCTTGCAGAACAGCGGCATTCAGGTTATCCGCGGTTGTGGTGGTGACCTCAAGGAAGCGGTGGCACAGTGGGCGGCAGGAAAAATCACTGATTCCGCAACTATCTGCGACGACCACGAGTCCTGCGGAAACCACTAGTATTATTGCCCATCAATAAATATGATGGACTAACACTAGAAATCAATTATTACTTGGAGATAGAAACATGAATGAATGTCCATGCGGTTCCGGAAAAGCTTACGAGAGCTGCTGCGAACCATACATCACAGGAAAAGAGCCAGCACCTACCGCCGAAGCCCTCATGCGTTCCCGCTATACAGCATTTGCAGTCAAGCAGGTTGATTACCTCGGCGATACTCTCGCCCCGGAAAGCAAACATGATTATGACGAGGCGCAGGTCAAAGTATGGGCTGAAACCTCCACATGGCTCGGTCTGGAAATTGTTTCTACCTCCAAGGGAATGGAAGATGATGAAACCGGAGAGGTGGAATTCATCGCCAAATTCAGGCAGCAGGGAGCTATCCAAACTCACCACGAAGCCAGTCTTTTCGAAAAACGTGATGGCAAATGGTTTTACATAGAAGGTGACTTTGTTCCCCAGCAGCCCATTAAGAAAGAGAAGAAAGTAGGACGTAATGAACCCTGCCCCTGTGGCAGCGGTAAGAAATACAAGAAGTGTTGCGGCTGATAACAACCTTCCACAAGTCTGAATATTAGAAGCCCCCCGCTCTTAAGAACGGGGGGCTTTGTTTTTTCATATCTTATTTCAAATTTTATGCAGTCAGTCCGTGAACGGAATCTCGAACCCAGTAAAGCAGGTTGAACCTCTCTGCCAGTCCTTCCCTGATCATATTCAGGGTAGCCTTGTCCATGTCGTGGATGCGGATGAACACATGGCGCATGTTCTCCTGCTCCGGTTCATAGGAAGTCAGGATAGACATAACCCGCCCACCGTTATCCTTAAGGTAGTCGAGAACACCGTTAAGCGAGCCCGGTGCATTTGAGAGGGCAAGACCGACCTGCACTCCACCGTCAAGAACTCCGGTAATGCTGATCAGAACCTTAAAAACATCGGTATTGGTAATGATACCGATGCACTTGTTATCAGCGTCCACAACCGGAACACCGCCGATCTTGTTTTCTTGCATGAGCACGGCTGCCTTTTCCACGGTATCTTCATCAGAAACAGTGAACACCTTGCGGGACATGATGTCCTTAACCTTGATTTCAGAGAGTAGATAGTAAAGCTCATGCATATCAAGGGTAGTGGCCTTGGAGGGAGAGGCTTCCTTGATGTCCCTATCCGAAATAATACCGACCAGAACGCCGTCTTCATCAACAATAGGCAGCCTGCTGATTACATTATCCTTCATCAGCTTGGCAGCCTTCATCATAGAGCGGTCGTGGTTCAGGGTGATTACGTCCTTGGACATCCAGTTTTTAACCAGCATATGGAACCTCCTTATGGCCGTCGGCCAGTGATGTTATTCTCAAAAGATCAGCGTGTGCAATGCAGTTATATTCCGACTGATGCTAAACTTCTCCATTTTCCTACTTATAGGATTATATAAACAAAGGTCTGCGGTCAATGTTCATAAACTTAAAATGCGTAAAACCTGCATTTTTGCAACAGAATTTAATTCTTAAGCGCTTCTTTTCGGATAAAAACACCTGCCGCAATACCGGGATGATCACAACGTAGAACTGCCTGTGTTCCTGAATGAATCACATCTTTAGGCTCGCCGTCGGCTGCGGTAAATGAATAATCACCGGAAGCCACCAGCGGTCTTTTCAGACCGGGAAGTAAAAGACTTACATCACAAGCATCTTCCCAGCGTGCTTTTACGGAAAGCAGCCAGCTTCCGTCTTCCCGCTGTTCAAGAACTCGGGCCACAACCGGTTTGCGTTCTTCCTTGGACGGTGGCAGGGCGAGAGTGCTGGGACCGGAAGATTTAAAGAAGGCAGTGGTCAGGGGACGAGTGGCCGCGTTAACCAACTCTTCCATTGCGTTTCCGGGCAACGGTCCACCCTCTTTGACTTTATCAATCACAGTGCGGTAAACGTCCACGACCTGCGCAAGATAAGAAGAACTTTTGGTCCGCCCTTCAATTTTCAGGGACGCAACCCCAAGTTTTGCAAGCATGCGCACGTAATGGACGAGGCAAAGGTCTTCGGCCGCAAAAAACTCAGTATAGCCATCATGTTCCACCGCCTCCCAGACATCCTGCCCGGGTCGGGTCTTCTCTTCCACACGCAGGCCGGTAGCTTTATATTCAAAACGGCAGGGATGTGTGCACCGCCCCATGTTGGCGGAACGGTCATTCAGCCAGGCGCTTAGGAAACAACGCCCGGAAATCGCCATGCACATGGCCCCATGGACAAACATCTCCAGCTCCATACCACCGGATTCTGCGGCGATATCAGCCACGTCTGAAGCAGAAAGCTCACGAGCGAGATTGACCCTTGAGGCGCCAAATTTCTTCCAGAACTTCACGGCCTCGCTGTTACCGGTATTGGCCTGAGTGCTGATGTGCACCGGAATATCGGGCAGAATCTCAGCAGCCAGCATGAGCACACCGGGATCGGCAATAATCAGGCCGTCCGGAGGACACTTAGACAGCTTCTCAAGGTCGGCACGCACCTTGGTAAGATCCTTTTCCTTGGGATAGGCATTGACGCAGAAATAAGCCTGAACGTTATTCTTGCGGCAGAGTTCAAAAGCAACGGGTAACTCTTCCCATTTGAACCCGGCCCCGGCAGAACGCAGGTTCAGGTCTCCTGCACCGAGATATACGGCATCGGCTCCGTAGGCGACTGCGGTTTCGAGTTTTTCCATATTACCTGCCGGACAAAGCAATTCCGGCATTTCTTTAATAATGGGACGGGCAATTTCCGGGTTCTCTTCTGTATAAGTCATAACGATTATATTTAAATTATAGTGGTTAAATTTTAAGTCCCTTGGACTGCCTGAATGCCTTGAGCCCGTCAAGCACGCTGTGGTGTACGAACAGCTTTCCGGCTCCCTTTCCCAGTTGTATTTCCGGCTTCACTGAACCGTGAAAATCAGACCCCCCGCTGGGCTGCAAATTATACTTGCGTGCAAGGCGCTTGATGCGGTCGGTCATTTCAATGGTGTGGGAACTGTAATAGACTTCAATCCCCTGCAACCCCATCTCCTTCAGCCGCCCTACTTCCCGGTCCAGGACATCTTCATTTTTGCTGAGCAGGAAAGGGTGGGCAAGAATCGGGGTCGCATCAGTGGAATGTAAAAGCTCAAAGGCTTCTTCAGCGGAAATATTATTCTTGGGGAAATAGGCCTTACCTTTTTTTCCAAGATAATTGTTAAAGGCCTCATCGTAATTTTTTATATATCCTTTCTGGAGCATGATTCTGGCCATGTGCGGCCTGCCGATGGTCCCGGCGGCCTGACCCTGCACTTCTTCCATGGATATGTCAAAGCCGAGCTGCTGAAGTTTCTCCACAACAGCCTCATTACGCTCAATCCGCATACCACGCACATCATCAAAAACACGTTTCAAGCGATCCGAATAAGGGTCCACCCACAACCCGACAACATGCAGCACTCCGACATCACTATGCACACTGAGTTCGCAGCCCGGAATAACTTCCACATCGGCTTTTACCCCGGTCTCAAGGGCTTCGGGAAGTCCGTCCATGGTATCATGATCAGTTAAGGCGATGGCGGACAGCCCGGCTTCTTTCGCTGCCCTGACAAGCTCGGCAGGGCTAAGGGTTCCGTCTGATGCAGTAGAATGAGTATGCAGATCAATGGCAGACATAATAATCTCCGATAGCAGCACTGGAAAATGCGGGGTTGAGGAATTTGTTTTCTATAGTTATAGGATAGGGATCAAACAATGTGCAAGGAGTACCTTTATGACTCTGAATAAAGAACTGATCGACATTCTTGTCTGCCCCAAGTGCAAGGGCGAACTGGAACTTCTCAACGGAGAATCCGGACTTAAATGCGAAAGCTGTGAAGTTGTCTACCCGGTCAAAGATGAAATCCCGATTATGTTAGTTGATGAAGCAGTTCCCGCTGACCAGTGGGAAAATAAATAAATATAACCCATGCGGATAAAAGCATTACAGCTATCCGCGAATACCAAGGAGTTTACATGTCCCAAGCCAAAGACGGCGACAAAATCCGCGTCCACTATGCCGGTTCCCTCGAAGACGGTACTGAATTTGATTCCTCTTACAAAAGAGGAGAACCTCTTGAGATAGTTCTCGGTCAGGGTATGCTGATCAAGGGTTTTGAAGACGCTGTCAAAGGCCTTTCCACCGGCGAAAAGGTTAAAGCAACAATCAGCCCCGAAGAAGGCTATGGCCCCTACCACGAAGAGCACACCTTTGAAGTAGACCGCAACCAGATTCCGCCGGAAATCAATCCCGAAGTGGGCATGATGCTTCAGGTCAACACTGACCAGGGTGTTACTAACGTAACCATCAAATCAGTATCCGATGATAAAGTTGTTCTCGACGGTAACCATCCCCTCGCAGGACAGACCATGATATTCGAGATAGAACTCCTCGAAATCGTGTCCTAATTTTTAACGGACGCAACAAGTCCGTGAAAAAATTTAAATCCCCACATGATTTTCATGTGGGGATTTTTTTGTTTTATATCGGATGTTTAATAAATTTAAATGTTCTTATCATACAAAATTTACACTCTACAATGTTGACAACTTTTTTTGAATGCATATTTGTATCCCAGACGAAGATAACAGGAGGTTATTTATGGTTATCGACTTTAGTTCATTCTATAACTTTCCGTATGAATTTGATAAAATCTTCAACGATGCATTTAACCCTCATCATCACAACAGGAGAAAAGCTTCATATCCTCCGTTGAACATCAGTGAAGATGAAAACAACATATATATTCGTGCGGAAGTACCAGGAGTTTCCATTAATGATATGGAAATCACAATCACAGCAAAGAACCTTGTAATAAAGGGAGAACGCAAATTGCCAGAAGGCAGGTACTTCAGGCAGGAAAGACCTTCAGGCACATTTCAAAGAATCATCTCCATCAACACTACAGTTGATGTAGATAAAGTATCTGCATCAGTAAAAGACGGAATTTTGAATATAGTTCTCCCCAAAACTGAAACATCAATACCAAGAAAAGTTGATATTGCTGTAGAATAATGGAGGGTTCAACATGAGTGAAGAAAAAAAGATAGAAAATTTCAGTCCTGCAACAGATATCGTCGAAAACGAACAGGGATTTTACATGTATGTGGACCTGCCCGGTGTCAGCAAAGAATCCCTCGATATTGATTTAGACGAGAACACCCTTGTTGTTTCAGGCAAAGCAGCAGCCACCCTCGGCGATGGTGAAAAATTTATTGATCAGGAATTCTGCGAAGGTAAATATGCCCGCAGATTCACCATTGCAGACACAGTGGACCGCGAAAACATCAAAGCAAACCTTAAAAACGGAGTGCTGGAACTCTTCCTTCCCAAGATGCCGGAAGTCCAGCCAAGAAAAATACAAATTACAAGCGAATAAAGCACCTTACCCCTTCACACCCCCATGAAAAAAGGCTCTCTCTGCCACGGAGAGCCTTTTTCGCTTTTTATAACTATCGTGATCAGGCTATTTTACACCCTGCTCATTTAAAAATTTACCAAGCTCTTTGTCTGTCTTCATAATATGATCCCGCAACCAGTCGGCCAGAAGCTTGAACACCTTGACCGGGTCTACTTTATCACCGGAACTGACCAGATTATTCAGGGCTTCAGCTTTAACGGCAAAACTTTCATGCATTTCAAGATGTTCCGCTAATGCTGGATATCCATATGTATTCATCAAGTTGTCCTCAGTAGCAAAATGGCTCGCGGCATAGGCTCTCATCTCCTTAACCAGCTCTCTAAGGACTATATCCTCTTCCATATTCGTTACTGAGTCATACGCCTTATTGATCATGGCAATGAGCTGCTTATGTTCGTCATCAAGAATCTTTACCCCGGCAGAGTAATTTTCATCCCATTTCAGAATTGGCATACCTGCTCCTTTTTTAGTCTTAAAATATATTATCCGCCTTCCAAACAGGACACAAGCTTCAAATACCAAGAGAATGAAGAGCTAATAAAATTACTGTTCGCATCATCATGTGTTTGCCCGTGGATAAGGATTCTGGTAAACCGCAATAAACCCTTCCAAGGAGGAAAACAAACATGAAACTCTTCAAAATAATACTGGTAAGTGCTCTTTTCTGCGCTGCCCTTTTTGCCGGAACCGCCAATGCGGCTGGAGACAAAGTTTTCGTAAAAATCCAGACCAGTATGGGTAATATCGTACTTGAGCTGGATAAAGACAAAGCTCCCGAAACAGTTGCCAACTTTCTTCGCTACGTTAACGAAGGTCACTACAGCGGCACAATCTTTCACCGAGTTATCGACGGCTTCATGATCCAAGGTGGAAACTTTGACGTAAATATGCAGCCCCGTCCCACTCACGCACCGATTAAAAACGAAGCCCGTAATGGCCTATACAATGATAAATACACCATAGCGATGGCGAGGACAAATGATCCGCACTCCGCCACCGATCAATTTTTTATCAACGTAAAAGATAATGCTTTCCTGAACTTCAAGTCCGAATCCGGATCAGGTTGGGGATACGCTGTTTTCGGTAAAGTCATCGGCGGTAAAAAAGTTGTCGACAAGATCGCTAAAACCGTAACTTTCCGCAAAGGACATTTTGATGATGTGCCGGTTAAACCAATTACCATCATTAAAGCTGAAGAAGTTAAGCAGTAAACTGAGTTAAACATAACTTCATAGTCCCCGGCCATAATGTGGCAGGGGACTTTTTTTTGACAACCGGCATCCTAACTTTTATGTAGGTTGCAAGCTTCTAAAATCATTCTCGGAGGAAATTTCATGCACCTGAAGAATAGGATCGCCCTTGGCATAATCATAGCCATGACACTGGGACTGGCCGGATGTCAGTCCGCCTACTACAAAACTATGGAAAGTTTTGGCTATCATAAGCGGGATATTCTTGTTTCCAATGTGGAGAAGGCTCAGGAATCACAGGAAGAGGCCAGTGAACAATTTAAAAGTGCCCTCGAAAAATTCAGTGCCCTGACCGGATTTCACGGCGGTGATCTTCAGGAAATATACGAACGCCTAAACGATGAATATGAAAGCAGTGAAGCCGCAGCGCTCGAAGTCCGCAAGAGGATTGATGCAGTAGAAGAAGTAGGTAATGACCTGTTCGAGGAATGGAACAACGAACTTTCCCAGTACACCAGTACCAAACTGCGTAATGACAGCCGGGTTAAGCTCTCCAAAACCAAAAGCAAATTCAAACGCCTGCTGGCCGCCATGCGTAAAGCTGAAAAGAAAATAGATCCCGTGCTTAATGTATTCAAAGATCAGGTCCTGTACCTCAAGCACAACCTGAATGCACAGGCTATAGCTTCACTTAAATCTGATCTGAATACCCTAGAAGCCGACATCGGCAGGTTGATCAAGGAAATGCAGCGTTCAATTGACGAAGCGGATGCGTTTATCAAAGAATTGAAAAAGAATTAAGATTGCCGTAGGCACGACAAAAAAAGTCCCCGGAACATCATCGTTCCGGGGACTTTTTTTGTCGTGCTTGTTAATCCGTTGCAGCCAAAACGGTTTATCCGTTAACCACCTGCAATTGTTTCTTTACAAATTCCAATTCATCTTCAGATCTGTTTTTTGCCATTTCAGCCAGAGCCTGCGCGCAGAATGTGAGCATCACGTCCGTATCCAATCCGAGCAGAATGGACCCATTGGAGACTATACAGGTTTTACCCTGATCTTCCATCAGATATGCCCTTCTGTCACGCTCCCCACCATTTCTGGTTGCAATGGAATAGCCTGTGCGCCCTTTCTCGGTACTGTAAATCTTCTCAGATACCAGCTCCCCGCTGTCTTCATTGTAATTGAGAGATTCATTTTCAAGTTTCCCGATAAAGGAAATCTGGCCGCCAAAATCATTTTCCAGAGTCACCCGTTTCAGGGTAGCTGACTTTTTCATGATCCTTGTCCACCGATATTTGTCAAATGGGCAGTTTCAGTTGTTCAGGTCCGTCTTTGCCGCGTTTTGCCTTCTTTGGCGCAGCCTTCAAACCGGATTCAATATATTCCAGCAGGGAACTTTCCGGCACACGCCACTGACTGCCAACCTTAATGCCTCTGATCTTACCCTCCTGAATCAGCCTGTAAGCCGTCCGGGGATGGATTCTAAGGGTGTCGGCAATCTCACGAACCGTGTATAGCGTAGGCGAGGGAGTCAAAGACTTATCCTGATTTTTCAAAATTACACTACAATGTAGTTCTTATGACACTATTTGTCAAAAAATGTCAAAGAAATGCATTTATGTTCATAATTTTCTGCAACAACACTCCAACAAGTATTAAATAGCCTGAAATTACGGGCAAAATAACAAACGAAACGTCTACTGTCGGTCACAGTCCGCAACACATTTCAAAAAATATTTCTCTTTTTTTCTTCAATACGCGAAAAGAAAAGCCCCTTTGACTACTGTCAAAGGGGCTTTTCTTTAGTTCTGAATCGGCAGGTTAAAATCTCAGACGTGGGTCATGCGGCCAGTAGCCGTTATAGCCATAACAAAGATAGACGGTGAATTTACGGGACGGCTTACCTCTAAAAGTGGTCTGAATGAAGATAGGAGAACTTACCCGCTTGAACATCTTCTCCATCTCTTTGTTAGGGGTATCATTGAATTTCTTGATCACGTAAATGCAGTCCCACCCTATCTTGTCTTCCGGACCGGGCCACATATCATACTGGTTCATGCGGCGGTCAATCCATGCGCAGTAAGTGCGCGGCTGGCCCGGCACATAAAAAGCCAGTGCTGCAGTCATATCATATTCATCACTCATGACAAAAACTTTAGACGGGTCCTTAAACTGGGTCTTTTCCAACTCCACCACCTGCTGACCAAGGTCTGTCCACCCTTTTAAGCGATGCGTGGGGTTAAGATTGTCCGGCAGGGGAACAAGATTCTGGAAATGGAGAACCACAAAGATCACCAGACTTAAAGCCAGCCAAAGGGACCGCATCCGGCCGCGGCGTGCCCAAAAACTCTCAAAAGCGAAGCCGGCAATCATCACACCGCTGACATAAGAAATGACAGCCCAGTTGCCGAGCACCTTGGCGTGGAAACTCCACATAAAAAAGAAAATCCAGACCGGAAGAAAAAAAACAGAAAGCAATGCACTCTGACGGTAGCTCAGGTTCATCAAGTTACGTCCTTTGCCTTTAAGCACAAAGAAAAGTGACGCGAAACCACCGATGAACATAAAGGCCAGCCACCACGGGGTAGCCATGCCCACCTGCTCACCCAAAAAGGGCAGGAAACGGTCAAAACGCAACAGATGTGACGCCTTGGACCCGGAAGCGCCTATCAGAAAAAGTACGTGCTTGTAGCCCACGAAATTGTTCTGCATATTCCAGATCAAAGTAGGCAGAAAGCCCAGAAAAATCCCTCCCCCGAGAGCAAGCATGAGCTTACGCCAAAAGCCGCGGGGCAACCTTTCCCTGCGCATGAGCAACAGCCCGTACATGACCGAAAGACCGGCAAACCCGAGCATGGTATATTTGGCGAGGATTCCAAGCCCGAAGAAAACCGCGATTACCCAGAAAGGTTTTGTGCGCGATTCATTGGAATCTCGCTCTATTCCGGGCTCATGCGGCAGTGAGGCTTTATAAAGAGCAAAGAAAGCGCAGCTCCAGCAAAGAATGAATGGGTTATCTGTGGTCATCAGTATTCCCAATGCCAGATATACAGGCATGGCATTGAAAATAATCAAAGTCCAGATAGCGGCTATGGGGCGTTTCCACATCTTCGCCATTCCCAGATAAAGAACAATCTGGGTCAGGAACAGACCGACCACAGATCCGAAGCGTACCCCGAACTCGGTATTCCCGAAAACTGAAGTCCACAGCCCGATAATCCAGGCAATAAGCGGCCCCTTGGAGTAATAGGTAAGCTGCATGTGCCGGGTCCAATCCCAATACTGAGCCTCATCCTGCACAAGGTTGAGCTGCCCGGTTCCCAGAAACCAGAGCCTTGCAAAGGTACTTATAAAAATTATAGCTGCTGCCCAAAGCACCGGCTGTTTATTAAACGAATCATTTAGCGATGACACTTAATGTGACCTCCTTGCGGAAAAACTCTTATCCGAGGCTGCATGAGATAACAACAGCCTCTTTTGTGGCAGATAGAGCCAAAACAAAGCCCCCGTTTGCAGGGGGCGTTAATCTCGGGAACTTTTGTCGCGGTTTCAGTATTATCCCGGTTACAAGCCCAGCTTTTTAATCCTGTCCTCAGGCTTGATGATCTCAGTTACCCTGAATCCAAAATTCTCATTAATCACAACAAGTTCTCCGCGCGCGACCAACCGGCCTTCCACGTACATATCCAGCGGCTCTCCGGCCAGCTTATGCAGCTCGATAACCGTTCCTTGACCAAACTGGATAATTTCATTGACCAAAAGCTTGGTCCGTCCCATTTCGACTTTGACTTCGAGAGGGATATCCAGAATGCGTTTCAGACTTTGCTCAGCCATTTATATAAACTCCGCTAATAATCTTGGTTAACTGTTGGCAGGATACAGCAAAAATCTGCAAACAACCAGCAAAAGACCTGCTCTTTAATTTCAAGTCCCTACTTAACCAGTTCTACAATCGGCCCGCCTTCTTTTTGCGGTTGCAGGGCCAGAATGGCATCTGCGCTCTCAGAGAATAAATCCAGAGGATGATGACTGATAACCAGCACCTGAAAGCCGAGCCGCTCGGCAATTGTTCCGATCAGTTCCATAAATCCGGGAACAAGATCAGGGCGCAGCCAGCAATCCTGCTCATCAAGCACCAGAAACGGCCTGTGCGCTTCAGGATTGAGCCGGGACAAGGCAATCAACCGCAACCCTACGGACAAGATATTACACACGGAGCCGCCCTGCCCGACCATGATATCTTCTTCGCCACCCTGATTAAGAATCTGAAAATCGACCTGCAATTTCTTATCGCGGATGGAGGCAACGGCCTTGACCTCACGGTCCTGTCCCAGAATTTCCCGGATGGCATGGGTCAGGTTGGTTTCCAGTTCGCTTAGCAGTTCCCCGAACAGTGCCGTGGAAAGATCTTCCAGACGTTCTGCCGCAACAGGCGCAATTTCAAGAAATTCATCGACCTTACGGCCATCTTCACGCAAGGCCAGCCAATCATCCATACGTGAGGATGCCTTCGCGCTCAAGCGGTCCGCTCTACGTTCCAAAGATTCAAGTGTAATATCTGATTGGTCCATACTTGGCCTCCGGCGGCCTTTTCCCAAAATGCGTTAGTTGGGGGGGATTGATTAAATTAGTTGCAATGCTGATACCACAGCGGCGAAGCCCTAATAAAAAGTTTTGGGATTCTTAAACCCTTTTCCAAAAGGGTTTAAGGCCCCCGGCAGGGCCGCCGAGGCACTTACCCCTGCTCTAAATTATCAAGTCCTTCTTTAATCGACATGATATGCTGGCGATATTCAGTAACCAGCCGTGCGTTTTCAGCTTTCTTTTCTTCCAGCAGCTTGTTCAGCTCCTGCGGATCGCTGGTCCCATACTGCGCTTTGGCTTCTTCTTCCAAAGCAGCCAGCTGGCTGGTGGTGCTGGCGAGTTCCTGCTCGGTACGTATTTTCTTGTCATGCAGCCATTTATACTGTTCTTTAAGCAGATTAAGTTCCTGCTCCAAGCCGTTCACAGACTGGCTCATACCGTTGTTTGCTCCATTACCCATTGCCATCGGTAACCTCCGTATACAATTCCCAGATGAGCGAGCTTTCCGGCTCTTCCGGGTCAATATTGTCTTTTAAAAACTGTTTCAGACCTTCGCCTTCATGGGTTCGTTTCCATGCCAGACGCTCAAGGCCCTGTAAAAATTTTGATTCCGCCGCTGCGGCGTCTTCGGCTTCAGGCAGAAATTCCTGATCCGGAAAAACTTCGTAAAAATCACGATGCGGGATTTCCCATTTTTCAAGATCAGCGCAATCCGGGGTCCATACCGAAGCCTGCATTTTGCGCTCAAGAGCATAGCGGGAAAAAACCAGACGGGTAATATTACCGGGGTTGGCCCATGTGGTCATGCCTTTGGTAATGGAATCGCGCGGACCGTGGATATGCCCGTTTATTATCCAGTCAATTCCCGGCTTTTCCTTGATTGTATGCTGCTTTTTCTCGCAATCAGGAAATGAAATATTATGATGAGTCACCCAGACGACTTTGACATATCTGCCGTCTTCACGCTCAAATTCTTTCGGAATTGGCGTACAGTCCGGGGAAGCCCCCACCAGCACCAGCCCCTGTGGAGTCTCCAATTCAAAGGCCGGACCATATTCACTCATCAACCGGATAACGCCGGCGGCATTCAAAACGGCCATGGAAACATCCGGTGTAAAACGGGCCTGATATTTATCGTGGTTCCCTACAAGGACAAACGGCTTATATTCCCCGAACAGGCTGATCAAATCCACCAGTAAAGAGTTGCCGTTATCCCGCGGCCAATGAAAAAGATCACCGAGAATAAGCGGGATCAGGTCACGCTCCTGTGATTTTTTGAAGCATGCCTCCAGCTTGGCCAACACATCTCCGGCAAAATCCCCAAGACGTTGCCCGGGCGGCGTGGATGCAATATGCGGGTCCCCGATCAGCAAAAGCCCGTTGCCAGTTACTTTCTCAAGACTCATGGCTCTCCCCGATCATTTTCCGCACATCAAGATCTCCGCCGCACAATGGACAATTGCCGATTTCAGCCAGTCGATCTTCAATCTGCTGCTTAAGTTCCGTTTCGGAATTTTTCAGTTCATTGAGCCTGCCATGCGCATCATTCTGTGCATTACGCATGGAAGATAATTTATTCATGGCCTGAGTAAGAGGCGAAAGATCATAAAGTTCAGGCGGCTCTACCAAAGGATTTAATGCCTCAGACCGTTGCACAATTTTTTCTCGTAAAGCAAAGGCCCGCTCGACATTGCTGATAGTTGCGGAAAGTGCGGACACGTCTTCAATCTGTGGTGGTGAAGTCAATGGTTCCAGAATCTTACGCAGAGCGGAACGATTAGCTTCTGCTAAAGATAATTGATTTTGCCGCACCAGATCATTTTCCAGACGCTGGACTGGAAATAGTTCCGGCGGGATTTCCAGCCCGGAAAGAGCGCTAAATCGCGTTTCCAGTTTCTTCCCATGAGCACGCAGAGCTCCTAACCCCGAAACCAGCCGTTCAAGCGGTGCATCAGGAAAAAGTTCAGGTACTTCCTGCAAACCGGCCAGCTCCTTACCCCTTGCAGCGAGCGCGTCTTTATAATTTTCCAGTTCACCCTTACGTTTAAAATACCCTTCGACTAGCGGTATTTCATTTTCGAGCTTATCCATAAGCCCTTTCAATTCCCGCGCGGCTTCGAGTTCCAAAGTCACATCCGGTAAACTCTGCAAGCCGTCCAGCTCCGCGCTGATCTCATCCATTTTCTGCTGTTGAAATTTCTTCTCGCGCTTGGCGGACCGGACGCGGGTCTTAAGTTCAGTCTGCATGGCCAGCAGATGGGAAGCTTCTGAGGAAGATGCAAAAAACTGAGCTGCAACCGACGACGGCTGGTCAAGCAGAAAAATGGGGTTACGCTGATTGCCGATATGTACATCCAGCGATTTACCGCCTTCCAATGGAACCTGATTGAGACGTAAAATATTTAGGATATCTTCCGGGGTGTTTCGCCCGAATTTGGCGTAGACTTCCCACTCTTCATCTCCTGGGCGCAACACTTCGTACCATGCGGTATTCTTTTTGCGAACCCAGGCGACGCGTACGCCGTCACCCATTTCCAATTCAACACGGGCTTTCTTGGCCCCGTGACGAATGAAATGCTTAGGCAGGGGGTTGGTCGCAATGCATCTCAAAGCCTCAACAACAGAACTTTTACCGCTGTTGTTGGGGCCGGTCAGTACAGTCATGCCCGGACCAAGCTCTATCTCGGTCTCAGCATGGGCCAGAAAATTTTTGAGAATAATTTTTTTGATCATTTTAAAAACTAATTACCCGTGGATATCTCACTTTGCAACAAACGGGCAGTACTGCACAGCTTTTTCAGTCAACATATTACCCTGTCCGAAGAGAATCACGGGCGGCTCAACAATAAGCCCGGGATTACCGTCTTTTACTGCTTCTAGCATTACTACCTTAGACGGTGAATTTGTCCGACCGTGGATAAATTTCATGCGCTTGGGTTCCAGTTTATGACGGGTGAATGAATTGACCAGCTCGGTCAGCCGTTCAGCGAGAAAAACAAAGCAGACCCTGCCCCGGTTGCGAACCATGCGTGAAGCCGTGGCAACGAATGCATCTAAATCGCATTCAACCTCAAAACGGGCCTTGTTCCGGGATTCGTCAGGACACGCTTTACCCTTGCCCTCGCTGCGGTAGGGGGGATTTGAAACGACCAGATCATAACTCCCGGCAGGCGCGAAATCCGGCTGGCAGACATTGCCATGCACAATCTGAATCTCTTCGGTAAAGCCCAGCTTCTGCACATTTTCCTGCGCAGCAACAACCATATCCGGATTAATTTCCAGTCCGGTAACAGTAACTCCCTTGTCCGGATTACGAAGCATAATTCCCAATGGGATAACCCCGCTCCCGGTTCCAAGATCGAGCACTCTTGCCCTGCCCGATACAGACACAAAACTGCTGATCAAAAGAGAATCAGTAGAAAATCTAAAACCGGACTCAGGCTGAACAAGTCCACGGGGGAAATAATTTCTCAGCTCTTCAAACACGTTGCCTCCAGCGGAACTTTCAGCGGGCCAATATAAACATTTTGAAAAGTTTATCAGGACTCTTCAAAAACTTTCAGTAAGGCTTAGCCGCGCCTCTCACAAAGCAATCGTATAGATTATTTACGGACAATATTCACATCACCCAGCCAAAGTGATTGCCGAAGGCATCAAATTTTTCTTCGCAATGCCCCGATCAGCATCCGGGCATCTTCGGACTTGAGCAGTATGGATCCCCCACCATAAATTACAACCCATACAGGGATAAGCGCAAACCAGAGAATATCATAACGGGTCGAATACCATGCCCCTAAACCAACCAGTGCACTAAGGATCACACTTTTTGCCACACTGGCAGCAGGCAACGGGAAAAGTCCCGTCCTTTGGCCCATGATAACCGCAAGCAACAGACAGTTGACCATCGAGGACAGGGATACTGCCAGAGCCAGACCAACATGTCCGATATGCTGCATCAGCAGATACCCGACACACACATTTATGATCAAACAGATAATCGCAACCTTGACCGGAGTCCGGGTATCCTCCTGAGCATAGAAAGCGGAAACCAGAGGACGTGACATAGCGATAAACGGAAGTCCGACACCATACGCCATCAAAGCCTGAGCAGTGGAGGTTACAGCCTGTGCATCAAATGCACCGCGCTGGAAAAGCAGGCCGATTAACGGCTCAGCAAGTGAAACCAGCCCGGCCATGGCTGGCAGCGAAATAAACAGGATCAGACCCACACTCTGCTTCAGAGTCTGTGAAAATTCATCATACTGACCTTCCACGTACAATCTTGATAGACTTGGAAGTGCTGCCGTACCTACCGCAATCCCGAAGACTCCCAGCGGGAACTGCACCAGACGGTCAGCATAATATAAGTAAGAGACAGAGCCTACGGGCAGGAATGAAGCCAGCAGCGTCCCGAGAACAACATTAATCTGATAAACCGCCGCTCCAAGCACAGTAGGCAGCATGAGCCTGCCCATGCGCTTAACACCGGGATTATTCAGCTCGGCCTTTCCGCGCCAGTGCAACCCCATACGCTTAAGATATGGCTGCTGCAGCATCCATTGCAACAATCCACCAAGAACAACACCCCAAGCCATGAACAGGGCAACACTGTTTCCTGTATAGTAAGCGGTCAGCGCGGCTCCGATCAGGGCCGTATTCAACATGCACGGAGCCAGAGCCGGGGCCAGAAAATGCCCCATGCTATTCAGGATGCCCATGCAAAGCGCAACTCCGCAAATGAAAATAACATAAGGGAAACAGATCCTTACCAGATCAACTGTAAGAGACATCAATTCCGGGTTGGCTCCGAATCCAGGAGCAATGAGCAGGACCAGATATTTAGCACCCACAATTGCCAGCACTGTCAGTGCGCCGAGAATAATCAACAGCCAGAGCATGGTTGAACGTGCCATTTCAAAAGCAGCCCCTTTCCCATGCTCTTTATGCACCCTGCTGAAAACAGGAACAAAAGCCATGGTCAGAGACCCTTCCCCGAACAGCCTGCGCAACAGGTTCGGTATCCTGAAAGCCACGAAAAAGGCATCGGCAGGCAATCCTGCGCCCAAGGCAAATGCAACAATAAGGTCCCTGACAAAGCCAAGGACCCTTGAAAGCAATGTTGCTCCTGCGACAACAGAAGCATTGCGAACTATTTTACTTGATTCAGCAGTCAAAGAATGCCTCCGGCGGCTTAAACCCTTTTGCAAATGGGTTTAAAAATCCTAAAACCTTTTCGTTGTTTTGATTATTCAATAAACTTGATGGGTTGTTTGTATACTTCAGCGAAGACCTAATAAAAATTTTAGGAGTGTCCAGAGCCACCTTTTGCAAAGGGTTCTTTGGCTGCCGAAGCTATACTAATCAGACAGCTTCTGGCAATCAGCGCAAAAAGTAGAGGAACGTCCAGCTACGGTTGCCCCTTCGAAAATCTTTCCGCAATCGGGACATTGTTCACCCTTCTTGCCGTAAACCTTGAATGAATTCTGAAACCCGCCAGCATCACCACCAGCATCGACGTAATCGCGGATGGAACTGCCGTTTTCCTGAATAGCCTGTTTGAGAACAGCCTGAAGCTCGGTAAAAAGCTTAATCAGTGTTTCTCTGGAAAGATCACAAGGCTTAGCTTTGGGATGAATACCTGAACGGAATAAGGATTCATCAGCATAGATATTGCCGACCCCGGCCACAACGGACTGGTTAAGCAGCAGCCCTTTAATCTGGGCCTTGCGTCCGATGATGCGATCGGCAAGGGATTCTGCGCTGACTTCCAGCGGTTCTGGTCCGAGATTCTTGTAGAAATCCCATTCCTGCAACTCTTCATTATTCAGGGCACGTACCTCGCCAAATTTGCGGGTATCGTGAAATTCGACGGAACCGCCATCGGTCAGACCGAAAACAATACGAGTATGCGTTTTCGGTTCTGTTGGGCCATCGTGGGCCAATACCCGCCCGGTCATCTTAAGATGAAAAGTGATATGCAGGTCTTCACCAAGGTCCATTATCAAAAGCTTGGCCCGGCGGTGAACACGGGTGATCTTCTGCCCGGCAACACGGGAAGAGAACAGGTTCCACGGCATTTTAACAGAGCTATGGTTAAAAATTTTTACAGATTCAATTGTCTTGCCTTCAAGTGATTTGGCAAGGCCACGCGATATTACTTCTACTTCCGGCAATTCTGGCATTATATATTCCTGAAATAAACTATTTATCTTTCTTCATGCGGGGTAACTCGCCCATGTCGAGGTCAAAAATTTCCCCGCGCCGGTCAACAGTAAAGACCAACGGTTTGTTCTCTTTATGGGCTTTAGACCCGGCCATATGCATGGCTGTCAGACTGGTTACGGTAATCCCCTGCGCTTTGGCAATGATATCACCGGGACGTAAACCTTTTTTATCGGCTTTCCGGCCCCGCTTCACCGCAGTTATCACCGCCCTTCCCTGACGTATCTCAATAGTCATGCCCATACGGCTCTCATACGATGCCGGGCAATAAAAAAAAGAATCCGCTGCCGTGGGGTAAAACTCATCACCACGCCAAGGCATGATGGTCATAATCTTAGCCTGCGGGTCAAGTACTTTCAGCCTGCGAGGAATCCCCCACCCATGCTCCACATGCCCCCCACCGGCAAGAATAACAACCGGGTGACCAGAGCTCTTACGCAACTCAACAGCCTTCTCCGCCATTCCCGTATCCCAGAGGGACTGCACGAGAAAGAAGCGTTCAATCTGCTCTGGGTCAGAAGCATCGCGCCCCTGATGCATGGCAAGG
This sequence comes from Maridesulfovibrio sp., assembly GCF_963667685.1. Classification (NCBI taxonomy): domain Bacteria; kingdom Pseudomonadati; phylum Thermodesulfobacteriota; class Desulfovibrionia; order Desulfovibrionales; family Desulfovibrionaceae; genus Maridesulfovibrio; species Maridesulfovibrio sp. The sequence goes on along the minus strand of NZ_OY763930.1, from coordinate 1,508,709 downwards.
ACTTCCTTGAGCCCTTCCTCCTGTTCCGGTGCCGGCGGAATAACCTTTTGCGGCAGCATGGCCCGGTCTTCGGCACTAAGCCCATCAAGCCCCTTTTCGTGCACTTCTTTGACCAGCCGGAAAGGAAAATTTAATCCGCCCAAAGTAAGCCTACGTTTTTCCGCTAATTCAAAGATGGGCTTGAACATATTAAAATCGTAACGCCAGCCATTTTCCCAATCCAGCTCTTCAGGCAACTCCGAAACCGGAATTTGTCCGAGATTAAAACGATTGAGAATGTCCTGCCTGGAAGCAGTAACCATTTCAAAACCGATAGCAACCTTATTGTGCGCGCGAGTCAGCCCTTCAATAATTTCAAACTGGGCCTTATGGTCGCATACACTCGTATGTCCTTCCCCAACAAGCACATAATCTGCTTTCACGGCCTGAGACATGAGCTTATCAAACGGCAGTGGATCGCCCGATGAATCGATATAATCTCCGGAGCAAGGCAGGAATGAAACGGCCATTTCGGTTGGTACTGTTTTCTTCACGCAACCGCCGAGCATAAAAAAAAGTGCGCAAAGGACCATAATGGTCCTTGCGCACTTGTTAGTGGTATTAAGAGCCATACTGGGCTAATCCCAGTTACGCTTATCTTCAATAGGCCTGATCTGCGGCGGCAGCGAACCGGGAGTCAGAACCTTGAGTATCGGACGCAGCTTGATCTTCTCGCGGAACATGTGCAGCAGCTCATCTTCACGTTTGAAGTTGGAGACCTCGATGTTGAGGATCATCTCATCAATGCCGCCGGGGTTGGTAACTTCAATCTGCCAGCGTTTGACTTCTTCGAAGTGTGCCATAACCTGCTCGACCTGATGGGGGTATACAAACATACCCTTGATACGGGCGGTAGTATCCACACGGCCCACGATATTACCGAGGCGCGGTGTGGAACGTCCACAAGCGCAGGGAGTGCGGTCAATGTAACTAAGGTCGCCGGTGGCCAGTCTGATCAGCGGGTAGGTTTTGTTGAAAGCGGTGATGACGATTTCACCTACTTCGCCGTCCTTGAGCGGGATACCTGTATCGGGATGGCAGATCTCAACAAAAGCACGGTTGGTAATGTGCAGACCGTTCTTGTGGTAGCACTCGTAACCGATACAACCGACATCTGCGGTTCCGTAACCCTGACGCATGATCAGGTCGAATTTCTTCTCCAGATCGGAACGCATTTTTTCGGAGAATTTTTCTCCGGTAACAAATGCGACTTCAAGGTAAAGGTCTTTACGCAGGTTCAAACCTGCTTCTTCCGCTTTCTGCGCAAGATGCATGAGGTAGCTGGGAGTACCTACATAACCGGTAACACGCAGTTTCTGCATGATTTCCAGCTGGCTGTTGGTAGAACCGGGACCTGCGGGAACAACTGCGCAGTTCAGGTTGCGCAGGGGTTCTTCAAACATTAGCCCGGCGGGAGCCAGATGGTAGTTGAAGGTTACCTGTGCAACATCACCGGAACGAAAGCCGGCGGCATAGAAGCCTTCAGTCCATCCCCAGTAGTCCTCGGCACGGTCTTCGGGATCGAAGATAGGACCGGGGGAAAGAAAGACGCGGCGCAGTTCGCCGAGATCTTTGGTAAGCAGACCACCGAGACGGGGTCCCATGGACTGAAGGAAGATTAATTCTTTCTTCTTTAAAATAGGTATATGTTTAAGATCGGAAAGTTCATTGAACTTATCAACTTGAAACTGAGCTCTGTCGAAACGTTTTTTGACGTCTTCAGAATAGCGGTAGGCATAGGTCAGAAGTTCCTTGAGCTGCAGAGCGCAATATTGGCGTCTTTCGCCTTCATCAAGAACTTCACGACGGCTGTAAATGCCTTCGGTACGATCTTTACGAGTCATTTATAAGTTTCCTCCATAATTTATTGCCGAATATGCTCACGCATTTCATTCCGCACTTTTAATATATGAAAAAGGGACTAATTTGTCAACTTTTTTAGATTTTATACAAATATTACAGTCGATTAAACGCAAAAACATAAGCTAAAAAACAGACTCGCGGTATATTTTGCATGGCGGATTCTAATCCAAAACAAAAAAAATTTAAACTTTTTTATTTTTTTAGTTGACAGAGAAGTGCTGTCTGGATAAAAGCTTCTTCGTTCGCACGGAGAGGGTCGTTAACTCAGTCGGTAGAGTATCTGCCTTTTAAGCAGAGAGTCGCTGGTTCGAACCCAGCACGACCCACCAGCAAACACACCGAAAAAAAGCCTGCTCAACAGGTCCTATTTTTCAAAATGGCGGTCAAAGTTTATCGCAAAAAAGTCTTGACATTCTTCAAGCAAAACAGGTAAGCTTATTAGACGCGCTTTGAAATATATGGGTCGTTAACTCAGTCGGTAGAGTATCTGCCTTTTAAGCAGAGAGTCGCTGGTTCGAACCCAGCACGACCCACCATTTTAAAAGAAAAGGGCATTTCATCTTAGTTATGAAATGCCCTTTTTCTATTTTTTTAAGTAGCTACACAATAAGGGGCAGCCTGAATCAGGTTGCCCCTTATTGTTTTCTTAAAAGCGGTCAAAGCCGTCATCTTCAGGAGAATACCCCCCAGCTGTAAGCATTGGAGTAGAATCATGCCTGTTCATCCTAAAGAATGACATTGCCTGCTGAAGAAGCTGCCCCTGACGGGATAGCTCTTCGGAAGTGGATGCCATCTCCTCAGAAGCGGAGGCATTCTGCTGTATCACCATATCAAGCTGCTGAATAGCTTTGTTAATCTGGATGACTCCGGTATTCTGCTCGTTGCTTGCAGCAGCAATTTCCTGAACCAGCTCAGCGGTCCTGCTGATGCTTGGGACCAGCTCTTGAAGCATTTCCCCTGCTTTCTCGGCTACAACCACAGAAGAAGACGACAGCTCACTAATCTCGGCAGCAGCAATCCCACTCCGCTCTGCCAACTTGCGGACTTCTGCGGCAACCACAGCAAAGCCCTTACCGTGTTCCCCTGCCCTGGCAGCTTCAATAGCCGCGTTAAGAGCCAACAGATTGGTCTGACGGGCTATGTCTTCTATGATCATAATTTTCTCGGCAATGCTCTTCATGGCTGAAACAGCCTCACCGACAGCATCAGCGCTCTGGGATGCCTGCTTCTGAGATTTTTCTGCCACACCTTCGGTCTGTACGGCATTTTCAGCATTATGCCTGATGTTGGCCGCCATTTCCTCCATAGAAGAAGAAACCTCTTCAATAGATGCGGCCTGTTCAGTTGCACCCTGAGAAAGACTTTCAGCGGAAGCAGAAAGCTCCTCGCTGCCGCTGGCCACACTGTCGGATGCATTGTTAACATCACCGACAACATGACGCAGCCTACGAACCATGTTACGCATGCCGTCAGCAAGCTTGCCCAACTCATCCTTACGGACAAGATCAACATCAGCGGACAAATCTCCGGAGCTGACCTTTGCAACAAATTGCAGCCCTTTATTTAATGGATCAAGAATTCCTTTGGCTATAATCCAGGCCATCAGAACACCAAGAACAAAAGCGACAACACTTACTACAATGATCACCTTTCTGGTCTCTGCCGCTGCTATAAGCATCTCCTGATCAGTCATAATATTATCGGCAACAGTCTTACGAATATCAGTAAGCAGCCCCTGAACCGCAGTAAGAGCAGGAACGGTCTGTGTTGCATAAATGTTTGTGGCTTCTGCGAGGACCTTCAATTTTTGATTATGCCAGTTAATTAGAGAATCAATCCTGCCCAGAGTATCCATAGCGTTCTTTTCGACACTTTCAGAAAAATATTTCTGCGCCCCGCTCCGGTCACCACGTGAGAGGTATTCATTCAAAACTTTTACGGTATCATGAAGTCTGGTATGTGGCTCATAAACCTCACTCAACAACACGCCGAACTCTTTGTGCTGTCTCCCCATACTCTGGGTGTTTGCAGAATACAGCCATTTACCAAGCCCACACTTATGCGGGTCGTCCTGAACCGTAATACTTGAAACCTGAGGGTCCATAAGCTGTTTCAACACAGTGATCATCCAGTTCAGGTGATCTACTTTTTTTTCACGTAGGAAACTGCCCATATCAGGATCAACATCTTCGTACTTCTCTCCAATCTCAAGAGCTGATTTATGCAATTTGTTATGGTGAGATTCAATTTTTGCCAGCAATGGCCTTATTTCCGGAACAATAGCCTCAGCTTCATTGCGTGCAGAACTATAGTACCACTTACCAAAACCGCATTTATGCGGGTCAGTTTGTACATCAATACTATGCACATCCTTATCAGTCAGAAGTCGGTTAACTTCATTAGCCCAATTTAAATGATCTACAATCTTTTGTACAAAGTCTCCACGTAACTTATTTCCTGCAATGACTTTATCAGCATTGCTGACTATAGTTCCGATCCCGGCAATAGACCACCACCCCAATAATCCTAATAACAACAAAACTGAGCCAAATCCCACTATAAATTTATAGGTCAGATTTAAATCTTTCCATCTCATGTCTCTCTCCCTTGAAAATTCCCCAAGCTTTACAATGCCACTAATGGCATCCGTACCGTATATGCATCACCTAGCATATACGCCATACTAAAGGAATAATAAAATCATCTTCACTTATACAGTCCTCTGCAACATTAGTGACTGTACTTGACTATTTTTAATCTCAGGTATACTGGTAGGACCAGCAGATAGTAAGATGTCAGACCAAAACAGAGGTATTCAGGATTGGCCTAGAGTTAAGATCCTAAAATTATTATATGTGCGCAAAAATGTTTAAGCCCATCAAGAAGGTCAGGGTTTCTGAAACAGCAGCCAAGCAATTGGAAGAACTGATTCAGAACAAGACTTTTGTTGAAGGAGAACCGCTTCCTTCCGAACGCCAGCTCATGAAAGAGTTACAGGTTGGTCGCGGGTCTATTCGTGAAGCACTGAGAATCCTCGAAATTAAGGGGTTTATTGAAACCCAGCCTGGTATCGGAGCTTTTGTAAAAAGCTACGAAGGGGACATTTTCAGCCCTCTTTCCACATGGCTGACTGACAATTACGAAGCACTGCGCCATTTTTTCGAAGTGCGGTCCCTGCTGGAACCAAGCACAGCACGCATGGCGTCCGAGCGGATTTCCGACGAGGACTTCGAGGAACTTTTAAAGACCCACGAAGAATTCAGAAAAACCGTCGAAGAAGAAGACTTGCCCCGCGCAATTATGGTCGATGCCGAATTCCACCGGCTCATCGGCAAGGCAACCGGGAACAAGGTCCTCTCCTCCATTATGGATGCTCTGTACAAATCAATGATCGAAGGATGGAAGGCCCCCCTTAAAATTCCGGGGCAGCCCAGCAAGAGCCTGAAAGAACATGAAGAAATTCTGGCCGCGATCAAGAACAAGGATGGCGAACTGGCCGCCAGGCTCATGACCTCCCATTTGAGTGAGGCCCTGAAAGCATTGGGTGATGCCGGTTTGAATAAATAGGCAATGCGCGCTTAGCGGGCATTCTCTGCCGGAAGGTGTGGCATCCATACATGCGGTATGGTTGTTTTTATGAGGCGGGGACACGCATTGCCTTTTCGACATATGAATCTGGAGAACAACATTATGATGACCAGCGAACAGGAACATCTCCGGCAGATTTTCGCCGAAGCACTGGACCGCGTTGATCCATACAAAATTATCACCAACAGGGTTGCAGTTGATGGAGACATCCTGACTGTGTCTATGGAGGAAGGTGATGTCATTGTTGATCTTCAGGAATTCGAAAGAATTGTCGTTATCGGTGCCGGGAAAGCCACAGCTAAAATGGCTCTAGCAATCGAAGAAATTTTGGGATCACGCATCGAATCAGGTTTGATATCTGTAAAATACGGGCACACTGAAAAGCTCAAATACATCAGGACCATTGAGGCCGCCCATCCTGTTCCTGACGATAACAGTGTACGTGCTGCGCGTGAAATAGAAGAGTTGGCCTGCTCTACTACGGACAAGACACTGGTAATCAACCTTATTTCCGGAGGGGGGTCCGCCCTGCTCTCCAGCCCTATGCTTGCCGAAGTTGACGGAGAAAAAATTGAAGTAACCCTTGAGGACAAGCAAAATACCACCAAAGCTCTGCTGGCCTGCGGTGCTGATATCAGCGAAATAAACTGCATCCGCAAACATCTTTCCTCACTCAAGGGGGGGCGGCTGCTACGCTGTCTGCGACCGGCCCGAAGCCTGAACTTCATTCTTTCCGATGTCGTCGGAGACAACCTTGATACTATTGCTTCCGGCCTGACCAGCTTTGACCGGTCCACGTATTGCGACGCCATATCCATTATCGACAATTACGATCTGCGTGAGAAAATTCCAGCCCATGTTGTCCGTGTTCTGGAGCTGGGCAATGCAAATAAGATACTAGAAACTCTGAAGAAAGACGAATTTTGCGAAATACGTGCGAACAATATCCTTATCGGTACAAACCGCATAGCACTGCTCGGTGCGCGCGACAAAGCCGAAGAACTGGGATACAATGTTACGATGCTGACTTCCCGTCTACAGGGAGAGGCTGCTAATGCCGCAGACATGCTCTGGGCTGTGGCGCAAGATGAGCGAGACTGGGAACTGCTGGAAAAGAAACCGGCCTGTATAATCGTAGGCGGTGAAACAGTGGTAACTCTGAAAGGAGACGGCAAGGGCGGCCGTAATCAGGAAATGGCCCTGCAATTTCTCATGCGGCTGGGACAGGATGAGCAGAACGGCGAATCCATCCACTTTCTCGCCGCATCAACGGACGGCAACGATGGCCCCACTGACGCGGCCGGAGGATTCGCTGACCGGGCTGTACTGGAAAAATCCCGCGAAATGGGACTCTCCATTGCCGAATATTTAAAAAACAATGACTCCTACCACTTCCTTCAAACGGTAGGAGCCTTGTTCAAAACAGGCCCCACCAATACTAACGTTTGCGACGTCCAATTGCTAATCGTTAAGTAATTGGTGGGATTTTCCGCTGAAAAGAGGGCCGCTGCCATTCTTCCACTTCCCCAGGTAGCGGTCTTCTTTCCAACTAGGAGCAAGCACTTCCTTTAGCTTCCATTTAAGCTGAGTGCAACCTATTCTAGATATTATAATTAGTACTCACTTTCTAAATCGCAAATCAGTTCTTCATTCCTATCTTTCCTGACGAACAATTATCCAAGTAATATTTTTATGTTAAGTGCGCTCAATGGCGGAATGGTTTCTTAGAACTTCCATTATTAATAAAAAACGCGGCCTCATACTGAGGCCGCGTTTTTTAATGCAAACATCAAAAAAACTATCTACTGCCTAAGGCGCCAGACACCATCATCTCCACGGCAGGCATTGGCCATAATCTTATCTCCGCCATCTTCGGTGATAACCACATCACGACAAATCTTATTCTGATTTATATATGCTGGAGAGGGGGTTGCACTATAGGATTTTCCGGTATCTGGGTTAGTCCAGGTTGCTGCCTGCCCGGAAGGATTCTTTTCCAATGTTTGAGCTACCTGTTGCTCATCGTACTTGTCCCATTCATTACCGACGACATAACCCATGAGGGCACCGATACCCGCACCGATAGCGGCTCCAGACACCTTGTTGTTGAAGGTCAGTGCACCGATGGTAGCCCCGGCCAACGCACCGATCCCGGCGCCGGACTGTGCTTTATTCGCACAACCTGAAGCAACAAACAAAAAGCAGACAATCAGAAACGGAACTATTTTTTTCATCTTGAACCTCCTTGGGTGTTTACTTTGAATCCCGGAAACACTCCGGTTTTAGGGTTTTTCTTTTAGCTGACGTAACAGCCGAGGGAATCTGTTTCCAGGCATGCAGCGGATTCATAGGTCTGCGGTTGGTGAAATCGATACGGCTGCCGGTAAATGCTCCAAAATACGGTGGATAAATTAAGCCGTTCAGCTGTTTAAAAGGCGGCCTCTCCTGCCATGTCCACATGGGACCTGGTAAAACTGAACGGGTAGCAGCAGGACTATAGCCGCTCGCCTTTTTAACAGCGCGGCGCATTTCCGAAGGTGAAAACCAATACGCATTACGCAAAGTTGAACTGGACGCCCATGGCCACATCCTGCCGTGGGTAAAAAAATAAATGGAATGCCGGTTGAGAAAACCGATCAGGATACCACCTGCGGAAACCCGCACGGCCTCACGCAGCATTTCTTCAGGTTCGGAACAGAATTCCAGCACAGTCCAAAGCACTGTAAAATCGAATTCATTATCCAAAAACGGCAGGTGCTCACCGTTACAGAGATAGAGTGACGCCCGATTGCCCAGCCGCTTATGAGCTGCGTCGAGCATAACCGGGGAATGATCAACTCCGCTGACATCAAAGCCGCAACGATATAAATGGTCCAAAAAAAGCCCTGTCCCGCAGCCCACTTCAAGCAGCTTTCTTTTACGCCGGGGCCAGCTGGAAAGAAGGTAATCCATAAGCCCGACCTCCTGCTCAAGGGCAAATTTCCCGGCAGGAGTTTTGAACCACGCGTCAAATTTTTCAGCGTCAAAGCCGTCCCAGATCATGATTACCTCAAAGTTTATCGAAAAATTCCATCCAGTGTTTAAGGATAAACGCCAAGCATGATCCGGTCAAAGCAAAAATAAGTACGCCCGGAACATGGGGGATTCCGGGCGTACTGCGTCGTTTAGAGGAGACGAGGTATAATGGCTGTTTAGTGTTAACCTGGGGTAGACTGTAATTGGTTAACCGCTATTTAAAGGAGATTATTCTCCATTAAGCTCTTCATAAACCTTACCAACCAGCTTTTCACTGGGGGTCAGGGTTTTTTCACCGGGAGTCCAGCGTGCAGGGCAGGCCTCTTCCGGGTGATCCTTAAGATAAACGTTGGCTTCAACCTTGCGCAACAATTCCGCTGCATTACGCCCTACGTTGTAGAAGTTGACTTCAGAGGAAACCAGGACACCGTCGGGGTTGATGACAAATGTTCCGCGCAGAGCCAGACCGGTGTTGTGATCATATACACCAAAGAAGTCGGAAACTTCACCTGTTGTATCTGCCGCCATTTTGAACTTCACATTCTGGAGCAGTCTTTCATCGTTTTTCCATGCCAGATGGGTAAATTTGGTATCTGTGGAAACGGATACCACTTCACAACCGAGTTTTTCCAGTTCAGCATGTTTTTCTGCGAGGTCTGCAAGCTCTGTCGGGCAGACAAAGGTAAAGTCAGCCGGGTAGAAAAAAAGAACCAGCCACTTTCCTGCCTTACGTACTTCCTCGAAGTTAACTTCGGTAAACCCGCAATCTTCCGGGTCGTAAGCTTCCATTACGAAATCGGGTACGTTTTCACCAATTGATGCTGTAGAAAGAACTTCTTCATAAACTTCAGTGCAACTCATTTTTGTATCTCCTTAGAAAATTAAATTTCTGAATCTGTATATTGATATCATTTTTTTCCTGTCTGTTGAAAGCAGCCTATGAAAATCTTTTTCATCTGTCAACAATAATCGTAATTTTTACTAATAAACTTCTAACAGGCTGATTTTACGTAAACTGGACAGAGCTAAAATAGTGTTTAGTTCATTGCCATGAAAAAATATTTTCGGTAATTTCAGGTGATCATCAACCCTATGGAGATATAAATGACCAATATGCACGGCTTTAAAGAAATATCACGTGAACATCTCAGCGAGCTTAACGGCGAAGCCGTTATTTATGAACATGAAAAAACGGGCGGACGGGTCCTATCCGTAATCAATAATGACGAAAATAAAACATTCGGCATCAGCTTCCGCACTCCTCCGGAGAACAGCACAGGGTTGCCGCACATCCTTGAGCATTCCGTACTATGCGGGTCAAAGAAATATCCGGTAAAAGAACCTTTCGTAGAACTGCTGAAATGCTCTTTGCAGACTTTTCTTAATGCTATGACCTACCCGGATAAGACAGTCTATCCGGTAGCCAGTCCCAACGAGCAGGACTTCCGCAACCTTGTGGGGGTTTACCTTGATGCGGTATTCTTCCCCAACCTGACACCGAACACCCTCATGCAGGAAGGCTGGCATTACGTTCCTGAAGAGGACGGAACATTAAGCTACAAAGGTGTTGTTTTTAATGAAATGAAAGGAGCTTACTCTTCCCCGGACAGTCTGCTCTACGAGGCCACCCAACATTCATTGTTCCCGGACATTACCTACGGTCTTGATTCAGGCGGTGACCCCGAAGTGATCCCCGAGCTGACCTTTGACGAATTCATGGATTTTCATAGTAAATACTACCACCCGTCCAATGCCTACGCATTTTTCTACGGTGATGATGATCCTGAGCACCGTCTGGTTATGCTCGATGAATATTTTTCACAGTTTGATAAAATCGACCCCAAATCCGAAATAGGTATTCAGGCCCCATTCGATTCCCCTGTCGCGGTTGAAAAAAAATATGCAGCATCCGACGACGGCAACCAGAAAGCAATGTTCACAGTAAACTTCGGCATCGACCGTAATCGAGATTCCATGTCCGACCTTGAGCTGAGCGTTCTGGAAGAGATTCTCATTGGTCTCCCCTCTTCCCCCCTACGCAAGGCACTAAATGATTCAGGGCTTGGTGAAGATATGGCAGGTGTAGGACTGGAAAATGAACTGCGTCAGCTCTACTTTTCCACCGGACTCAAAGGAATTGAAGCTGAAGACGCTTCCAGGGTCGAAGAACTGGTTTTCTCAACCCTCAAAGAACTTGCCGCAACAGGCATTGCCAGCGAAGATATTGATGCTGCCCTCAACACCATTGAGTTCCAGCTGCGAGAGAACAATACCGGATCATACCCTCGCGGTCTTTCAGTGATGATCACCGCCATGACCTCATGGTTATATGACGAGCATCCGCTTGAATATGTGCGTTATGAGCAGCCTCTTGCTGATCTTAAGGCACGCATTGAAAAAGGCGAGAAGATTTTCGAACCCCTTATTGAGGAAATTTTCCTGAACAACAATTACCGCTCCACCGTGTTGCTCCTGCCGGACAGCAAGGTCGGCCCAGAGCGCGAGGAAAGGGAAAAAGCAAGACTTGCCGCTGCGCGTGCAAGCATGGATGACGCTGAATACAAGGCTGTGGTTGTTAAAGCGGAAGAGTTGCAGAAGGAGCAGGAAGCTCATGATGACCCTGAAGCGCTGGCAACCATCCCCCGCCTTAAGGTTTCCGATTTAGATAAGGAAGGCAAAGAAATCGTCTGCGAAGTTAAAGACGAAATGCTTTATCACGATCTTGACACCAACGGCATCGTTTACCTTGATCTGGCCTTTGATTTTGCGGGACTGGAAGACAGGTTGATCCCCTACCTGCCCCTTTTCGGCCGTGCATTGGTTCAGACAGGAACAAAATCCACAGATTTCGTGACTATGACAAGACGCATGGCCGCCAAAACTGGTGGAATTTCACCCTCTTCTCTCGTCAATTCCAAGCATGGCGTTGACGAGAGCTACACTCGCTTCATACTACGGGGTAAGGCCACAGCCGAGCGCAGCTCCGACCTTTGCTCTATCATGGGAGAATTGCTCCGGGAAGCCTCACTGGACAACAAAGAACGCATTCGCCAACTGGTTCTGGAATCCAAAGCCCGTATGGAACAGGCTCTTGTTCCTTCCGGTCACATCATGGCCGCAACCCGTATGAAAGCCCGTTTCAACGAAGCAGGCTACATCAATGAACTCATGAACGGCATTTCCGGTCTTGAATTCCTGCGCGAGCTGGCCGGACGGGTTGAAAGTGATTTTGATTCAGTGGTTGCCGACCTTGAAACAATCAGATCCACCATCCTGAATCAAGCCAACCTTCTGACCAACGTAACTCTGGACGCCAAAAACTTTGCCTCCGTGGAAAATTCCATCGCCGATATGGTCGCTAAACTGCCCACAGGCTGCAAAGCTTCCGCAACACGTAACAGGCAGGCCTTTTCCAAGGCCGAGGGGTTGTGTATCCCCGCGCAGGTAAACTATGTTGCCAAGGGCGCAAATGTTTACGAACACGGTTACGAATTTTCCGGAGCCGCCCACGTCATCAGCCGCTATCTGCGTACCGGGTACCTCTGGGATAAAGTCCGCGTGCAGGGTGGAGCCTATGGTTCATTTTCCATGTTCGACCGCTCTTCCGGAAGTCTGAGCTTTGTGTCATACCGTGACCCCAACCTGACCCGCACACTTAAGACCTACGATGGAGTTGCAGATTACCTGAACAAAATCGAAGTGAACAATGACGAGCTGGAAAAAGCGGTACTTGGCGGTATCGGAGAAATCGACAGCTATATGCTGCCTGATGCCAAGGGCTATACCTCCATGGTGCGTCATTTGAGTGGCGAAGACGCAACCTTCAGGCAATCTATTCGCGAACAGGTGCTCGGTTGCAGTGAGCAGGATTTCCGTAACTTTGCTCAGGCAGCGCAGTCCGTAGCTGATAACGGCGATGTCGTTGTCCTCGGCAGCAAAAAAGCCATGGAAGAATCAGGTCTTGATCTGGATCTCGTGGATATCTTGTAAAATGCCTCCGGCGGCCCTCCGGGTGCCAAAGAAACTTTTTGAAAAAAGTTTCTCTGGACTCTTCAAAAACTTTTAATAGTTTTGAACCGTTATCTGTTTTAAATTAATCTCATAGATCAATAAAAAGAGCGATTTCATATAGTTATGAAATCGCTCTTTTCTTTTAACCAACACTAAATATCTCCCGGTTGTGGACGATAGGATTAGTAACCACACACAAAAACCATAACCAGTAGAAGTTGAAAAACCACTCCGGGAGGGGAGATGACTTTCGACAAGACTGATAATGACAGCATGCTGCTGTCCTGCGCACTATCGCCTGAAGAGCAAGAATACTCAGCAAATGAGGAAAATTGCGCTGAAAGGCAGGAACGACTTTCCAAACTCCGCGATCAGATTCGAGCCGGAACCTACCGCCCTGCCATAGGGGAAATCGCCGTCAACCTGATCCGGCCACATGCCAAAATCAGCGGTTTCAACTGATTTAAGGCTATCGAACACCATTTTACTTTACCTTCACGCCACATACATTTAAACTTCCGGCGTTCAAAACCGGAGGAATGATGTTAGTTGTAATAAATGTGGATGACCTTGGGCTGCATCCGGCTGTTCGTCGCGCTGTGGACCGACTTGCCCTATCTGGCGACGGACACGGGGTCGTGACCTCGTCCACAGTCCTTGCCAATGGACCAGATTTATCCGAATCCGTACTTTTGCAGGATAAGCATGAAAGCCTGGGGCTTGGTGCACACCTGAACCTGCTGCGCGGCAAACCGATTTCCAACCCGGACCACATCCCCAGCCTTGTCGATGACGACGGTCTGCTTTTCGGTAACTACACATCATTGCTGCTTCGTTATATAACAGGACGGATCAAACTTTCAGAAATAGAAATGGAGTGGTCTGCACAGGTGGAATACCTGCTCGACCACAAAGTCCGCCTGACCCACTTTGACAGTGAAAAACACATTCATGCATGGCCCGGACTATACAGTCTGGCCGAAAAAATCGCCCGCAAATACGGTATAAAATGGATACGCCGCCCGTTCGAGCACACGCCGATGAATCGTTTTGATAAAGGCATGTTACGCACCCGTTTTTTACAAATATGCCTTAGTGCAAGCTTTCCCGGCGAAGAGCCGCGCACAGCTGAATGTGTCTGGGGTATAGGTGACCAGAAGGAAAATCTGGACCCGCATCTCTTTAAGAAGTACGTCGAAACATATCGACCTGAAATAGTTGAAATCGTCTGCCATCCCGGTCTCCCGGAATATGCTGATGGACCGTTGCCCTCTGAATTTGGTCCCATGCGGGTAGAAACGCAGTGGAAAGAAGAATCAGAATCCCTGCTGCACAAAGACTGGTTGGACATATTTAAAGAACTGGGGGCCACCCCCGTCAACTACGGGCAGATTGATCCCCGTAGCGGAGAAATAAAAAAATGCTAAAAGCTGAAAAATGTGAACGCGAAATTGAGATCAGCATTGTAACCCCCATGCATAATGAAGAAGGTTGTGTGCGTGAATTCCATAACCGCATTACCGCAGCTTTACAGGGTATGAACACAACATACGAAATTCTGCTGGTTAATGACGGCTCGACAGACAGCACGGAATCCATAATCCGTGAACTGGCTGCCGGCGATCCCAACCTTAAGGGGGTCATGCTCGCCCGCAACCGCGGACAATGTACCGCAATCTACGCTGGAATCCAGGAAAGCAAGGGATGCTACGTAGTTATCATGGACGGGGACCTGCAACACAAGCCTGAAGAAGTTCCGTCCTTAATTGAAGAAATCCGCAAGGGTTACGACCTCGTTTCCGGCTGCCGCACCAACCGTGGTGAATCCATGATCAAACGTAAGCTTCCCAGCAAGATAGCCAACTACCTGATGCGCGCAACCAGCGGCTGTCAGGTGCGCGACATGGGTGGTCTTTCCGTACTCAAGGGTAAACTGGCACGTTCCATGACCCTGCGCGAAGGCCAGCACAGGCTGATCCCCGCACTGGTATACGGCATGGGCGGATCAACTTCCGAAGTACCCATTTCCGCTCCACCGCGTTTTGCCGGAGAAAGTCACTATGGACTCTCCCGCTCCATTGATGTTCTTTTCGACATTGTGATGCTGTGGTTCCAGTCTTCTTTCAAGCAGCGTCCCATCTACCTTTTCGGACGTATCAGCCTCACCATGTTCATGCTCGCTTCGCTGATTATGGTCTGGCTGCTCTATGAAAAAGTTTTCTTCGGAGTTCACATGGGAACTCGCCCGCCTTTCTTGGGCTGTATCCTGCTCTACCTGAGTTCTCTGGGATTCATGTCCACCGGATTCATCCTTGAATCTCTGGCCAATACTTATGACGCCGTCATGGGCACGAAGACATACCAGATACGGGAAGTTGTAGAGAAGAAGTAAATTAGCTGCAACTCACTTAATCCTCGCAATAAAAAAACAGGTCAGTTGAAATTTCAACTGACCTGTTTTTTATCGAAATACTCCATTCATCCCGGACATTTTTTACGCCGTACCGGGCAGCCATACATCCATAAAAACTTACCAGCTACTTCTTCTTAGCCGGATAAACCAGCAGGACAACACGGCGGTTACGCTTCTGGTTCTCGGGAATGGCTTTGCCGTTCTCATCTTCGTTGGGGTATGCAGGAGCGGTATCAGCCATGCCAAGGACTTTAATCCGGGACTTACTGAATCCGGCTTCAAGCAGGTAGCGCGCAACGGCACTGGCTCTGGCCGATGAAAGTTCCCAGTTGGAAGGAAACTGGGTTGAGTGAATGGGTAGATTGTCAGAATGCCCCTCAACCACAACTTCATACGGTGACTTGGCCAGTGTCGGGGCTATCTTGCCAAGCACTCTTTCCGCACCTTCAGTCAGGTCAGCTTTGCCGCTCGGGAAGAAAAAACCGCCCTTGAGCACGATGGCTACGGAATCCGGCCGCATCTTGATTTTCAGGGCATCGGATTCGCGGCCGACAAGACGGGCCATTTCCAGTTGCATTTCAAAAATATTTCGCTGTTTTTCGCTGATAACCCTGCGGGCGATCGGCGCACCTTCAAAATTAGCTGCGTCTCCTTTCGGCGGCATGGGCACCCCCATGGCCGAAGCAAGGGAATCTGAAACATCCTTGTACTTATTCTGATCCACATCGGCGATAGCCAGCAAAAGCACAAAAAAGCAGAGCAACAGAGTCATCATATCTGCCAGAGTCAGAGCCCAACCACCCTCTTCTCCGCCCTGCTTGGGCTTTTTTAAACTGAACTCATCCGACATGGCATACTCCGCCTACTTCTTGGCCTTTACTGTAGCCCACTTGCGCGGCGGCAGATAGCCCTTGAGCTTGTCCATTACAATAGCGGACGGAGTCTTGTCCTTAATGAACAGGATGCCGTCACGGATAACCCGCATGAGCAGGGTAATCTCATCAATCCTCTTCTCCACCTTAATGGCAATTGGCATGAAAAGCATGTTGGCAAAGAGCGCGCCGTAAAGGGTTGTGGTCAATGCTGTAGCCATAGCCGGTCCGATTGCGGCAATATCACTCCCCATGCCCTGCATCATGGCAATCAGACCAATCAGAGTTCCGATAATTCCGAAAGCCGGAGACAGGGTGGACATGGTACGGTAGATTCCGGCAGCGCTATATTCCTGCTCATGGTACTGCTGAATACGGTTATCAAGGATTTCTTTGATTTCCTCTTTTGAATAACCGTCCACAAGCATCTGCAAGCCTTCCCGCAGAAAATCGTTTTCAATATTCTTCAGGCTTCCTTCAAGGTGCTCTTCGCCTTTTGCTGAAACATCCTTGGAAAGATTTACGATAACGTTGATATAGTTTTCAAGGGGCAGCTCATCCGCACCCATAGCCATCATAAAGACACCAAGAACGCGCATGACTTCCCGCAGGGGGTAGCAGATAAAGGTGGAAGCGATGGTCCCGCCGCCAACAATGGCTATACCGGGCAGGTTAATAAACACCCCAACTGAATCCGTGGATGTGTAGGTTGCGACCATAAGGATGGCGATACCGCAGAATATACCGATTAGAGTAGCTATATTCACTTACTATCACCTCCTTTGATCTCACGGACTATCTCGAACAGTTCTCCAAGGACATCTTCCGCCTCGGTCTCGTCCACATTGTCACGCACTTCATCCTGGACGATCTTGGCAATCTTTTTAGCTAGATTAGCAAGAATCTTCTTGCGGGCATCATCCTCTGCGATGCTCATCAGCACCCCTAGCTTATGGTACCCCAGACGGTTGAAGACTTCCTTAAGTGTGGCATTATCGACGTAAACAATGTCCTCAATGTCTTCCAGCTCACCAATGGACTTTTTCTTTTTCTTAACTTTACTGAAATAATCCGGCTCCTTCTCGGAAGCCCAGTCATTGACCTTATTACGATCAAACATAAACATCGTTTCCGGGAAATCTTCCTGTCCTATCTTTTTATAGATAATTTTAGGATCACTATCCAGCATCTTGGCAATTTCATAAATATCGACAATCTGTAATTCGGAAGTGGGAGTATAAGCGGTCTGCTGCAATTCCTTGAACAGGTTATTTGAGACTTCAAGAAAACTATCCGGATCGGCTATCTGGATGAAACGGTCCGGAAAAGCTTTGCCGGTGCGTAAGTCAATAGCATTGATGATCTTAAGGCTCTTAAGCTTATTAATGACTGCGTCAATCTCAGCCTGTGAAACAAGAATTATGTTACGGATGGTCTTACAGAGTTTGGTGTAATCAAGACCGAGATCATAGTTACGTTCCTTGCGGGCCTGTTCCCGGTCCATGCTGATGTGAGTGCGGTAAGCAAGATCTAAGATATTACAGATGCTCGTAAAATTGCTGCGGTGCCCTTTGGTGGAAATCATCTCACCGGTACGCGCCAGACGCTTGACCAGCAGACGGGTCATATACTGGATTGTTCTCGGACACTGGTCCAGCAGCTTGAGGATGATCTGGTCGGTAAGAATAACCAGGTCGCAGTATTCAGCTGCTTCAGCATTTGCGGAACGGGTTCCCTTTGAAATAATGCCCATTTCACCAAAAATTTCGCCTTCGCCGAGCCGGGCAAGGATAATCTTCTCGTTGTTCTGAATCTTGAAAATATTTACCGCGCCCTTCTTGATCATATAGGCTACGGAACTCTCCTGTCCTTCCTTGAAAATTTCCTGCCCTTTGTAAAAGGACTTGATGTTAGGACTGCTGGCCCCCATTAACGACTCCCTCGGTAGTGCCCTGCGACAGGCAAGAAATACGAACTCCCGAAAAACAACTGACACCTAAATACCGGACAAATCAACGTGTTGCGCTATGATAATAATCAACAGCTGCGGTTATTAACATATATTAGTTCACAATAAAGGACAATACACCGGAAATTTGTATTCAACTATAACATAAACGCAACATTAACGGCACCCGCCATATTTCTAAGCCCGATGGACACAGTCATGTAATTTTTCCCAGCCATTAAAGGCCTTACCACTTGAACTAAATCCTGATAGACTGGGCGAGGCGTGCATGACCCATCCGTGAATATAACCAACCGGACTTCAGGAACTGACATGGAATGGAATCTCTTATTCGGACATTTAGCTATTGTAGGCGGTTTTTTACTTGCAGCAATACTGGTAATGTCCATCCTGCGCAAACAGCGCACTTCTTCGGCCGCATTTGCATGGTTACTGGCAATATTCTTCGTTCCCTACGTTGGCGTTCCCTTTTATCTTATATTCGGGGGCCGCAAGCTTAAACGTGATGCACATACCAAAGAAGATATTCATCTTCAGGTTCAGGAAACCATACCTTCCGATAACGCAGACCCCATAGATATTATGCTCCGAGAATACGGAATTCCGGGTGCTACCAGCGGTAACTGTCTGCGGCTTTGCCCGACCGGCATTGATATTTACAATGAACTGGTCCAACTGATTGAGAATGCAAGGTATCAGATCCTGATCACCACCTTCATTCTCTCCCGGGATGACGTAGGTAAGGATATCGTAAAAAGGCTGGCACGCAAAGCCGCGTCCGGGGTTACAGTCCGTCTGCTGATGGACGACATAGGTTCCTTGTTTACCACCAAGAAATTTCTAAAAGAACTTATCGATAATGGCGGCAAGGTCGCATATTTCATGCCCCTTTTCAGAGCCCCGTTCCACGGAAACAGCAACCTGCGTAATCACCGCAAGATCGCAATCGCCGACCAGACATATGTGCTTGCCGGAGGAACCAACATCGCAAATGAATACATTGGCCCGGAACCATGCGAGGACCGCTGGACCGACCTCTCGTTTGTGCTCCAGGGGCCGGCAGTTCGGCATTATATTGAAGTGTTCCAATCCGACTGGCTTTTCGCTTCCGGTGAAAAGGTGAACATCATCCCTCCATGCACCAAGGGATCTGCTGCCAGTGGAGAAGGAGTCATGCAGGTTGTTCCTTCCGGACCTGACGTTCCCCGCGACCCGGTTCATGACGCCCTGCTTACTGCCGCCTTCACAGCCGAAAAACGACTCTGGATCGTAACCCCCTACTACGTTCCTGACGAAGCACTGGCTCAGGCCCTGCGGTTAGCAGCTCTGCGCGGTGTAGATTTACGCGTGGTAGTACCAAATAAATCCAACCACTCTCTGGCTGACCTTGCCCGCGGTACGCACCTGCGTGAACTTGAAGAATGCGGCGGGAGGGTAGTCAAGTATCCACACATGGTTCATGCTAAAGTTATAGTTGTTGACGACCGTTTAGCGGTTGTCGGCTCAGCAAATATGGACATGCGCAGCCTGTTCCTGAACTATGAAATAGTCCTTTTCGCATATTCCGAAGCTGACGTCGGTCCCGTTAGTGACTGGGTTCAGGGACTTATTGACGAAAGCACAGAAGGCACGGTTTCTGTCGGGCCCGTGCGGGACACCATCGAAGGCGCAGCAAGGCTGGTGGCACCGCTGCTTTAAACATTTTTTTTAACATGGCCCAGGACAGGTTTTTTTATAGATATGGGAAAATTGCTTCTTATTATGATTTCTTCGGCGCTAATGCTGCTCGGCTCTGCTGCAACATCTTTTGCATGGGGACCGGGAGTCCACATGGCTATCGGAAATGCCGTGCTTTCCAACACAGCAATACTCTCAGACGGAGTAGCCAGACTGCTTATCTCAAACTCTGCCATATTTCTTTATGGCTGCCTTAGCGCGGACATATTTATCGGCAAAGGAAGCAAATCAAAAAGACTCCACAGCCATAACTGGGAAACAGGGTTTAACCTGCTCGACGAATCAGATGATAACCATCTGAAAGCATACTCGCTGGGTTATCTTTCCCATCTTGCGGCCGATATTATCGCGCATAATTATTATGTTCCGAACCTGATGCAGCAGGCCGGATCCGGAAGCAGACTCAGCCATGTGTATATTGAAATGCTGGCTGATGATCAGGTTAACTGGTCCGCACAGGAAGCCGCCCTTCTTTTCCGTAAAGCCAATCAGGATGCCGACTTCAATCTGCGTAAACATATGGACGCCAAAAAATTCAGCTTCCTGTTCAAGAAAAAAATATTCCATCAAACGATAGCCCTTCTGGAATACAAGGCCATCAGTAAATCGCTTAAGGCTTCCCAGAAAGTAATCCCGGCATTCCACCGGAACTACCTGTTGTCGATAGTCGACTATTCCTACCGTGTTGTGATTGACCTGCTAAACTCCCCGACAAACGCGGTAGCAACCAGCTTCGACCCCATTGGTGCCGAGAATATAGCACTGGCAAAAGGGGCGAATAACTGGAAAACAGCTCTCAAGCGCAGCGTACCATTTGAACCGAGGTTTGAAATTGATAACCTGATCACAAGCCTGCCGAGACCAATTGGAATTTCTGGAATGTTTAAAAATTAAATTTTCAATCCATAAGAATAGCGATTTTTTACTCGCGACATAAAAATTTACGAAAATTATATGAATTTTATTCTGCTATTTCTGTTTTTATTGCCGTATAAGTCTAACCTAAAAGATGAAACACAAATTTTATTCGGTTGTATGTTGTTTATCTTTCGTTCAAAGCAACGTCTCTGCATACTCAATGCAATTTGCAAAAGACTAATGTTGTATACTTATGAATAACATCAACAATACATCAGTACTGCATCAAGAATAAGGTATTTACATAAGATTGAACAGATATGGATAATCGATTCTTCCTTATCTATGCGACTCGGCTGCATGTCTATATTTTTACAAAAATGATATTTTTTTCGAGCTTAGTAAATTTAATATAAATATTTCAATTATATAGGCGTTCAAAACATCTTCCAATATTGTAAAAGCGTGTACACACTAGATAGCCTTGAGAAATTTTTCACCTACGTATTGATTTAAAAATCAACACTGTCTGAATCCTGACACACCCTCTGCATACCCACAATTAACACACCTAAGACACTGAATTTAAAAATTATTTTACACATAAAACAATATGAATATTATTTGCCATGCTTTCTTATGTTTTACATTGCCAGCTGTTGACTTGCATTGGACTGAGACATAGTTGGGACTTGTGAACAACGCAATTTAAACCAAATTTTTTTTGGAGGAATATAATATGTACGCAATCGGAACCATCAAGGCTTGGGCAGCTACCCGCGCAGCACGCAACGGCGGAGAAGTAAACCACAGCATTCATGCTGTGCTGACCATCGCAACCCTTGGTCTCTGGCTTCCCGTTTGGACCGTGGCCGCTATCCGCGAAACCAGAAGCGCACAGATGAGAAGCTCCCTTGTGGACCTGCGCCACATTGAGCGTCTTGAAATCTCCCCTGAATACCGCAGACAGCTTGCACGCATGTCCCGCTAGGGTCGTAAGCAAGTCCGCAATTCAGAGAACAAATCTTTTACCACCTTACCAAGTAAGTCGGTAGACATTTAAAACCCCGGCCTGTTGTGATAATTTGCAATCAGGCCGGGTTTGTCTCAAAGAAGAACCCGTTTACGGGGTTTCCTTTTTTAGGCTATTCGACTATTCTTTATAAGCCTTTCTGCTGCTTCTCCTGAAGCGGCTGTCCTGTTTCCCGCGCCAAAAACAGAACCTTGCCTGAAGCAACACGACACTTTCCCATGCCGTGTCCTTATGCATTTCTAACTTACCGAGGTTCAACCATGTTTGAATACGATCTTGCCCACTGGACAACCTTCTTTTTAGCCGCCTTGCTGCTTAACATCTCACCGGGACCGGATATGGCCTACATTCTCAGCCATACCGTGACCGGAGGACGGAAAGCAGGATTCGCCGCCATGTTCGGAATCTGGTCCGGAGCTTTTCTTTATGTAATCCTGACCGCCCTCGGACTCGCTGCGGTTGTGGCTGCATCCGCAACGGCCTTTAATATAGTAAAATGGATCGGTGTTATTTACCTGTTCTGGCTGGCAGTCAATGCCTTCCGCTCTCGGGGAAGTATTCTGGACATAAGAAAAAGAAACACCCCCATGGACAGTTCCGCGATCTTCAAACAAGGAATGTTCATTCACCTGCTCAATCCCAAAGTCGCGACTTTCTTCATGGCTTTTCTGCCACAGTTCGTAGTTCCGGGAGCAGGCCCGGTCTGGGCACAACTTATGCTGCATGGAATTCTGATCATTGTAACCGCAGCTTTTGTGGAACCGCCGCTGATATATGCTGGTGACCGCATTACCGGAAAATTGCGCAACAGTGAAAGATTACAAGTATGGCTGGACAGAGCTCTCGGATCTCTCTTTATCGCTTTCGGCATCAAGCTGGCCATGTATGAACAGTAGTTTACTACCTATTCTTCGCTATTAGCAGTGTCCGACGTTTTGTAACGTCGGACACTTTTTTATTAGACCTATCAAGAAGACCTGTTGCTTGTCCCCCGCCCAATCTGCTACTTTCAGCTTAATCAAGGAGTCTGATCATGAAAAAAACATTGTGGATCATATTCATACTTACATCATTTGTATTCTGCGGCTGCCAGCCAAAAGTAAATTTATTCCCGGACGGAACGGACCCACTGCTTGAAAAAGTTCAGCAAGGCGATGGAGCTGACAAAATTCTTGTTATTTCCATCGATGGAACCATTTCCGCTCAAGGAAAACGGAGTCTCCTCGGCAGTTCCCCAAGTCTGGTACAGGAAATCTCCTCACGCTTAAAAAAAGCGGCCGAAGACAAGGAAATCAAGGCCTTGGTACTCAAGGTAAACTCCCCCGGCGGCGGAGTTACAGCAAGCGATATTTTATATAATGAGATTGTACGCTTTAAAGAAAAAACAAAAGCCAAAGTTGTAGTTTCCATGATGGATGTGGCCGCATCCGGCGGTTATTACGTCAGCCTGCCGGCCGATCACATAATGGCCCACCCTACGACACTGACCGGCTCAATCGGCGTAATCTTTATCCGGCCCAAGGTTGATGGCTTGATGGAGAAAATCGGAGTTTCCGTGGAAGTATCCAAGTCAGGACGGAACAAAGACATGGGCTTTCCCTTCAAACCGGACACCCCGGAACAAAAAAAGATCATTGACAGCATTATCAATGATTATGCTGAACGCTTTCATGAATTGGTCAAAAAACACCGCTCCATCTCTGCTGATAAGCTGAATACTATTTTTACCGCTCAGGTTTTCAGTGCCGAAGGAGCCAGAAAAGCAGGTCTTGTCGACAGCTTAGGCTATCTACCGGATGCCATTGACAAAGCGTGCGAACTGGCCGGGATTGCTAAAGACTCCCGGGTTATTACGTATAAACGCAAAAGCTATCCCGACGACACACTTTACAACTCCGCATCATCGCAAGGCATCAGCCCGGCACTGATCAATATTGATGCAGGATATCTCATGCCACCCAAAACTGGCTTCCATTACCTCTGGCTTCCAGCCGCGGAATGATTATAGCCTCACTGCTTTGCTTTCCGGGAAAAAACATGTATGAACTGCCCGTTTGACCTGATGACAGCAACTTCTTAACTGGAGAACGGAATGAAAAAAAACAGACTGATCCTTACATTGATCCTGATTTTTTCCCTCGCTGTGTTCAGCGCATGCACTCAGGAAACCCAGAACCGCATCGAACGTTCCCTGCAGAACTGGACAGGGGTAAACGGTGTTCTTGAAATATATTCCGGCGGAAAGCTGATCAAGAGATTCATAAAAATCGACAAGCTTTCAACTGCTTCCGGCACTAAAGAGCGCGTCCAGCGCCCCTACCGGTTCGGTTACGGAATTCTTGATGAAAACATGAACGGCAAGGCAGACCCCAACGAGACCAAGGTCTACTTTGAATTCAGTGACTACTCTACCAATTACGTCTTCTTTGAAGACCCCAATACCAAAAAATAACAATCCTGCCGGACCTCAATGGTCCGGCATTTTTTTGCCATGACAAAATGCATAAGAGCGGCACGAGCCGTAACAATGACTGGCGGGGAAAATTCTGTAATTGAGGATTTTGCCCTGATTCACGACGGAAAAGATATCATTGAAACCGGGAAATGGTCCGAACTCAAAAATAATTTTTCGGGTGAAGCGAAAGACCTCGGAGATGTTACCGTGGTTCCCGGACTGATCAATGCCCATGTCCATCTTGAACTTTCCCATCTACGCGGCACGACCGTGCAGGGGAAGGGCTTTACCGACTGGATCAAGTCGTTGCTCTCAAATCCCCTGTATGATCTCGATACCGAGGCCGTCCAAGACGCCGTAAAGGAAATGCGCGTATCAGGAACCGCTTTTTGTGTAGATATATCCACCCGTAACTGTGCGCGGGTCGCTTCGATCATGGATGATCTTGGCATGGGGTTCTATGCATGTTGCGAAGCCATCGGTATTCAACCTCCAAAAGAAGGCGCCAGATTTTTTCCGCAAAAGGAATATAAATACGGCAGAGCCGCGGGGTCCGGGCATTCCCTCTACTCCACCGGAGCCGGAATTTTACAGGGCGTTAAAAAAGCCGACAATGCAGCAGGACTGCCCTTCCCCATCCATCTGGCTGAAAACGCGGAAGAAGATGAGATCGTGGCCTACGGCACAGGAGAATTTGCTGACATGCTCAAAGGGGCCGGACTGCTCGCCGATTGTGGAAGCAAAGGATTACGCCCTGTAGAATACGCAGATCAGCTTGGATTACTTGATGAATCTACCCTTGCGGTCCATTGTGTCCGCGTTTCGGAAGACGACATCGACACTCTTAATAAACGCAGGGTTAATGTTTGTCTTTGCCCCCGATCCAATACATACATAGGAGAAGGCCGCGCCCCTTGGGAATTGATAATTGAATCCGGTATTAACACCTGTCTGGGGACCGACAGCATAGC
This sequence comes from Maridesulfovibrio sp., assembly GCF_963667685.1. Classification (NCBI taxonomy): domain Bacteria; kingdom Pseudomonadati; phylum Thermodesulfobacteriota; class Desulfovibrionia; order Desulfovibrionales; family Desulfovibrionaceae; genus Maridesulfovibrio; species Maridesulfovibrio sp. Next base: position 1,483,885 of record NZ_OY763930.1, on the reverse strand, counting down.
TTCCAATTATGACCTTTCCCTATGGAACGAACTTGAATACCTGCTTAAAAACATAGAAATTTCACTTCCTGCGGCTGAAGCCCTGGCATTGGTAACCAGCAACAGCGCAAAGGCCTTGAGAATAGACGACTTATACGGATCTTTGGAAAAGGGTAAAAGACCGGTTTACGCAACCGTCCCACCCCATCTTGAAGATCTTTTGTTTTAATACTTTTCACACCGCAACCTAAGAGGAATGCTCATGGAATGGCGACATAAGGATTTGCTGGATGTAAACCAGCTCAGCAAAGATGAAGTACAGCACGTTTTTGAAACTGCCACTTACTTTCAGGAACTCAACTCCCGTCCGGTAAAAAAGGTACCGACTTTAAAAGGCCATAGCGTGGTCCTTTTTTTTGCCGAACCTAGCACCCGGACAAAAACATCTTTTGACATGGCCGGGAAACGACTTTCCTGCGACACCTTCGCCCTAGCCAAAAGCTCAAGCAGCCTGACCAAGGGCGAAACCCTCAAGGATACCGCCCTGACCCTACAGGCCATGAACCCGGACGGTATTGTAATCAGGCACTGGGCCAGCGGAGCAGCGCAGTTTCTGGCAGAGCGCCTCGAATGCAGCGTTATCAATGCCGGTGACGGCCGCCACGCGCACCCCACACAGGCCCTGCTCGACGGTTTTACACTCTATCAGGAATGGGGTTCACTGGCGGGCAAAACCATACTCATCCTAGGGGACATCGCACATAGCCGGGTTGCCCGCTCAAACCTTATCCTGCTCAATATGATGGGCGCCAAAGTCCGTTTCTGCGGTCCCCGCACACTGCTGCCGCCATACATCAGAAAATGGCCGGCCGAGGTTTACACTGACATCAACGAAGCCTGCAAAGGTGTTGATGCCATCATGTGTCTGCGCTTGCAGCTGGAACGCCAGCAGGACGGCCTGCTCCCCGATCTGCGTGAATATTCCAACTACTTCGGACTCGGCCACAGGCAGATCGAACTGGCCAATCAGGACGTGAAGATCATGCATCCCGGGCCCATGAACCGTGGAGTTGAAATCAACTCTGAGCTTGCCGACAGCGAAGCCAGCCTTGTGCTCGATCAGGTAGCTTCCGGAGTCGCAACCCGCATGGCTTTGCTGTACCTCTATTTCACCCGTAAGAAGTAGTTGATGCCTTCGGCGACCCATCCGGGGCCTTAATTTAAGGATCTCAATAACTTTATTAGGGCTTCGCCGCTTTGAATATAAAATTTCTGTTTTTTTAGGAGACTGTATCATGTCCCACCCAGAATTAGTAATCCGCAAGGCAGTTTGGAAAGGCGAAGAAGTCGATCTTCTTGTTGCCAACGGTAAAATTTTAGAAGTTAAATCCTCATCAGATGACATGTACGAAGGGGCCGAAATAGTGGCAGCAAAAGGCTTAATGCTGATGCCGTCGCTTACTGACGTACACACCCATCTGCGCGAACCAGGATTTGAATACAAAGAAGACATAGCCTCCGGCCTGAAAGCAGCCGTACATGGCGGTTTTTCCAACATCATGTGCATGGCCAATACCTCTCCGGTAAATGACAACGCCGTTGTTACCGATGAAATGCTGCGTAAAGCCAGAGCCGCATTTCCAGAGGGCGGACCGAAGCTATTTCCCATCGGCGCGCTGACCAAGGGACTGGCCGGAGAAGAACTTGCCCCAATGCATGAAATGGCTGACGCAGGCTGCGTGGCCTTCTCCAATGACGGCCTCCCGGTCAAAGACAGCGAGCTTTTCCGCCGGGCCATGGAATACTGCTCTGATACCGGAATGCCGGTTATTGACCATTGTGAAGATCCTTACCTGGCTCCTGCCGCCGGAGTGAATGAAGGTGAAGTTTCATCAGTACTCGGGCTTGCCGCACAGCCTGATGTAGCCGAGGCAGCACAGGTTGCAAGGGACCTGCTCATGGCCGAATATCTGGACCTGCATATCCATCTGGCCCATATCTCCTGCCGTAAATCCGTTGATCTGATTGCATGGGCCAAAAAACGCGGGGTTAAAGTGACTGCTGAAACATGCCCGCACTATCTGCTGCTCACAGAAGAAGCTCTGCGCGGATACAGCCCCGACACTAAAGTCAACCCTCCGCTGCGTACCGTTGACGATGTCAAAGCACTGCTCGCCGCCATCAAAGACGGAACTATCGACATGTTCGCCACCGACCATGCGCCTCATGCGGCCCACGAAAAAGAAGTTGAGTTCATGTATGCCCCCTGCGGAATTTCCGGACTTGATTCGGCGCTGTCTCTGACATGGTCACTGGTGGCGGACGGCAAAATATCCTTTGAAAACTTTATCAGCATGTGGACCACCGCCCCGTGCGAAACTTTTAATCTGCCCCTGAACAGCTTCAGGAAAGGCGATCCCGCAGATTTCTTCCTCTTTGATCCCAGTGAAGAATGGGTACTGGATGCTTCAACCATGCACTCCAAAGGAAAAAACACTCCTTTCCGCGGACAAACCTTGAAAGGACGGGTCATAAGCCATTTCCTTAGTGGCAAAAAAATAGTATGACCTCTTTAACAGGCCGTATATAAGTCTGTTTAACAAAGGTTAAAACTAATAATTTTATATAGTTGATCAACTACTGCACAGGCGGCAGGCTGTTTATTTTTGATAAGGAGATATTAATGAGCGAACCTTTCAAGGACGCGGTGGGAATTTGTAAAACCATCATGCGTAACGGCTATGAGGCTTACATTATTAACGAAAGGCTTCAGAAGCTGACCATTGACGATAAAGGTGAAGAAATAGAACTGGATATTTCCACCGAGCTCGATTTCAAAAGGCTGGCCAAACTGTTCCCCAATATCCAGCCATGTGAGCAGAAAGACATTACTGCTATATTGCGCGAAGGTGGAACCACTTTTTACTTTTACCCTTCCGAGACCAGCAACTCCGCACATCCTGAAGAAAGCGTATCCCGCATGACTCCGAGACTGCTCAAAGCCTTGGAAAAGAAGCACCAGATACCCATGTCTCTGGCTTGTCCATACATTCCAAAAGCTCAGGACCAGTATGAAGGATTTGCCGAACTGAGCTGCGGAGAAGTTCGTCTTCTGGGTATTCCGGATCAGGCTCTAAAAAGCAATTACCTGATGGGTATCAGGGCACTGCGTTTCGCAGCGAACTACAACCTGCCCATCGAAACAAACACTAAAATCGCGATTATCCGTTCAGCCAAACGTATTCTCGACTACGTTCCAGTGCCTGAAATCATGGACGAATGGCGCAAGGTGGAATCTGAAAACATGTACGTTTTCGTTTCCCTGCTTTTCGAAACCATGATCCTGCACGGTCTGATTCCCGAGCTTGCTGCTCTTTCCAGACTCACTCAGGTTAAGAACAACAAGACCGGCGAAACCGAGGATGTTTTTACACACACCCTTGATGTTATGCGTCTCTACCCTGAAGAACTGCCTTATGACTGGTTCGGTGTAGTGGCATGTATGTTTCACGACGTAGGTAAACTCTACACTGCTGAAGAAGTTGACGGTAACTGGCAGTTCCTGCAGCACCACCGCGTAGGTGCGAAAGTGACCAGAAAAATCCTGACCCGTCTCAACTTCCCGCAGGAAGATGTGGACCTGATCTGTGATCTTGTACGAAACCATATGCGGTTCCAGTTCATGCTCACAGATAAAGGTATCCGTAAGTTCAAGGCTCTGGATGAATATCCCCGCCTGATTGAGATGGTACGTGCGGATATCAAAGCACGTGGAATCACCTACAAGGAATTCAACCATAACATCAAAATGCTTGAGCGTGCCGACATTCCCGAGGAAGCTCTTGATCCTTTCCTCAATGGTAATGAGATCATGCAGCATACCGGACTCAACCCCGGCCCAGGTGTTGGTATCATCCGCGAATCCCTGCTTAAAGCACAGATTTCCGGAGATGTAACCACTATGGAAGAAGCCATCGAATACGTTATTGATCAGGCCAAGAAAGCCTAGCACTAAAATTAGCACAATTAAAAATCCCGGTTCAGCCAAGCTGAGCCGGGATTTTTTATGACACTGTGTTTTCATTGCAACACTTCCGTAAAAGCAATTCTTTTTTTCAGTCAAAACTAAATATAATACGACCCGATACCTAAAAAAGATGCCCGCCGATATTATCGGCAGGCATCTTTATCTATCTATGAAGTCAAGCCTCGTTTAAAAATCGCAGATCTCTTTTTCCATATCATTGCGCAGGTGCCCCTGCCCGGTGGATTCGAGAACAGCCCGCCAGTAATCTGACCGAATGTTCAGCTTTTTGCGCTTGATGGTTACTAAATCAAGCGGCAGGTGAACATAACGGGCCTGTAACCGGCTGACGACCATTCCAGTCTTCCCGGCCATGGCAGCATGAACTGCGTGCTGGCCTAAGAATCCGCAATATACGCAATCGTTGGCATTAGCAGGTACAGAGCGGATGATATAGCTGGGATCAATAAACTTTAAGGTAACATCCTTACCGACTTCCTTGAAGTATTCCTTGATGCGGCGAATTATCAGGGTACAAACATCACAAAGCACCGGATTGCCGGAAGCATCTTTCTCCCCGGTATATTCGCACTGCTCCTGCCCTGCTCCTTCTGCGCAAACGATTACTGCGTGCTGACGCTCATCAAGACGTTTTTCAAGAGACCGCAGTAAACCGTACTCGCCATCAAATTCAAACGGATGTTCCGGCACAAGCACGAAGTTGACATCCTTAAGAGCCAAAGTGGCCTGTGCAGCGATGAAGCCTGACTCTCGTCCCATGAGCTTAACCAAACCAATACCGTTAACGACTCCCACAGATTCAACATGAGCGGACATGATCGCTTCGGTAGCCTTATCTACTGCGGTATCGAATCCAAAGGACTTGGTTACAAAGCTGATATCGTTATCAATGGTCTTTGGAACCCCGATGATTGAAATCCTTATGCGGCGCTTCTCGATCTCTGCAACAATTTTCTGGGCCGCACGCATGGTGCCGTCACCGCCAATCATGAAGAGGACTGAGATATTCATACGTTCAAGTGCGTCAACCACTTCTTCCGGGTCCTGCGGCCCGCGTGAAGAGCCGAGGATGGTTCCACCGAACTGATGGATATTTGCCACTTTTTCTGCTGTAAGCTCCACAACATCATGCCCGTACTTGGGGATAAATCCCTGCAGGCCGAACTTGATACCCAGAACAGAAGGAACTTTATACAGATAGTGGGCCTCAAGAACAATAGAACGAATCACATCGTTAAGACCGGGACACAGACCGCCACAGGTAACAACCGCACATTTGGTTTTAGAGGGATCAAAATAAGTGAACGCCCTCGGGCCAGCCTTTTCAAATTCCTGATAAACATCATTAGCAGCTGAGGAATCCATATCTTCTTCAGCAAGGTTGACCAACGTCCGTTCTTTATCTTCAATAAATACACAACGTTTGAGCGGAGAAGGAATCTTTGCCTTGCCCAGAACCGGAATTTCAGTATTGATCTGCTGAGCCTTGCCTGCCTTTTTAACCATTAGAAACCTCCTGCGGAACACTCAGGCTCCACCAGTCATAAATAGCCGTTATTTCACTTCATCTTCTGTCAGCGGAACCCAGTTGACGGGACTGTCTGCCAGAACGGATTTACGTATAGGCAACTCCTGAGGATGAGGGTCCTGATGCCCCGTTCCACCGGAATTTTCCCACCAAAGATAAAAGCCCTTGTCCTCAAGATGTCTGCCATAAAGGAGCATGGTTCCCCTTTGGCAGATGAGGTCGTAGAGGCGGATTTTTTTCTTACCGGCCTTATAAACTCCATTGCGGGCTGAAATTAATTTCCAGTCATCTGCTTCAACTCCGCTGATCTCTTTACCGTCTAGAATACTATAATAGCGGGTTTCTCGGTCAAGATCACGTACCCTGATCATTTTTTTTAATTTTGAGTAGGAAACAATAAACATGGGCATACCCAGATGCTCGGTAATCTTCCAGCGGTCGACCCCTGTGGAGTACACCAGTCCACCGTTATTTCTGTATATCCATGACGGTTCCTGCTTAAGGGCTTCAGATTTCTTTACCGTCCCTCTTTTGCGCAGATCCCAAAAAACCTCACTGCCGTTATCGCGAGTCAGGCAGACTACATACCCAGCCATTCGGGCATTTACAAAAGGACCGCCCGGAACATGATCCGAAGCCAAACGGGTTTGGTTTTTCATGCCCTGCTTAATGATCTTACCAGAAGCTTCAATGGCAATAAGCACTCCCTGTCCGGGTGTATAGCCTATAAACAGAGGGGTTCCTTCCATGATTGAAACTTCATGAAGCGGTCCTGACACAGGGCCGCAAAGCAGGGCGTTAAAGCTGTCAATGACCCCAAGCCAATCTCCGGATCTGGACAGGGCCATCATCCTGACCGGGCCGTGTTCCAGCGGCAGCTCTCCGGGAATCCGCTCACATTTTTTGAGATCGAATACGTAAATATTGTCACCGTTCTTACCGGTTGCGGCAAGGGTCGGGCTACCGGGTCCATATCCGGTCTGCATTGCACCGCCACCACCCGGCAAATGCAGCTTGCGGCATCTGTATGTGCTCCAGACCCTGATTGTTCCGTCGTGCAGGGCAGCGGCAAGTCCTTCTGCATTTCCCGCATACGAAGAAACTCCCCCGGCAATGATCGGAAGAGCCTTTTCCCTTTTTACAGAGATATATAATTTATCGTCCAGGCCGGGGAAAGGAGGTTCATACAATTTGCTGGTACTTACGTACTCTTTCTTCAAAAGCTTAGCGACATAACCCTTCAAAGATTTGGTTGTTCCCTTTTCCAGCTGGGCAGGGACACCTATGTATGACTGCCCCACTCTTTCCCGGGACGCAGCAATACCCTGCCCCGGAGCACCTACGGTCAAAACCACTAAGGCCAGAGCTGCAAAACCGGCCTTGTAATGTTTAAATATCATCCCTCGTTTTCCTTAGTTTTCCTGCTCTGCAAGGATATACGCTCTACTATGCTTTTGTAGTATTCATCTTCCTCGCCAATGGCGATTTCCTTGCCCCGCATATTTTTTATGCGCTCAAAAAGCAGATTAACCTTTTGCATCTGCTTGTAACGTTCCTTTTCATCTTCCATATATTCAAGCAAATCAAGGGCAGAATGAATATCTTTTCTAAGCTGAACTTCAGGCGGCAGATAACCGCCATTCTTCAATGCCTTGTATGCCATGCGCAATTCGGGGGGAACCATGGAATCATCTTCCAGTTCAAGTGGCTTTCCTTTACAGGGCAGATCGTTGAACTCACCTTTCCGCTCCGCTTCCTTGATTCGCGATTCAGCTATGGCAGCAATAAAATACATTAGCGATCCCCACCTTCTAATCCGTCAATCCATGCAGCTGTTTCCTGCATCATTTCCTTAACTGCCTGCCCCGCTGCGGCGGCAATTGCTGCTCCATTAATTGATTTGACCGGTACTTCTGCTTCTATCAACCTGCGTGCCAGCAATTCCTTACCGCTGCTGTCCCAGAGTGAATAATAGACAGCAACCCTGAACCTATCCCCGCCACTGCGCTGAAGTTCAAAGGAGGTTATTACACCAGAAAGCACCAGATCCCTATCAATACCGGGACGATATGGAGTGACAACTTCATGGCTTTTCATACAATTCAAGGCTGGTCCTGCGATAAGATCAAAAATTTCCGCCGGGGTACCTTCCCAGCTCCAACGAAAGTCCGGTTTCAAAACCTGTCCTTTGGCGATAATTAAGGTCTCGCGGTCCAATGCCGGAAGGCTGCTGAAATTCTTCAGAGCCAGACGCGGCATACCAAAGACAACTTCATCACATCCTTTTTTATAGCTTCCTTCGCCTATCCGCAGGTAAGAAGATTGCACAGACTTTCCGCCGATACAGCCTGAGGTAAATACCAATAAAACCAAGACGGCAACGGGGATGATCTTTTTAATCATTTTCAGCTCCCTGCGGAGGATTTAATACCTGCCACGGACGTTCTCGCAATGAGCGGGCCAAACGGTTCATTTCGCGGGAAAGGCGATTGATATTAATGAGGATGACTTCCAACTCTTCCTGATCGTACTCGACATTACGACGCAAGTCTGCGGTCAAACCTTCGATTCCATCGACCGCCCGGGACACATCCGCTCCTACTCCGCCAAGAGTAGTGCTCATGTCGCCCTGCAAGGTGGCGATAGCTGTTTCCACTTTCTGCAAAGTATCGGTCAGCTCCATTGTCAGAGCGGTGATATCTTTAGAACCGGTATTCATGGCTCCGGCGCCAGCCTGAGCCAGATTAGTCCACTCATTCCTGAAAGTAACCAGAGTAGCGTTGGTTTCTGCAAGCACCGCAGGAGCCATTTTTAGACTTTTTCCGATATTTGACATGTTCTCAGAGGAAAAAAGCTTCTCAAAGGCATTTACGGCCCTTTCCAGCTGTGGCGTCAATTCAGCCACACTTTTGCCCATTTGTGCTGCAACTTCGTTCATACTCATGATAACTGCTGAGGGCATGGAATCACCATCCGCCAATTTAGGACCTGCGTCACCGTGCAGCTCCAGCAGGATATAGTTATCCCCCACCAAACCTTTCTGGGTGACCATAGCCACCGTACCCCGGTAAAGAGGAAAATCACGGTCCACATTAATGACCACTGAAATACGTCCCGGATTGTCTGTATCAACTTTAATGGAATCAACTTTTCCCACACTAAGGCCGGCATATTTAACGGGCCGCCCCGGAGTCAGATCTTTTACATTGCGAAACAGAATTTTGTACTGTGAATAATCTGAGAAGAAATCATGACCCCCCAGAAATACAACAAACAATCCGAGAACTGTCAGCCCGGCCAGAACTGCCAGAGCGGCCTTGATCATATCGGCAGCTGAGCTGCGCGGATTGAGTACCATCACATATCTCCCGTAATCAGACCCGGCTGCGGAACTTCACGGCCCGTTCCATACCGGGATCAATTTCTGTGGGTCTGCGTTCTAGAAAATCTATTATATATGTATCTTCAGACTGCTTCAGCCCTTCAAGATCACCCTGGTAGAGACACCGCCCCTGATGCAGAACAACGACATGATCGGCAATGTTGAAGAGACTGTCCAGATCATGGGTAACAACTACGATGGTGACATTGAAAGTCTCCTTTAGCTTGAGGATCAGCTGATCAAGATCAGCGGCGGTGATCGGGTCCAGACCGGAAGAAGGCTCATCACAAAGCAGTGTCGTCGGGTCCATGACCATAGCCCGGGCCAGTCCTGCTCTTTTCCGCATTCCCCCGGAGAGTTGGCTTGGAAAATAATGCATAAAATCACCCAGCCCGACCATCCGCAACTTCATGAGCACTACTTCCTCTATAATCGAATCTGGGAGCTCAGTATGTTCCAGCATAGGCAAAGCCACATTTTCACCAAGGGTCAATGACCCGAGCATGGCTCCATCCTGAAAGAGTACCCCCATACGAGTCCTGATCTGCTTGTATTCCTGCTCATCATATAACCCGGTAAGGTTGGTATCTCCCAAAAATATTTCACCGGAGACAGGAGTATTCAACCCCAGAATATGACGTAGCAAAGTCGATTTACCGCACCCGGAGCCACCCAGAATCACGCTTATCTTTCCGGCAGGCAGAACAGCATTCAAGTCCTTCATAAGAACCTTACCCGGATACCCAAGGCTGAGACTCTTCAATGTTATATCCTGCGCGAACCTTGATAATTTCATAAGCGTTACCGGATAAAGAAGTTGAGTGCCGTGAAAAAGAGGTCCAGCAGGATTATCATAAATATGGAAATGACAACAGAATTTGTTGTCTTGCGCCCGACATCAGCTGCCCCTTCACGGGCCAGAAACCCCTGCCAGCAACCAATTATGGTTATAGCTACGGCAAAGCCCCCGGCCTTGACCAGACCTGCCAGAACATCATGCAGTTGGAGAAATTCAACAGAATTATTGAAATATGTAGTATGATTGATCCCAAGGGCAATGGCGGAAAAGGCTCCGCCGGAGAAGATACCCACAAAATCAGCCCAGACAGTCAGACAGGGAACCATGATCAACATGGCGATCATTTTGGGGACAACAAGAAAACGCACAGGCTCGATACCCATAACTTCAAGGGCATCAATCTCCTCGGATATCTGCATGGTGGCTATTTCAGCGGTGAAAGCCGCACCGGAACGACCGGTAACGATGATCGCGGTGAGCAAGGGACCAAGCTCTCGGATGATTGTCACGCCAACAAGGTTGGCGACATAGCTGATGGCCCCGACTTTTTCTAATTGCTGGGCGGACTGCAAGGCCAGAATGACTCCAGTACAAGCGGCGATAACGCTGACAATGGGAATGGAATCAGCTCCGACGGACGCAAGGTCTCGCAGAAGCCTTTTACGGTAGAAAGATTTTTTGTTTCCGGGCTTGAAGCGCAGGCAGCCAAGGAGTCTGGAAACCATCCATGCAAGTACCTGCAATCCATTCATTCCTGCGAACTCCCTACCGGACAGACCTGAACACTAACTAGGCTAACCCGAACAATGACTTGACCTGCGTAAGATTTAAAAGCCGATCAACCTGATCCGTAACCGCAATAATTTTTACCGTACGGCTGTCTTTTACCAGCAACCGGCGTAATTCGATCAGCGAGGCAAGGCCGGAGCTGTCAAGATACTCAAGCTCAGAAAGGTCAACACTTACCTCACCCGTGGTCTGCTTCACAAAATTATGCATTTCATCCCGCAGCTCAGGAGTTCCGGTAAAATCCACCTCACCTATAATTTTTATCAGAGCATCTTCCCGAGACGACTCCATCTTCCAACCTCTACCCATAAGAATCTCCTTGGGCTATATCTTCACTGCCCGGACTCAGGCTCTGAATATTTCAACCACAGTCGTATCATCATTGGGAGGGGTCTGGCCTCTCCAGCCTGCAACAGCTTTAAGCAAAGCCTGACCGGAATTTGGAACAGCGCTATGGCGAAGAGTTTCTTCCATACGCCCCTGCCCGAAAAATTCACCTTTGGCGTTTCTAGCTTCATCGACACCGTCACTGACTATGACCAGCGATTGCCCTTTCCCGAGGGTTATCTCACCTAACTCAAATTCACTTTCAGCAAGAATGCCCACAGGTATTCCAAATGTACTTTCTATTGGATCAGCCCTGCCTTCACTAACCAACAACGGCGGCGGATGTCCCGCCATGGCATATTCGCATTTTCCACTTTCGGGAAGATAGCGCAGCAAAGCCATAGTCGCGAACACTTCGCCATTCATAAATTCATAAGCACCGGCATTTACTGCCTTGAGCATTGCGCCAGGATCTCTTTCATTCAAAGCCTCGGCCCGGATTCTGGTCCAGAGAGCAGACATGATCAAAGCTGCCGGCAACCCCTTGCCCGATACGTCAGCCACATAAATATACCAGCTTCCATCTGCATTGGGTATAAAATCATACAAATCACCACCGACAAACTGAGCTGGAACAGAGCTTCCCCATATGAGATTTGCACCGTCCAAATCCGGTTGACTGGGGTTGAACTGCTTCTGAATACGAGCGGCCGCTTCAAGCTGAGTTTTAAATTTCTGCTGAGTCAGACGTTGAGTCAGCAACTCGGAACGGACCAGTGCAACACCTGCCAGATGCCCGAAACTTTCAAGGAGTTCTTCGTCTTCAGAACCGAAGCACTCTTTATCAATCGAATTCAGGACCTGAACCACCCCAAGCAGTTTGCTCTGGTGGATGATCGGTGTGCACAGGATACATTTAGTTGTAAACCCTGTCTTTTCATCTGCCGTTTTCGAAAAACGTTCATCATTCTGTGCATCGATAACGTTAAGGGCCTGACGGTTTTCTGCCACCCACCCAGCAATGCCTTGCCCCATCGGCAGCTTAAATCCGGTTTTAAGGTTCTCCATCGCCTTTTCGCCAAGCACGTCATTCATTGCCCAGGCGAATTCCAAGACATTTTTCGATTCGTTATAAAGCATGATCGAGGAAGCCTCTGCGCTGGTAACATCCTGCGCAAGTCTCAGCAGCTGAGGCAGCAGATCAACTAAAGATTCTATATTGGCCAAAACCTGATTGGCCTGGATCAGTTTCTTCAATCTATTAGCCTGTGTGTTCAAAACTCCTCCCGAATCTATATACAGATGTTTCAATACAGACTTATAACATTACACCTTTTCATTATGATTTGAAATCATACACTGATCATTCGCTCCAGACGTTTACTTCAGGCTTAGGCCAGTTACGCACCGCCTCGGCAAGTTCTTCTACTGATGCGGTCGCAGCCCCCACCTGCCCTACGACTATACCGGCTGCATAATTTGCCAGAACAGCTGAAGTAAGCGGATCAAGGCCTGCTGCAAGCCCGAGTCCTAGTGCTGCAATGACAGTATCCCCTGCTCCGGTCACATCGAAAACCTTTCGGGCAAATGTGGGCACATGCTTAACCACATTGCGCGATTCGAAAAGCGCCATTCCGTCGCCGCCAAGAGTGATAAGAAGATGAGTTGGGTCAATGCGGTCAAAAAGCCTGCGTCCGGCTTCGAGCACATCCTCGCGTGTTTTAACCTGCATGTTTGCACCTTCCCCCGCTTCTTTGGAGTTGGGGGTGAGCATACTGACCGACTTGTAACGATCATAGTTTACTGTTTTAGGGTCAACAAGAACATGTGGCATATGTTTCTTCTCTTTCAGAAGTTTCCAGAACCTCTCAAAAAAAGATTGTGAGAGAAGACCCTTACCATAATCGGAAAGAATAACCACATTGTAATCACAAATCTCCCGCTCAAGGAAAGCAAAGAGCTTGTCCATAATAGGCTCTGCAAAATCGACAGTCTTTTCCCTATCTACCCTGACCATCTGCTGGTTATGGGCCATGACTCTGGTTTTCTTGGTAGTCGGCCGGTCTTCTGACTCATATAATGAACAGGGTATGCCGGATTCGCTACAAAGCTTCGCAAAAACCAGCCCTTCACCATCGTGCCCCACAAATCCGGTCAAATGCGGCTCACCACCAAGAGCAGCTATGTTGCGGGCGACGTTCCCGGCTCCACCCAACAGGTATTTTTCCTCTGTCACCTGAACAACAGGAACCGGTGCTTCGGGGGAGATCCGTTCAACCGACCCGATCACGTAATGATCCAGCATAACATCTCCGATGATCAGCACCTTGCGGTCTTTGAGTTTCGGGAGAATACTTAAAATTTTATTATCCATTAAATCAATTCCTTTAAAATACAATCTTGCTTAGCGGAACGAACATTAAATCAATTGTGGTTTGTATTGAATATTATGATCTGCAAGTAACTATGAGCGAAGCTCAAGAATCGCCACCAGACGCTCAAGTTCTTCTTCATTGGCGTAACTGATACTTAGTTTACCTTTTTTTTGCGAGCCGCTGAATGAAACTTTTGTCTCAAGAGCAGATTCCAGACGGTCTTTGATCCGCTCCAGATTTTCATCCGCCTTTTTAGGTTCTTTCTTTTTACCATTAGCGGATTTCTTTTTGGTGACGACTTCATTCTCAGGAAGCTCACCATTCTCTTTGAAATATGCAGCTGCACCCTCGCACTGACGAACAGACATACCGCTGTTCATGAGCCTGTCAAACAATTCATCACGCGCGTTATCATCATTAACTGCCATAAGCGCACGACCATGGCCTGCAGTAATCTTCCCGTTCCCGATGGCATCCTGCATAGGTTCTGAAAGTGTTAACAGTCTCATGGAATTGGAAAGTGCTGAACGGCTTTTGCCGACCTGCCCGGAAAGCTGTTCCTGACTAAGACCAAATTTTGTAATTAACTCCTGATAACCTTTTGCCTCTTCAATGGGGTTGAGATCTTCACGCTGCAAGTTTTCAATCAGCGCTATCGCCATGCTTTCGAGGTCAGTCATTTCCTTAACCAACGCGGGAATTTCACCCAATCCGGCGAGTTTTGATGCTCTCAGACGCCTTTCTCCGGCGACTAACTCAAAGCGATCCCGGCGCCCGGCGACCGGACGAACCAGAATAGGCTGCAAAACCCCTTTTGCCTTAATGGACTCAGACAAATCCTTCAAAGCTTCGGGAGAAAATTCTTTGCGGGGCTGGTTAGGGTTAGCAACAATCATATCAATATCAATTTTTCTGGCATCAATTGATACTTCAGCCGAGGATTTTTCATCCGCTCCCTTTCCACCACCCAGAAGGGCATCTAGTCCCCTTCCCAAACCGCCAGTGACACCTGCCATGGACTTACTCCTTATTTTTTCAGTTCCGCCTAAGCGGGCCTGAGAATATTTCCTTTGACTTGATCGCTACCGTGACTATTGTATACCGAACACACCAATAACATTGATGGCGGAGGCTACATGTCTAAACACGATGATAATCTTACAGAACTGTTCGATAAAAACGGCAACCTGATCGGAGCTCTGATCACAGCGGACCTCTGGACCAAGGTCAAACCCATGATCAAGGACCTGCTCCCTCAAGAAGCGCCACCGGAACGCCCGGAACCTATTGGCGAATGGAAAACACTTCAGGAGTACTGGGACTTCCCCTACCCGGTAGATACAAATGTGCACTGTGAAAATTGCGGCAACAAAACCGAGGACTGGGAAAAAGATGATCCCCGCAAATTCAGGCTGACATCCTGCAACCTCGGAGGTCTGGTTTCATTCAATTGCACCGCGTGCAATGCACGTATCGTCAAAAAGCATTTCAAAGATGAAATTACCGTAGAGTGCACACCCTTCATTGAGAAGAAGAACAAAAACCTTGAAGCACGCTACTAGTTTCTCATAAAGTAAAACTCAAAAAGGCCGGCAGAAATGTCGGCCTTTTTTTTAGTCTACATCATGTCTTTTAACCACTTCCTGCGCTAGGCTTAGATATGCCAAAGCACCATTTGATTTAGCATCATAAGATATCGCAGGTTTTCCGAAACTCGGTGCCTCGGAGAGTCGAACGTTACGCGGAATAATAGTTTCAAAAAGGCTGTCAGGAAATGCTTTTCGTACTTCATTTTTAACCTGACGGGCGAGTCTGTTTCGCTTGTCGTACATAGTCAGCACAACACCAAGAACCGATAGGTCAGGATTCAGCCTTTTCTTGACCAGCTCGAATGTCATCAACAACTGGGCCACTCCTTCAAGAGCATAGTATTCTGTCTGAAGCGGAACGAGCAGTTCTTTAGCTGCACACAGAGCGTTAACTGTCATCAGCCCTAAAGAAGGAGGACAATCGAAGATTATGTAATCATACTCGTTATCCACTGTGTCAACGAGGTCTTTAAGGTAGTATTCACGGCCCATTTTATCGATCAGTTCAATTTCTGCCCCAACAAGATCCTGGCTGGCTGGCATAAGCGATAGATAAGGTATATCTGTCTGGTATATGGCTTCCTTTGCCCTCTCCGGCTCAAATAGCACGGAGTAAACGTTTTCTCTCGAATCACCGGGATAGAAACCAAGCCCGCTGGAACCGTTTCCCTGAGGGTCACAGTCAACAAGCAGAACTTTTTTTTCCATCACTGCAAGGGATGCAGACAGATTGATGGAGGTAGTGGTTTTACCTACTCCACCCTTCTGGTTTGCTACTACAATTCTTTTTGCCACTTGAAACCACCTTGTTCATGAGATTTCAATTTTCATGTTTCACGTGAAACATATCAATCAAGTCGACGTAAAAACAACAGAGCCAAAACTAGTCTGAATTTTTTTTTAAATCAAGAAAAGTGACACACAAAATGAGTAGTTAGAATGATCATATCACCGGATACTCAGCATCAAAAATTAATTTAACAAAATATTACAGGGCACTAATTCAATTCAAAAAATTAACTGATCATCATAAAAAAAGACCGCTCGAAAGCGGTCTTTTAAAGTTTAATATGGATCAAAAGTTATACGTTGTAGTATCCGCGATACCACTCGACAAACTTGGCTATACCTTCTTCAACAGTTGTTTCCGGTTTGAAATCAACGTCACGAACAAGGTCATCCACATTTGCATAGGTGGATGGAACATCACCAGCCTGTAAGGGCATCATATTCTTTTCTGCTTTCTTACCGATGCAATCTTCAAGAACTTCAATATAGCGCATAAGTTCAGTTGGCTGATTATTACCGATGTTATAGATACGGAAAGGTGCGGGACTTGTTCCTGGATCAGGAGCATCACCGGACCAATCGGGGTTGGAAACAGCGGTATTTTTCATGACTCTGACAACGCCTTCAACGATATCGTCAATGAAAGTGAAATCACGAAGCATCTTGCCGTGGTTGAACACATTGATAGGCTTGTCTTCAAAAATAGCCTTGGTGAAGAGGAAAAGAGCCATGTCAGGTCTGCCCCAAGGACCGTATACGGTGAAGAAGCGCAGGCCGGTAGTGGGGATATTAAACAAATGGCTGTATGAATGGGCCATAAGTTCATTGGATTTTTTAGTGGCCGCATACATGCTTATGGGGTGATCAACGTTGTCATGAATGCTGAAAGGCATATTAGTGTTCAACCCGTAAACAGAGCTTGAAGAAGCATAGACAAGGTGCTCGACGCCATTGTGACGGCAGCCTTCAAGAATATTCATGAAGCCGACTACGTTGGAGTCAATGTAAGCCTGCGGGTTGATCAGGGAGTAACGGACACCCGCCTGTGCAGCGAGGTTAACCACATGCGTAAACTTTTCTTTAGCGAAAAGCTTTTCCATGGCTTCACGGTCTGCCATATCCATGTAGGCAAAGGTGAACTTTTCATTATCCTCAATCTGTTTGAGGCGGTTTTTCTTAACATTTACGTCATAGTAATCATTAAGAATATCAAGACCTACTACTTCGTGGCCTTCGGCAAGAAGACGTTTGGAAAGGTGAAAACCGATAAAACCGGCTGCTCCTGTAACAAGGACTTTCATTATTAATCGCTCTCTTGGTCTTTTTTATCCATTGTCATTCCCCTGTCAGCACTCGGAGCCAACATTTTCAATAAATCGATAGGAAGAGGAATGATGGTGGAAGATTTTCCTTCAGCAGACATTTCTCGCAATGTCTGCAAATATCTTAACTGTAACGCTTCAGGATGGGCTGAAATGATCTTGGCAGCTTCGGAAAGTTTATCCGCCGCCTGATATTCACCCTGTGCATTAATGACCTTGGCACGGCGTTCACGCTCAGCCTCAGCCTGTTTAGCCATTGCCCTCTGCATTTCCTGCGGTAGGTCAATATACTTAAGCTCAACAGTGCTGACTTTAATGCCCCAAGGATCGGTGTGAGTATCAAGAATTTCCTGAATTTCACTATTAACCTTTTCTCGTTGGGAAAGTATTTCGTCAAGCTCAACGCCTCCACATACGCTACGCAAGGTGGTTTGCGCAAGCTGAGAAGTGGCAAACATAAAATCCTCAACCTCCAGAATCGCCTTGATCGGCTCGGTCACCCTGAAGTAAACAACTGCATTTACCTTGATACTTACGTTATCACGGGTGATAACATCCTGATTAGGAACATCGAGAGTCATTATACGCAACGAAACTCGTGTCATCCGATCAACTATAGGAATCAATATTATCAACCCGGGACCTTTAGCTTTTATAACCCTTCCCAATCTAAAAATCACGCCCCGCTCATATTCATTCAGGACTTTCAAAGCTGTGATCAGAAAAAACACGACTAACAAAATAACAGGAATAAAAAACGTCATTACAACCTCCTAATAAATAAACCTGATCAATTCTTTTTTGCGACGATCAAGGTAAGGCCATGGACTTGAACAACCTCGATCAATGTTCCTTCGGCAAAAATAATTTTGTCCCCAGTCTCAGCGTTCCAGATTTCACCACGGACACGGACCTTCATCCGCTCTCCGCGCAATTCAATGACTTCCCCTTCCAGACCAACCATACTCGCAATGCCCACTCCTGACCGGGAAATCTGAGCTTTGGTAACAAGGTAAATAACAAGGCCAAAAAACGCGGAAAATGTAAGGACGGTTCCAAGGATAATCTCCAATGGGATTCCCGGAGAACCTTCCCGAAACAATACCAACGAACCGATGAACAGACTGATCACTGCTCCGAGACTAAGAAGTCCGTAACTGACAATGAAAATTTCCAAAACGAACAGAACAGAACCTAGGAGCAATAAAAGAAGTCCGGCTGCATTTGTAGGCAGGATCGACATGGCATAGAGACCGGTAACTAAACAGAAAGCACCTATAACACCGGGAAGGACTACTCCGGGATGGGAAAATTCAAAAAACAGTCCCAGTATTCCGCCGAGCAGCAGGAAATATGCAACCTGAGGATCGAGCAGCCATGAAAGGACATCGTATCGCAAACCGGGATCATACTCAGCTATATCCACTTCATCCTTCAAAAACCTTACCTTTTGTCCTCTGAGAACGACTCCCCTTGCGCCTAACTGCTCCAAAAAATCATCCACGGACAAGGCTATATAATCCACAACGTTCAAGGTTGCTGCATCTTGGGCATCAACACTGACGCCATCTTTAACAGACTGGACATACCATTCAATATTGCGCCCCCTCTTACGGGCAATGCCTGTAATCAGGCTGACCATATCCCCGATAACCTTCTTGCTCATGGTTTTAGATAAATCATCCCCCGAAGTAGAAACCGGGCTGGCGGCTCCGATGGAAGTTCCCGGAGCCATGGCCGCGACCACTGCAGAAGCAGTGATGAAAGTACCGGCAGAAGCAGCATGAGCGCCCTCGGGACCAACCCAAACGCAGACCGGAATTTCACTGTTCATGATTATCTTAACCATATCACGCATTGAAGAAACGGAACCGCCCGGAGTATCGAGCTGAAGCAACACAAGATCATGATCGTCATCACCTGCTTGCTCAAGGCCACCTTCGAGAAGCTGGACCTGAGCCGGACTTATCCCGCCCTGCAACTTCAGCAACAAAATATTATAATTTGCAGCTGAAGCCTCCTGATTCTGACAGCTAAGCATCGTGACCACAGCAATGATGATCAAGCAATAAATGAGAGATGAACGTTTCGTTAATTCAAGCATGGGTACTCCCGTACTATATCTTTTGACTTCATAATGCCAAATCACAGGAGATAAATAAACAAAGTAAAAAGAAAACCCCGCCTTAAAAAAGACGGGGTTATTAGGCATACTATGATTGATTCTAAAAAAGAGGCAAACGCAATAGCGAGATGCTTAGTAACTGCTGCTCTTCTACCGGAAGAGTTTTCAAAAAATCAGGGTCCTGCAACATTAACATCTGCACACCGTTTATGTGCACAGAAGCAGACGAGGAAGGTGCATCCGGAGCAATCAATGAGCGGGTATGGTCGCCGAAACAGGCAACGAATTTAACACCGTAGGACTCTACTCCTTTCCAGAAAATATCGGCCTTGTTTTCGTACCCGCTGCCGTCCCATGTTGTACAAGGCCAAAAAGAAATGGCCCCCTTAGGGAGTCCCATATAGCCGATTAGCGACTGGAACAATTTCCGCCGTTCCGTGTCGGCCTGGCCGGATAAATCCTGACCCAATTGTGCATAGGTCCAAAAAATCTGTAACCGGGGGGTGATCCTTGTGGCAAGCGTTGACCACGGAGCGGGCCACGAATTCGGGTCCGGCAGACAGGGGTTACCTTGGGACGGTACAGATTGAGGCTGGGGTCTGCGTGAAGGCTTTGCCGGAGGGGTACGGTCAAATGACGGTCTCTGCTGTTGCTGACCGGCTACTGATTGATGATTAGCCTGATGTCCGGGATTTTGCTGCACCGACTGATTCTGCTGCGGTGCAGAGGGCTGCTGGTTGCGGAAATGCTGACGTTCCAGATTGGGCTGTACCGGTTTAGCCTGCCTTGCTTCAGGCGCAGCAGGACGCTGACGCGTCGGCTTTTCGAGTTCCTCGATACCGGGCATTGCATCCTTGAAAACATACTGCAGACCGTTCTGATACCACGGCCTTACGCTTTCAAGCACATTTAATTCTGCAGAAGGAGATCCCATATACGCCACGCTACTTCAGTTTTAGGAAGGTCAGGCCATTCCTCGGAACGCCCTTCTCTATTAAGGACATAGACCGAATTGGTTGAAGACTCAAATCCGGATCCGGCTTTATTAATAGGATTGGCAACGATTAGATCCAGATTTTTTCGCTCAAGCTTTCCCTTGGCCGCTTCTTGAATATCAGAAGTTTCAGCCGCAAAGCCGATCAGCTGCTGGTCGTCATTTTTCATGGAACCGATGGTTTTAAGGATATCCGGGTTAGTGTCAAAGTCGACCCGCAAAACATCACTACCCGCTTTTTTAAACTTACCTTCGCCATGGGGAATTGGTTTAAAATCAGCAACTGCTGCGGTAAAGCAACCGGTGGTACATGATGGCCAGACACTGGTGGCCGCTTCATACATCTGCTGTGCTGAATCAACCTTGATCACATTCATATCGGCAGGAAACCACCAGTTCACCGGACCGGAAACAACGGTGACCTTTGCCCCACGCAACCATGCAGCCATGGCAATACAAGCCCCCATCAAACCGGATGATGGGTTGGACCAGAACCGGACAGCATCCCATTTCTCACGTGTTGGACCAAGGGTGATTAATACATGCTTACCGCTCATATCATCCGGTGCAACTGCGCGTAAGCCGTGGGCATAAATGGATTCCAAAGGTGCAAGGCGTCCTCTGCCATAATCACCGCAGGCAACATCTCCGCAATCAGGGCCGATAAACTCCACTCCCCTTTCAGCAAGGACACGGCAGTTTTCGCGAGTTGCCGGAGCATCCCACATGGCAGGGTTCATAGCCGGGGCCACAAGCTTTGGCCCACTGAAGGCAAGAGCCTGACAGGAAAGCATGTCGTCCGCCAGACCATGGGTCATGCGGGCCAGCACAGAAGCTGTCGCCGGAGCGACCAGCATTGCGTCAGCAGCCTGTCCCGGCTCAAGATGACCGAAGGTGTCATCCAAGGTCGGGTACATTTTCTCCCAGACCTTGAAAGCACCAAGGGCCTCATAACTGAGGCCCCTGATAAATTCCTGCGCACCTGAAGTAAGCGTAACGCTGACTTCTATTCCGGCCTTGCGGAACATACGCAGCAAGTCCAGAGACTTGTAAGCTGCAATGGAACCGCTGACTCCGAGATGGATACGTTTTCCTAAAAAGCAGTCAAAATTTAAATGTTCGTTCATTATTGTATGTTGTTTTCCTGAAGGCTGCCGCTTTCTGACATGGCGTCAGATTTAAGTTCAACGGCGTAGATTTCAACTTCAGTATTGTAAGAACCGTCAATAATTCTGATGGTACAGCTCTTGTAAGGTTTAACAAAGGTCAACTGGGAAAAAGTAGAAGTCAATGCGCTGTCGAGTGTCCAGTTGTCTTTTGCCATCTGGTTCTTAAAAAAATCGATCAGGCTGGTATTTTCAACACGGCCCTTAAGAACGATCTTTCCATATTTAAAATTGCGGCGATCGGCAACAAAAGACTGGTCAGGTTCACGGCTGAGTTCATTTGGAACAGCGATATCGTCAAATTCAGTATAAGGAACAAATTCCTCATAACTTTCAGTTGCACCACTGGCAGCTACCACAGGCTCATCGGAATTTTTTTTGGTTACGGCCAGACAGCCGGTAAGCCCCACGAACACAGTGAAAACCAAAGCCATTTTAAGAAAAGTACGCATATTTAATCCTCCGATTTAATGTCCATAAATTTGAAATCCAGCCAGGTTGTGCTGAACAGTCCCTATCGCAGTGAAATGGATTTTAAACCTGACCGAAATGATTGAAGTGTCTTCTAGACTTTTTCTACAGCCATGAGCGCAAAAAATCAAACCCGAAGGCAGGAAAATCAACCGTTCATGCGCTTGATCTTATCAAGAAAATAATTTTCCATTTCACGCCGGTCTTTACGCAAACGAATAAGCTCAGCTTCCATAATTTCAAGCTTATGTTTCAAGTTGCTGTTTTCCTGAGCTAATTCATTAGTCGCCTCTTCAAGCTCCACATCTTTCTGTTCAAGAGCATTGGTCCGTTCCCCGAATTCTTCGGTCATGGATTTAACATCCAGTTGCGGCAAAGCCTTGATTTTTTTTTGACTGCGGGCAAGAAGAACAAAAGCTTTTTTAAGCTTATAAATATCCTCGCGCTGCTCTTCAATGATTGACTTCTGGTCGGCAATCACTTCAAGTGACTTGCTCATCTTGTCCATCATGTCAGCAAAAGCCCCGCTCAACTCAGCCTGAACATTCATGGCCGGTTGAACAGGTACAGCACGCTCGGATGGGCTGATCTCAATTGTGCGGGGAAATTCGGAACGGAGCTGCTGCTCAATCTCTGTGGTAACCATGCCATCATTATATAATGTAACGATGCGCTTGAATATTTCCACAGCTGATTCCGGGTACTTGGTTACCCGGCCCATTTTTTTACTGGACAAAAAATCCTTGAACAGCGAGGCATAACGTCTTGCTGTAGGAGCGGGGATCATAGTAATTTTGGATATTTCAGCTACTGACAACCATTTCATAATAAAATCCGAATTTGGTGATCAACGTGACAATCAAACAGATTTGTTTGACCGGACAATCAAAGAGCAAACACTGTATTCATAACCCCTGAAGGTGTCTGCTGTAAAGATTCTTACCAGATTATCATCAAGAATGAAAACCGAAAAAATGAACATAAACACAGAAGACTTTTTCCTTAAAAACTACAATTTTGAACTGCCCGAACAACAGATAGCACAATGTCCGGCAGTTATGCGCCACGGTTCCAAACTTATGGTCCTCGATCAAAAGAGCGGTGAAACAGAAATTAAAAACTTCATCGATATTGTGGACCTGCTCCCTGAAGGAGCGTTGCTGGTGGCCAACAATTCCAAAGTAATCCCGGCACGTATCTTCGGCCAAAAACCTACCGGCGGCAGAGTTGAATTCCTGCTGCTTACCCCACTCCCGCTCATTAAAGCCGAGGAAATACCCGGTGGATACAAGGCACAGGCCCGCGGGCTGCTCCGCGCATCCAAAGGTCCAAAGCCTGGAAACATCATCACTTTTGACGGGGGACTCAAGCTTACCGTTCTCGGTAAAGGAAAATTCGGACTTTCCGATGTCGAGCTGCAATGGTCCGGTGATTTGAAAACAATTTTCGAAGAGTGTGGTAAAATCCCCCTCCCTCCCTACATCCGCCGTGCAGCGGACGAAAGTGATAATGAACGCTACCAGACTCTTTACGCTTGTGATGAAAAAGCCGGCTCTGTGGCTGCCCCCACTGCCGGGCTGCATTTCTCGGAAGAGATAAATGAAAAGCTTAAGGCCAAAAATATTCAGCGTGCCGAAGTAACACTCTATGTAGGTTACGGAACTTTCAGCCCGGTCCGCTCCGAAGATATCCGTGACCATGAAATGCACCGTGAATATATAGAAATCCCGAAGGAAACGGCCGCGGCTGTGATCAAGGCCAAAGATGAAGGCAGACCAGTTATAGCTGTAGGAACCACATCCGCAAGAACTTTGGAAGGGGCATTTCAACAGGCCGGTGAAGTCTGTGAATTCAAAGGCGAGACAGATATATTTATATACCCCGGCTTTGAGTTCAAAGTGGTTGACCGCATGATTACTAATTTCCATTTGCCAGAATCATCGCTTGTAATTATGATTTCAGCTCTCGCCGGTAGAGAAAATGTTTTGAAAGCTTATACAGAAGCAATAGAAAATAACTTCAGATTTTTCTCCTATGGCGATTCTATGTATATAAAATGAGGTAGTAATAACGCCTAAACGTAGTTTTTGCGGAAAAATTTGCACCTCAACGCAAATAATTATACCTTGTTTCTCAACAGTCACACATTTAGGGTTTGCTGTTCACTATACAATAAGACTCTAATGGTCCCAGCCCGTTAATATAACGGGCTTTTCTGTCACAGTAACAGGAGAATAGGATGTCACGAGTAGAATTTTTGGATGAACGGTGCAAGGGCTGTCTGCTCTGTACTACCGTCTGTCCAAAGGAAATCATAAGGCAATCCGACCGATTCAACCAGCACGGTTACAAAGTTGCTGAAGTTGCGGCTGAGGATATGGAAAAGTGTACCGGGTGTACTTCCTGTGCGCTGATCTGTCCGGATATCGCTATCCGGGTTTACAGAACCAAAAAGGCCAAAGGAGAATAGTATGGCTAAGAACGGCGAAAAGCTTTTTATAAAAGGCAACGAGGCTATCTCCCGCGGCGCAATCGCAGCCGGGCTTAAATGCTACTTCGGCTACCCTATCACCCCCCAGAACGATATTCCGGAATACATGTCTGCCGAGCTTCCCAAGGTCGGCGGTGAATTCGTTCAGGCTGAAAGTGAAATTGCTGCTGCAAACATGCTCATCGGAGCTGCTGCTGCCGGTGCACGCTGCATGACTTCTTCCTCCAGCCCCGGAGTTTCCCTCAAACAGGAAGCTATCTCTTATCTTGCCGGTAGCCAGCTTCCCGCAGTCATCGTCAACATGAACCGCGGTGGACCGGGTCTCGGCGACATCGGCCCCAGCCAGGGTGACTATTTTCAGGCAACCAAAGGTGGCGGACACGGTGATTACCGCACCCTCGTTCTCGCTCCCGGAACATGTCAGGAATGCTACGATCTCGTAATCGAAGCTTTCGACCTCGCCTTTAAATACCGCAACCCGGTTATGATCCTCGGTGATGCCATTGTCGGCCAGATGAAAGAGCCTGTAATCACACGTGAAGTCAAAGAACATGACGCATCAGAAGGCGAAGACTGGCGTATTGAAGGCGCCGATGACCGTGATCACCGTATCATCAAGTCCCTGTTCCTGACTGAAGGCTCCCTTGCAGGTCACAACCTTGCACTTCAGGCCAAGTATGATGACATGGCCAAAAACACCAGACAGGAACTTTTCGAAACCGAAGATGCAGAACTTATTGTAGTAGCCTACGGTTCCATCGGACGTATCGTGAAAAGCACAGTCCGCAAACTGCGCGCACAGGGGCACAAGGTCGGCCTTTTCCGTCCTATCACCCTCTACCCCTTCCCCTCTGAAGAGCTGAAAAAACTGGCACAGCAGGGTAAGAAATTCCTGACTATTGAACATAACCTCGGTCAGATGGTTGAAGACGTACGTCTTTCCATCCGTACCATTACCGACAGTGATTTCTTCGGCTTCATGCCCGGAAACCTGCCCACCCCCGACGACTTCGAGGAACCCATCCTCAAAAGCCTTGGAGGGAAATAGATATGAGCGAACAAGAAATTCTCGCCTTTGATAAGGCTGACGCAATTGTAGATGTTCCCACCCACTACTGCCCAGGCTGCCAGCACGGTGTCGCCCACAGGCTCGCGGGTGAACTGCTCAGCGAAATGGGCCTGACCGAGAATACCCTTCTGGTCACCTCCATCGGCTGTTCCGTATTCCTCTACAACTACCTTAAGGTAGACAGTGTTGAAGCACCGCACGGACGTGCCCCGGCAGTTGCAACCGGCGTTAAACGCGCCCGTGGCGACAAGTTTGTACTCTCCTATCAGGGTGATGGCGACCTTGCTTCAATCGGTATGGCTGAGATCATGCACTGTGCGAACCGTGGTGAAAAAGTTTCCATCATTTTCGTAAACAACACCGTTTACGGCATGACCGGCGGACAGATGGCCCCAACCACTATGGAAGGCCAGAAAACCACCACCTCGCCCGAGGGACGTAACCCCATGAAAGAAGGCCAGGCAATCAAGATGGCTGAAATCATAGCGTCTCTTGGTGGTACTGCTTACGCTGCACGAGTAGCCTTGAACAATGTGAAAAACATTCGCATGGCTAAAAAAGCCATGAAGAAGGCTTTTGAAGTACAGCAGAAAGGTCTCGGCTTCGGCTTCATTGAACTGCTTGCCACATGCCCCACCAACTGGAGAATGACTCCCATTCAGGCGAACGAAAGGGTTGAATCTGAAATGATCCCCTACTTCCCGCTGGGTGTATATAAAGACGTAACTGCGGAGGACTAAGATGAGCAAATACCTCGACAGCATCATTGCCGGATTCGGCGGACAGGGCGTTATGCTCATCGGTAACCTGCTGGCCTATTCAGGCATGAATGCCGGACTGAATGTAACATACATTCCGGTTTACGGCCCTGAAATGCGCGGTGGAACCGCGAACTGCACAGTCGTACTTTCCGACGACGAGATCGGTTCCCCGATCATCCGCAGCCCGCACAGCCTGATCATCATGAACCGCCCTTCTCTTGATAAATTCCAGCCCATGCTCATGGATGACGGTGTACAGATCGTCAACTCCTCACTCATTGACGCTGAGCTGGTCGATACTGACCGCATTAAATCCTACATGGTTCCCTGTAACGATATTGCCGACAAACTCGGTAATACCCGCATGGCCAACATGGTAGCACTTGGAGCCTTCATCAAAGCGACCGGAATCATGGACCTACAGGCAGTCATAGACTCCCTCGAAAACGTGATTTCCGCTCATTACCACCACCTTATCCCCAAAAACGCTGAAGCACTTAAAGCAGGTGCTGCTGCAATTTAAGCTTGCATATAAAGTCCCGTCCGAATTTATTCGAACGGGACTTTTTTTGCCTCCGGTGGACTTTCGGGGACCAGAGGTAAAGGAAAAACATTTGCTTGCGCCAAAAATTTTTTCCACTTTCTTCAGAACTCCTCACCTTTCCAAATGAGCTTGAATAAGCGCCGCTGAATACTGTTTTATATTTGCGCAATCTGACATTAGGTATTTTTAAAGATAAACCCAACAACAGAGTTCCCTTTAAAGATTTACCAAATATTTATCATTAAATTTAAGCCTTTTATTTAGAAAAAACGACCTAGACTTTACAAAAGACCACAAACGTCTTCAGGAGCTAAATATGGACGTATTCAAGCCTGAGAAACTTTTCGGAATAATTGGACACCCCCTAGGGCATACAATGAGCCCACTCCTGCACAACTGGGGCTTCGCTGAGCATAAAATCCCTGCCGTTTATATGGCATGGCCCACAGAACCGGAAAAAATTGAAAGCTTCATACAGACTTTCAGAAATCTGCCCATTTCCGGGGCAAGTGTTACTATTCCGCATAAGCTTTCCGTAATGGACTACATTGATCAGCTGACAGAGCGAGCAAAGTCCGTCGGAGCTGTAAATACGCTCTATTGGGAAGGTGATAAAATTGTGGGTGACAACACCGATGCCGCAGGAGTATCCGAACCGCTGCGACCTTATTCTGATCGCGTAAATAAAGCTCTTCTGATCGGGGCAGGCGGAGCTGCTCGCGCAGCGATCACCGGACTTAAGGCTCTGGGCATAAAAGAAATATGTGTTACCAACCGCACGGCTTACAAAGCAGAAGATCTGGCTGATGAATTTAAAATATCATTTATTGATTGGAATGCTCGTGGCGATCAGCACTTTGATCTTATCATGAATTCCACCTCGCTTGGCATGTCCGGTAAATTTCAGCAGATCAACCCAATGATCATGGATAATCAGAACGCAAACACCATTGTCTACGATCTGGTCTACAACCCGATGGAGACAATTTTCATCAAAGAGGCCAAGACAAAAGGGTGCACCGTGATCCACGGCATTGAAATGTTCATCCATCAGGGACTGGAACAATTCAGAATCTGGACAGGAAAAAGGCTGGATGAGGGTAAGGCTCGAGGTTTATTGCTAGCCCAGCTGTAAAAAACAAAGCCCGCAATATCACACCAGATTTTGCGGGCCATTTTTTTACGCAATGAGTAGGATGGAGGGGCGAAGCCTCGATAAAAAGTTTTTTTGGAGAGTCCAGAGAACCTTTTTTTCCCAAAAAAGGATTCCTTGGCCGCCGGAGGCATAAGGCTATCCGATACAGACAGATTTTACATTTACAAATTCGCGGATACCGTATGTGGACAATTCCCGTCCGTATCCTGAATTTTTTACCCCTCCGAAAGGCAGCGGCGGACGACTGCTGACCCGGCCATTTACATAGACCAGCCCGGCCTCGATCCGGCGGGCGAGTCGTAATCCCTTCTCTTCGTCACCGGTCCAGACAGAACCGCCCAGACCGAAACAACTGTCGTTGGCCATCTGCATCGCCTGTTCTTCAGTTTCAGCTCTGAATACAAGTGCCACCGGACCGAAAATCTCATCCCGGGCAGCTTTGCTGTCAAAAGGCACATCCGTAATAATTGTAGGTGGATAAAAAGCAGCTTGACCGTCAGGGATTGATCCGCCCAGAACTATTTTACCGCCTTCTGCGAGGCATGATTCAACCTGTTTTTGCAGGTCATCACGAAATGCGTGAGATGCCATTGGCCCCATCACGGTATCTTCATCAAACGGGTCACCCATAACGACAGATTCCATGCATACTTTGAGCTTAACAACAAACTCATCGTAAACATCATCCATGACTATAAACCGCTTAGCGGCAATGCAGGCCTGACCTGCGTTGGAACAGCGGGATTCCGCACCGATTGCTGCGGCCTTATCAATATCGGCATCATCGAGAACCACAAAAGCATCACTGCCGCCAAGTTCCATAACACTTTTCTTGAGCTGAGAACCGGCGGCGGCTGCAACCTTGCGTCCGGCAGCTTCACTACCTGTCAGACAGACGCCGACGACAGAATTATGCGCCAAAACATGTTCAACCTGCCCAGCTCCAATGAGCAGTGTGCGGAAAACATTGTCCGGAAAAATTGAATCGCGGAAAAGCTCTTCGATTGCCAAAGCACACTGCGGAACGTTTGAAGCATGTTTTAAGAACATGGTATTACCAGCCATCAAAGTAGGCACAGCGATGCGGAGAACCTGCCATACCGGGTAATTCCAAGGCATAACTGCCAACACAGCTCCCATTGGCGCGTAATCAACAGAGCACTGCATACCGTCAACGGTGAGCGGCTTGCTGGCTAGCATATCAGGGCCGTGATCAGCGTAAAAATCGCACACAGTCGCTGACTTAAGAACTTCTGCCCGTCCGGATTTAAGTGGTTTACCCATTTCAGACGCCATTAGATGCGCGAACTTATCCGCCCTATTCCTGAGAAGATCAGCAAGATTTCTCAAACATTCGGAGCGTTGCTCCATTGGACTGTTCCGCCATGAATCAAATGCCTTACCGACAGCAGAAATTGCAGAAAAAGTCTGGGCGGAAATAAACTCATCAAATTTTTTTTCAACCCGTCCGGTCATGGGGTTGGTACTTTGAATAGCCATCTGGGCAATACCTTGTTTTTGCTGGATTAGTATAGAGTGAACCCTGAAAATGCTCACTGCGTGGAAAGGCTTCTTATCAAGAAAGACGAAAAAGAAAAAGGCGGCTGCACCTTAGCAACCGCCTTTATTTTTCATATAACAAAAATCAACTTACTGAACGTAGACATTGATCCGGTCACCGGGACGGAGGATCGACTTGGAATTGAGGCTGTTCCACTCCATAAGGGATGAAACTTTCACACCGAAACGACGGGCTATTTTCCAAAGGTTGTCACCGCGACGAACCCTGTATTTCACCATCTGCTGTTTCACATTTTCAGCTTTGGCAACAGAGCGGGCTGAGCTGAGTGCGTTGTTATCGGGAATAAACAGCTTCTGACCGATCTTAAGTCTGGAATTATAAAGCCCGTTAGCGCGCTTCAAAGTAGTAACGCTTACTTTATAGCGGCTGGCGATTGACCAGAGGGAGTCACCTTTGCGAACCCTGTAGTTAGCACGGCTCTGAGCAGTACGGCGGGTATTGCTGGTCTTTGAAGCATAAAGTGACTTTGAAGACCCTTTACCAGGGATCATGATGTGCTGGCCGGGACGAATAATATTGGATTTATGGTTGTTGACCGACTTAAGCACTGCCACAGGGACTCCATAGCGGCGGGCAATGCGGTACCATGAGTCACCGTTGCGGATTTTATATCTTTTATATCCGGCGAAAGGACGGGAATTGGGGGATTCAAGGTAGTCAGCGGCACTAGCCATAACCCTCTCAGGCAGGTAAGCGTTGATTACCGCGTTTGGCGGGCTGACCTGTCTGCGGAAATGAGGGTTCAGCTTATGGAATTCGCTCCACTTCATACCGCAGGCTTTGGCAAGGGCCAGCAGATCCGTTCCGCCGGGAACCTTAACAGTTTCAACCTGAAGACCGTTATTCCAATCAATATTGGTGAAACCAAGTTCATCAAGGTTTTTGAAAATCTTGGAAATAGCTATGAACTTAGGAACGTAATTCTTTGTCTCAGTGCGGAGTCTGGCCCTTCTGCTGAGTTTATGATTGTTCTTGGTAAGTTCGAAAAAATCTTTACAGCCGGTCTTTTTCAAAGCCCTGCCGATCTTGCCTTCTCCTGCATTATAAGCTGCGAGAGCAAGATACCAGTCACCGAACATATCATGCAGCACCTTGAGATACTCTACCGCTGCTTTGGTTGATTCATAAGGATCACGGCGTTCGTCAATCCACCAGTCCACACGCAGGCCGAATTTACGGCCTGTATAAGGCATGAACTGCCACATACCGGCGGCACCGACGCGAGAATAGGCCCATGCATTGTATCCGCTCTCGGCAAAGGGCAACATGGCAAGATCCTGCGGCATGTTATTCTCGGAGAGAACCTGACGGACATATGGAAGGAATGGTTCCGAACGTTTCAGCCAGCGATCAAAAGTCTTACGGGCTTTGTGAGTGAAAAATCCGAAATACTGCTGTACTTCCTTGGTATCGTGTTCATCAAGGTTGAAATAAACACCATTGCTTGTGCGCAGAGCTTTTTCTTCTTCAGGGGTAAGTACACCAGAATCGGAAGGAGTTTCTTCCAGTTCAGGATCAAGGGGTTCGACCCCGGAATCTGCGACTTCAGTATCTACAGTGATATCTTTTTGAACAGTAAGTGCAGCCGGATTGCAAACCTCTTTTTCTGCAACGGGAGCTGTCTTTGCGGCGCAGCCTGCGACAAGCGCAAACAAGGTAAATAAAGTTATCAACCGGAGGGATTTCAGCATCTTCGACCCCTTGTCGCTGTGGACGGAAATAATATTGATTTTATCCATATTTTATCTAGAAAATTTATAAATATTACTTGGTTATGATCTGTTTTTGTCATTTAAAATGTTAAAAACAAACAATTTTAAGGTGTTAATTTTCATTAATTCAAACATATGTAGAGCTATACTAAAGCGAGAAGGTTTGCAATAGTAAAACGAAAGGTATAGATTGCCCCAACCGTTTAAGGACAAGGGTTTCAGGGCATTGTCTTGTCGATTTCAAGGCAGTAAGCAACCGGTACATTGAGAACCGGTTTCATTGTAACAAATTATTTTTATTGGGCAATTCCCAAAATAAATATGGGGCATTTTTACCCGATAATTTTTAACTCTGAAATATATATAAGGAAACAGGGCTGACCCTTTTTTCCGTTTCAATATGAAGGTAAATTTTAATGCAAAAGAATACGAGAGAAGACGACAACACCATCATAGCGGGCCGCAAACCTGTTCAGGAGCTACTTTTAGACTCCCCGGAGAGGATCGATCTACTTTACCTGCAAAAAGGCCGTCAGGACAAAAATTTCGAGCGAACCATCCAGCGGTGCAAAAAACACGGTATCAAGTATAAAATTTCCGACAAGGCCGAGCTGGGCAGGATTTTTTCCGGCAACCACCAGGGCATTATAGCCCGTGTGGCAGCTCTTGCCTTTGCTGATTATGACGAAATGCTGGAAAATCTATCCGAATCCCCTCTGCCTCTGCTGATCATGCTTGATCAAGTACAGGACCCCGGCAATGTAGGTGTACTCGCCCGTTCACTCTACGCCTTGGGTGGTGCCGGTATTGCCACCGCCAAACATGGAGGTGCATTCTTGGGAGCAGGAGCGGTCAAAGCCAGTGCCGGGGCACTTAACAAACTGCCGGTGGCCAGAGTAAACAACATTTCACAAGCCCTCGACAAGGCATTGGATATGGGTATCAATGTCTACGGAGCCGGATTGGCTGAGGACTCTTCCTCCGCATACTCCGCCGATATCCAGACCCCGGCGATTCTCGTTCTCGGTAACGAGGAAAAAGGAATCCGTTTCAACGTGGAGAAACGCTGCCAGAAGCTGATCCACATCCCCTTCCGCCGCGAGTTTGATTCACTGAACGTCGCACAGGCAGGAGCCATGCTTATAAGCGAATTTGCCCGCCGTCTGGTTTAAAATACTGTTAAACTATCTTCTTAGCAGAACAAAGCGAAGTCCCCTGAAGATATCTCGATCTTCAGGGGACTTCGTTTTTAAAAAAAAGAAAATTCTACTTGATATAGTTAGGCAGATTCAAAAAGATATTACGAGTAAAATCAATCATCTTATCCATGATCCATGGAAAAGCGAAAAGCAACGCCAAAAACATTGAAACAATCTTTGGCACAAAGGTCAGGGTCAT
The DNA here is from genome assembly GCF_963667685.1 of Maridesulfovibrio sp. Classification (NCBI taxonomy): domain Bacteria; kingdom Pseudomonadati; phylum Thermodesulfobacteriota; class Desulfovibrionia; order Desulfovibrionales; family Desulfovibrionaceae; genus Maridesulfovibrio; species Maridesulfovibrio sp. Next base: position 1,451,492 of record NZ_OY763930.1, on the reverse strand, counting down.
TTCCTGAATCTGTGTAGCCGCCTGAATAACGGATACAAAAATACCGACTACCAGACCTACTGCCAGCATGGGCAGGGCCAGAGTCAAAGCCAGTTCAATTGACTGCCTGGCAAATCCAATTACAAATTCAGGGGTCATAACTGCCTCCAGCGGAAATCAACCGCTGCTAACTCGAAATTTTTATATAAGGCGCAACAAACTCAAAAAAAGCAATTAAATTAACAAAAGGTTATGGGATGCTTAACCATTTTGCGGAAGGCTTAAGCCGCCGCAAGCGAAACTTTGAACTAAAATCTAAATCTGCCCCCGGCAAAACCGCCGGAGGCTGGATTCACTGAAAAGTATTAACGATGGACCCCGTTAAGAGCGACCAACCGTCAACCATTATAAACAGCAAAATCTTAAACGGCAATGAAACCATTGCCGGTGGCAACATCATCATCCCCATGGCCAGCAGAATACTTGCGATAACCATATCAAGAATCAAAAACGGAACATAAATCAGGAAGCCGATGGTAAAACCTGTTTTCAGCTCACTGATAGTGTAAGCGGCAATGAGAAGCATGGTGTTGACATCTTCTTTGGTTTCAGGCCGCTTTTCCCCTGTTATGGAATAAAAAATTGAAAGATCTTTCTCTCGGGTATGCTTGAACAAAAAAGTCCTTACAGGGACCTGCGCCCGGTCTATAGCCTGCTCAAATCCGATCTCTTCATTCAGGTAAGGCTGCAAGGCATTGTCATTGATAGCTTTCCCGGTGGGCATCATGATTACCACAGTCATGAAAATCGCAAGGGAAGCAAGAATCTGGTTGGGCGGCATCTGCTGCGTACCCATGGCCTGACGCAGAAAATGAAAAACAATGATGATCCTTGTGAAAGAAGTCATGGTCAGCAGAATGGACGGAGCCATTCCCAGAATGGTCAGCAGAAAAAGGATTTCCAGCAGCTTGGCCACCTGTTCCGGTTCTTCCTGACCAGCCGCAAGATTCAATGACAGAGTGGGAATGGTTTCCTGTGCAAAGGCTGCTGCCGGAATAACCAGCAGAAGGATTGCGCTAAGAGTCAGAAGTGCCGGAATTTTCTTTTTCAAGGTATCCGGCAAAGTCGGAGTCAGTCTTTGCATGTCCTTCATCCCCTGCATGAAGCAGTGTAATTTTATCATGGGTAACGCCGACCACCAATTCCTTGTCGCGATACTTGACCACCGTAATATTCTGGCGCGGACCGAGCGGAAGGCGGTCCACAATCTCCAGCGCGCCTTTTCTCGCACCGGTAAAAACACCGCCAACATTCAGGCGTCTCATGAAATAATAAGCCAGCAGCAGCATCGCCAGAATGAAAAAAAGAGATGCAGACATCTTGAGTACTGACCCAACGCCTGACTCCGGCACCATGAGTGCTGTAGCAGTGGCATTAGGCAAGGTGTTTTACCCGTTCTATAGGACTGATGATGTCAGTCAATCTGATACCGAATTTTTCGTTAATTACAACAGCTTCGCCACGAGCTACCAGCTTTCCGTTAACGTAAATTTCAAGCGGTTCTCCAGCCAGTTTGGTCAGCTCCACCACCGAGCCTGTTCCAAGCTGCAGAAGCTCATTGATAAGCATTTTGGCCCGGCCAAGCTCGGCTGAAACATCCAACGGAATATCGAGGATGAAATCAAGGTCACGTCTGGAACCGTCATGACGCGGGTTTTTAGCTTCGTTAGTCAGATCCTTGAAATCTGCATCGCGTGTCTGAGTACGCAGAAATTCCTGCTCTTTTTCCTTACGTATATCATCACCGGTATCTTCAGCGAGAGCAGCAGCCCATTCATCGGCAAGAGCTTCGTCTCCGCCACCGCCGCTACCGAGATCGAGCCCGCCGCCTTCATCACCCTGCTCACCTAGAGCAGCAGCCCATTCATTGGCGAGGGCATCGTCATCGGTAACAGTATCATCCTGTTCGGCCAGCGCAGCAGCCCATTCATCTGCTAATGCTTCGTCATTACCGGTTCCTGGGTCACCGCCAAGAGGATCACCGCCACCGGAGTCATCAGTAAGAGCATCAGCCCATTCCTGTGCTAGTTTATCCTGATCAAGATCATCTGACATCATTACAACCTACCTCCGGTGAATTGGCTATCCAAAAAACAATTGCGGTGACATAAATTCGACACATCAAACTATGGTAGAGCAAAAAACGTGCTACTGGATAACCATATCCGTGAAATATACTTGTAAAACCTTGGAGCCACCAAGAATCTGGTTCAAACGGTCTACTATTTCCTTTTTCAGGAGAATCTTGCTCTCCATGGTGGAAAGTTCCTGGTAGGTTTTACTTGAGAGCAGCAGAATGAGAGTATCTTTGACCATGGGTTCTTTCTTGGAAAGTTCAGCCACAGCCTCTTCACTTACCACTTCTACATCTATGCCAAGTTTTAGGTACCTGCGCCCCAATGGATCTGCAAGGTTAACCACAAAAGTAGGCAGGGTAACAGTGAATCCATCGCCGGGCAGAGTTCCTGGTTCTTCACCCTGAGCTGCCTGTTCTTCCTGCGGTTTTTCGACTGCGCCATCAGACTTGGCGGCAAAAAATTTCTGATAAGCGAAAAAACCCCCGCCACCAAGCGCAGCAAGAAGCAGGAGAAGGATAATCCACTTAATCAATCCGCCTTTTTTTTTCGGTTCCTGCCCACTATCTTCGGCCATGATGTATCCTTTGTTGCTTTGTATTTAAAACTCTAATGTCACCGCATTGAACCGGCAATACTGATCTGGTCATAAGATATAACATCAATATCCACCCATGTGGGGAGTCGTTTTGATCAAAATTTCCACTCTCCTGTTTTGCGCACGCCCCTCAGGAGTCGTGTTGCTGAACATCGGAAAAGTAGGCCCGCAGGCAGACACTGTAAGTCGATTATTCTGTATCCCCTGCTCCACAAAAAACGTCAGTACAGCCATGGCCCGATCACCGGATAATTCAAAATTGGCCTTGCTCATGCCGCCCACATTATCCGTGTATCCGGCTACATTCACGTCCGCAGTCCCCAGATAGTCAAGCACCGGAACAAACTGGTAAAGCAGTATTTTTGCGCTCTCGTCAAGCTCATACTTGCCCAAGGGGAACAATAGCTTGTCTGTAAGAACAAGTGCAACCCCTTCCGGTTTGGCCAACACTTTCAGGTTTTCATTAAGTGTTGCCCGGTCCATATCCGGGGGTAAAATATCATCAGGAAAAAGCAGATCCTTGATCCTGTCCTGCTTTTCCAGCACTTCCCATGGCCTTTCAAGAAACTCGCTGACAAGTTTAACCTTTGCGGTAACCCTCCCTGAACCGCGCTTATCAAGAAATCCCAACTCCGCCGGCATAATAGTTACCCTGGTGATAAAACTATGGTCCATTGAAGCCATACTTAGCAATAGCACAAAAAAAGTCAAAAGCAGGGTGACCAGATCAGAGAATGTTACCAGCCATCCTCCTCCCGGATCAGGCGGCTTCTTTACTTTATCACGACCCATGGATCACCATCACTGTGCGTTGCTTGGTTTCTCGGCTTCACCGATCGGGAAAACAAAATCATCGAACTTGAACTTATCATCTTTTTTCGGCGCAGGCTGGTATACCTTCAATTCCTTGGAGATACCAAGACTGCGCGTATCAAGGACAAGATCAACTCTGCGATTCATTTTGCGTCCTTCAGGAGTGGAGTTAGGATAGCGTGGTCTGAATTTTCCGCAAGCTTCCATCTTGAGCATATCAGGATTCATTCCTTTACTAACCAGATAGTTATAAACAGAAAGAGACCTGCCCAGTGAGAGCTTCCACGAAATATCAGGTATCAGGTTCCGGTCTTCGACACGGTAATCTTCGCCCAGCTCATCGCGCAGGATAGAAGTATGTCCGGCCACAAGAATCGGATGCTTAACCTGCTTAAGTACCGGGAGAACAGTATCGAGAATACGGGTTCCTTCGAGGGAAATATTGGGGCTGTCAGGAGTGAAAAGGACATCGGCACCGATGGAAAGAATCTGGACAAACCTATTGGATTCAAACCGCAGGTCTTCTTCAGCGAACTCCCAGAGCAAAGGTTTAATCTGTTCAAGATCACCTTGAATTTCCATAGGCCCGACCTGCACTGTTCTGCGGGAAGAACCGTCGGAAAGAACATCATAACCCTTCGAGCCGAATCCGAAAGTACCGATAATGGAACCAAGCACAACAAGCTTACGGCGCTCGTCCACAACAGACATACTCACCAGCAACACAAAGAAGGTGAGCATCAGGGTCATAAGGTCACTGAAAGTAATCAGCCATAAAGGCTGTCCTTCAGCTTCAGGTACCTTCTTCTTCCTGCCCATTTATCCCCCGGTAATTATTGATGGCGGTTATGACGGCTAATCAGTAATTTTACGAATTTTAGGCGGTAGGAAGCTGTTCAGCTTCTCTTCAATGATTTTCGGGTTTTCACCTTTGGAAATCGAAATAATACCTTCCATGACCATCTCCCGGAGCAGTATCTCTTCCTTGCTGCGGGTTTTAAGCTTACCGGACATGGGCGTAAAAACAAGGTTAGCGAAGATCGCACCGTAAAGAGTTGTTAAAAGCGCAACAGCCATCGCCGGACCAATGGTACTCGGATCACTCATGGTCTGGAGCATCTGCACCAAACCGATAACAGTACCGATCATGCCCATAGCCGGAGCAAAATCAGCAAATACTTTAAGAATTTCAGCCCCGGTTTCATGCCTGTTTTCAAGGTACTGGATTTCAGTCTCCAGAATTTCCTGAATGACCTGCGGCTCAAGGCCGTCAACGGTCAGCTGCAATCCCTTGCGCAGAAAGTCATCTTCAATTGATTTCAGAGCCGGTTCAAGCGAGAGAATACCTTCCCGGCGGGCGCGGTTGGCAAAATCCATGAACTTATCGATGATATCAGACGGGGACTCGAGATTTGAGAAGAAGGTTTTCTTTATAATCCCGACTACCCCCAGCACATGCCCCATGGGATAGTTTACCAGCGAAGCCCCGATAGTTCCCCCGATAACGATCAGCACGGACGGAACGGAAATAAAAATACCCAACGGACTTCCGACCAGAATAGCCGCAAGAACAAGCCCGAATGAAAGCACTATCCCTATAACTGTACCCAGATCCATGAAGTCCGCCTGTGGGTTGTTTTAAAAGTTAGTAACCCGGTCGCGTTCCGAAAATCTTAGTACCGACCCTGATCATGGTCGATCCTTCCTCAATGGCGACCCGGTAATCTCCGGTCATACCCATGGAAAGTTCCGGCATACTGATTCCGAAAAGCTTTTCCATACCTTCGGAAAGCATACGCAACCTTGCAAAATACGGCCTCGCCCCTTCGGGATCTCCGAAAAAAGGAGGCAGGCACATCAGTCCGATCAGCTTAAGATGGCTGTAGCCCTGAATTTCTTCAACCAAAGCAGGCAGTGTTTCCTCAGTAACTCCGCACTTCTGATCTTCGCAGGCAGTATTCACCTGGATGAGAATATTCTGGACGACATCAAGCGCTTCGGCTTTCTTGTTCAGTAATCCGGCAAGCTTGGAGCTGTCCACACTGTGCACAGCTGTAAATTTACCGGCCACAAATTTGGCCTTCTTGGATTGCAGACCGCCTATAAAATGCCAGTCGATATCAAGTCCATTCAGCTCTTCCTGTTTGGCAAGGGCTTCCTGAACATAAGATTCCCCGAAACAGCGATGTCCGGCATTGTACAAAATTTCAATATCAGAGGCCTGATGAAGTTTTGAAACCGCCATGACGGTTACGTCCTCAGGCTTGCGCCCGGCCCGCAAGCAGGCCAGAGCGACTTCTTCCTTAACCTCTGAGAGATTTTCAATTAGTTCTTTTTCCCTGTTACTCATCTTCAAACTGCCGTTTTCAGTAAGCGGCATACATTAAAATTCGGTTGATTATATAAATTTCTTTAATAAAAAGAAAACAAAAGGACAAGATTACATAGAATCGACTACTCACCGAGCCCCAATGAACGCAGAAAGCCCACATCCTCGGTCCAGCCTTCACGGACTTTAACCCAGAGTTCGAGCATGACTTTCATCTCAAGCATCTCTTCCAGTTCCTTTCTGGCCTGAGATCCTATTTTCTTCAGGTTCTGACCGCCCTTACCGATGATCATACCCTTGTGGTTCTTCTTGGTAGTATAAATAATGGCTCCGATGTTAACCAGATTGCGATCTGGTTCTTCGGTCCAGAATTCAATTTCAACAGCGGTAGAGTAAGGGAGTTCCTGCTGTAAACTCATGAAAAGCTTCTCACGAACTGTCTCGGCAGCCATAAAACGCATGGGTACGGTGGAGACCTGATCTTCCGGGAACATTGGCGGGCCTTCCGGAAGGACATCAATAACCTTTTCCAGCAGCACATCAGCACCCTCGCCACGCAAAGCGGAAACAGGGATGAATTCCGCTTCCGGCCATAGTTCCTGGGCCTTTTCCATCACCGGAAGAAGCTTGGCTTTATCTTTAACCTTATCAACCTTGTTTACCGCCACGAAAACTTTCTTGCGGGACTGATTGACAGGTTTCACAACAGGATCAAGTTCCTTCTCCATAAGATGTGGCTTTGCTGCATAAAGTGCGGCATCAAAAAGAACCACAATAGCATCGGCGTTGCCCAGTGCTTCCCATGCGGAATCGAGCAGGAAACGGTTCATCTTACCGCGCATGCGGTGAATACCGGGGGTATCCAGAAAGACAACCTGAGAATTCTCATCGCTCAGAATACCGCTGATGCGGTTACGGGTGGTCTGTGGTTTCGGAGAAACGATAGCCACCTTCTGACCGAGGTAATGGTTCATGAGAGTTGATTTACCTGCGTTGGGCGGCCCTATTAATGCTACCCATCCAAATTTATATTCAGACATTTTTTACCTCAAAAAATAGTTTATTCAGTCTTTGGCGGTCAAAGTACACCAAAATACAAAGACACGCCAATTGGAAAAACCCCTCCCGCTTTCAGGTCGGGAAGGGTTATTTTGGGTTTATTATTAAACTAGATATTTTCTAGTCTTTCTTTAGTTTCATATGAAACCGGTTAATTAACCTTCATCTTCCTGAACATATCCGCAACCTTTCTCAGGGCAGGCGAGATGTTCCCCTTTGGCACGGGTCGTCTTTTTAACCAGAACAGGATGTCCGCATTTCGGGCATGGACCCTCAATAGGCGGATACCAGACAGCGTAATCACAATCAGGATACTGGTCACAGGAATAAAAGAGTTTACCGCGCCGTGAGCTTTTTTCCACCAATTCACCTTTGCAGCCTTCGCGCGGGCATTTAACCCCGGTGGAGAAAGGTTTGGCGTGTTTGCAGTCCGGATAGTTGGAGCAAGCTATAAAACGGCTTCCGGTACGGGCATGCTTGATAATCAGATCACCATCTTCACAGTCGGGGCATTTACCCACAATCTGGGCGGTAGGTGTTTCCACAACCTTGATCTTGCCCTCATCATCACGCTCAAAGTTTTTGATATTGCGGCAATCCGGATACCCGGTACAACCGAGAAATTCACCACGGCTGGAACGTTTGATGGCCATAGGGCTACCGCATTTCTCGCAGGTAACTCCGGTCTCTTCCGGCGGTTCCTCTTCAAGGATAACAATCTTACCCTTTTCGTCACGGGTAAAGTTGACGATATTTTTACAGTCCGGATAGTTGGAACAACCTAAAAATTCACCTGTCCGCCCGAACTTGATAACCATGGGTGAACCGCATTTATCGCAAGCAATACCGGTATCCTCTCCACCGCGCTTCATTTCCTTGGCTGCGGCTTCAAGGGTAGGATAAAAACCGTCCACGAAATTTTTCATCAACGAGGTCCACTCAATCTTGCCTTCGGCAACGTCATCCAGCTGCTTTTCCATGGCAGCGGTGAAACCGACATCCATAAGCTCTTTGAAATGCTCGGAAAGCTGGTCACTGACTACAAAACCGAGTTCAGTAGGAATAAATTTCTTCTCTTCAAGATTTACGTAACCGCGATCCTGAATAGTTGAAATAATGGATGCGTATGTGGACGGACGGCCTATACCTTTTTCTTCCAGCTCACGTACAAGGGAGGCCTCTGAATAACGTGCCGGGGGCTGGGTGAACTTCTGCTCACTATCGATTTTGTCAACTTTGAGCACTTCACCCTTTTCCAGCTTAGGAAGCTCGATCAGCTTTTCATCTCCGGTCTTTCCGGTAACACGCATGAAGCCGGGGAAAAGCAGTCTTTCACCCTTGGAACGCCAGACAGTATTCTTAGCCTGAATGGTCACAACGGTATCCCAGAAACGGGCCGAAGCCATCTGCGAAGCAATGAAACGGTTCCAGATCAGCTTGTAAACCTTGAACTGGTCAGCCGGAAGGAATGGTTTAACATCTTCAGGCATGATTGTGGCGTCGACAGGACGGATAGCTTCGTGAGCATCCTGCGCTCCGCCTTTGGACTTATAAACACGCGGCTTGGCCGGGTAGAATTCTTCACCGTACTTTTCGAGGATAACCTTCTTGGCAGTATCACGAGCCTCATCGGCGATACGAACAGAGTCAGTACGCATATAGGTGATAAGCGCAGTAGTTCCCTTATCACCCAGTTCAACACCTTCATACAGGCGCTGGGCCAGAGTCATGGTCCGCTTGGCGGAATAACCGAGTTTGCGGTTGGCATCCTGCTGCAGGGTCGAAGTTATATAAGGCGGCAGTGGGCTACGTTTACGCTCCTTTTCTGTAAGATCAGTGATCTCGAAAGGAACACCTTTAACGATTTTATGTAAGGCTTCGGCTTCATCAGCGGATGAAATTTCAGCTTTCTTACCATCCACCTTCCAGAGATCGGCCACAAATGGAGGAGGATTCTTGCCTTCTACGTGAGCTTTAAAGAGCCAATATTCTTCAGGAATAAATGCACGCCTGGCTTTTTCGCGTTCCACTACGAGCTTGAGGGCAACGGACTGTACACGCCCAGCGGAGATACCCCTCTTTACCTTTTTCCAAAGGATGGGAGAAATTTTGTAACCTACCAGACGGTCCAGAATACGGCGGGCCTGCTGTGAGTCAAAAAGCTGCTCGTTGAGCGGCTGCGGATGTTCGAGAGCTTCTTTAACGGCCCTTGCGGTAATTTCGTTAAACTGGATACGGCTGACGTTCTCGTTCACTTCCTTGATGATGGCAGCAACGTGCCATCCGATAGCCTCACCCTCGCGGTCGGGGTCAGGTGCCAGGAAGACATGATCGGCTTTTGCCGCTGCCTTCTTCAGCTTGTTGACCACATCTTCCTTGCCGGGAATGACCTGATACTGGGGAGTGAAATCACCATTTTCTTCGACACCAAGCTTATTCTTGGGAAGGTCGCGCACGTGTCCTACGGACGCAGCAACCTGATAGTTCTTGCCAAGAAACTTGCTAATAGTCTTCACCTTTGCCGGGGACTCAACAACAATCAAATCTTTGCTCATAGTTTGCAGCCTATAACCATCTAGTTGACACTATGCAACCCTAAAAACAGCCCTTCTACAGCTTTGCAGCCTACGCAGACGGCATATCAGTTCCATTAAAATTATTTTTAACCAACCAAAAAATCAGGAAGAAATACACTTTTTCAACGCTGATAAATTTTTATGTAAAATTTCTATGCCAGCATCATCACGCGCCGCCAACTCCAACTCTTTGGCGCGGTCTGTTACCTCCGGCAAACCAAAAGTTCGGGCCGATCCGGCAACAGCATGGGCACTTTTATATAATTTTTCCAGATCACTATACGACCCGGTATTTTCATAGGCAGATAAAAAAACTTCCAATTCTCTGATTCTGCCACCCAGAGCAGCAGCATATTTTTTATTAAGCTCTGCCAGTTTTTCGTCAAGTGTCGCCATTTTAACACCTCCACCCCACGATTATACATTAATACCGGCAAAGACCTACCCGTAATTATCGGTATTCATGCATTAGCTCTCAGGCAAACGATCTTCCGTAAGTATTAGAAAACAAACTCCTTGGCTAAATATATTCAAGCAACCGAAGCTATAAAAAAAGCCCGCGTAGAGCGGGCTTTTGTCTTTATTTTTTTGAACTGTTCATCAGCATGGCTCCTGCAGCCTGAATTATCAGGAAAAGGATCAGGAAGTGGATGAACATATCTTTCTGGATTGCACCCCAGATGATGTACACAGAGCCGCATCCTGCCAGCAAAGGGCAGAGGAAGCGGCTAAAAGGTCCAAGGTCAGTGAAAGTCTTCATAACCCAGATATATATTGAAATATAAATAACATAGAGGAAAGCGATCGGCAGTTCGGAAACATCCATAAACTGACCCCACCAGCCGTGGAAGTTACCGTACCATACTAACAGCCAGAAGCAGGACAGAAAGTAACCGATAATAGCGGACCAGCTTGTGCTGTTGGTAACAGGGTTAACTTTTTTAAAAAGGCTGGCTTTAGGACCGAGATTACGGGAAGCAATGGAAAACATACCGCGTGCGGACCCCATGATCAGGCCGTTGAGAGTGCCGAGGCAGGAAATAATAACAAACACGGTCAACAGGGTTCCACCTACATTGCCGAAGATCATTTCAATAACGCGCACAGGTGCGGCGTCGCCTTCAGCAAGAACCTGATCGTTAGTCAGAACACCGGAAATACCCAGATAGTAGAGCATGTAAATGGTCATAACCGCGATGGTCCCTACTACCAGAGCGCGGGGCAGAGTCTTCTTTGCGTCTCTAAGCTCAGCGTTAATAACAGTAGCAATAATCCAGCCTTCATAAGCAAAAGCGGTGGACAGTGTGGCTACAGCAAGACCTCCTCCGCTTCCTGCTATCTCCTGCGCTGTCTGGGCGAAGTTCTGAAAAGTCTGACCGCTGGAAAGACCTGCGATACCACCGACAATAGCAACCAGACCTAGCGGAATAAGCTTGATTATGGTTGAAGAAACCTGCCATTTACCGGCCAGCACCGGAGAATAGTAGTTGAGCAGGAAAAATGCTGTCAGGTAAACAAATGAAAGAGGCCAGAGTATATCTTTCATACCCACCAGGCCAACAGTGTAGTTGGCGGAAACCCAGGCCAGAACAGCAACCAGAGTCGGGTAATAAATAAAGGTCATGAACCAGCCGACCATATAACCGGCTTTTTCCCCGTAAGCCTCTTCGAAATAGTCAACCAGACCGTTGACCTTTTCAATACGGGTCGCAATTTTTGAAAAAACATATGCGGTAACAACCATAATGGAGCCACCAATCAACCATGCCAGCAATGCGGTAGGCAGATCACCACCGGCTGCCCCCAGTACGTTATCAGCTTTAAAGAACACCCCTGAACCGATAACAATACCTACGACCATAGCAGTCGCAGTCCAGAAACCGTATTTCTTCTGTAACTCATCCATATCTAACAATCACCCCTTTTACACAATCTTCCATCTAAGCTTCCCGTTAACCTGCAAACAATCCTGACTAGGGACCGAAGAACATGGAAAGCAACCCATCCATAGAAAATGTCCATGAAACACTATCTGCCGCCCTATCCCTGCTGGAGATACTTAATAGCACACGCAGATTATGTTTATGAACAGGCACAAACAGAGTTACTTGCGCAGATATTATGGTTCTGTCCAGAATTATTTTCACGTTTTTGCAAAAAATAAACATCATCATAAAGATGCAGTATTGGAAAAATTAAAAATACGCTCATCTTGCTAAAAATTTTCCTGATACTGTCTTAAAAACTTGAGTTGATGATAATTTTGCCGTTGACAAATAAAACCAAAACAGCATACTTGGCTGAGTCAATAACTTTAAAGGAGATTTTATGTTTACCAATGTGATAAGGGTGTTCCTGTTCTAGGAGTGCACTTTAAGGACCTTAAATTATTTAGAAATAATTTCTATTCTAAGCTTTTAGCTTAATTCCGCACGTCTTTTTTGTCATTCCGACTCCAGCAGAACAGGGACATCCCGGCACCTGATTGTAATTACCCGGATTAATGTAATTCGCAGCTGTTTGTGCTGACTTGTATGCTTTGTGTTCACGCACATCGACGGTACTCTATTGCCGTATGCATGAGTTCCGTATGCATCAATGATCTAAGACAGCTCGTTAACAAGGTAAATGCTTTTAAGTGTTTGCAGGAGTAGAGTCATGTCTAGACAACAGAAACCCGTCCATATCGATACCAAGCCGTTTATTTGCGAAAATTGCGGGCTCACAGTGCCTTCTCCGCTTAGCGGAACCCAGAACCGAAACCATTGCCCACATTGCCTGCACAGCAAGCATATGGACATGAAAATCGGGGATAGACGCTCCGGTTGTAGAGGGATCATGGAGCCGATCGGGTTATGGATTAAAGAAAACAAGGAATGCGCAGTAATTCACCGCTGCCGAAAGTGCGGATTCATCCGCGCAAACCGTATTGCCGGCGACGACAATGAAGTAGTGCTGTTTACACTGGCTGCACGCCTCATCACTCAATTACCCTTTCCGGCGAATATCGCTCTGGAAAGAATTGAACGCCAGCAGATGGGCGGTGGGCTATGATCAACCTAAAAGAAATTGGCTGGAACAATTCATTTGAAGATCAATTCCTGCCTTACCAAAAACAAGGGCTGAGTGCAGGGCGTGTTTTGAAGGAAGTGCGCCAGCAATACACCCTGTACACGGAAGAAGGAATTCTTTGTGGCGATGTTTCAGGACATTTCCATTTTACAGCTCTTGCCCGCTCTGACTACCCTACTGTTGGCGACTGGGTTGTTTTCAGAAAATGTGGGGACTACGCTCAGATAGAGCAGGTTCTGAACCGTACAAGTGCGTTTTCCCGCAACAGCTCCGGGAAAGAAATACAGGAACAGGTGGTCGCGGCCAACATTGATTACCTGTGCATAGTCTGCGGGCTGGACGGCGGCAGGAACTTCAACCTCCGTTCTATAGAACGGTTTATTGCCATGACATTGGAAGGCGGAGCCAGACCGGTAATCGTCCTGAATAAGGCTGACCTTTGTTCCGACAGGGAATCTGCCATACTACAGGCCGAGAGCATTGCTGGAAATATACCTATCCATTTAATAAGCGCAGTAACCGGTGAAGGCGTAGACAATTTTTCGAAGAGTTTTGAAAAAGGTTCTACATTGGCCTTCAGCGGACAATCCGGGGTTGGAAAATCTTCCCTGATAAATTGTCTATTGGGCATGGAAACCCTTAAAACCGGAAAACTGCGTGAAACCGACCTGCGGGGCAGGCACACAACAACCCACAAGGAGTTGTTCTTCCTGCCAAGCGGGGCCATGGTTATAGACACTCCCGGTATGCGTGAGCTTCAGCTATGGGGAAGTCTGGAAAGTCTGGATGAAGCATACAGTGATATTAATGAAGCAGCGAAGAGATGCCGATTCCGAAACTGCACCCACCAGAATGAACCCGGTTGCGCTGTTCGTGAACTTTTGATCGACGGTTCATTGGAAGTTGCGCGCTATGAAAACTATTCTGATATGCGTGCCGAGCTTTCATTCATTGAAAGCAGAGTGAACGATAAAAAGCGTCAGCAAAGGAAAGCCAAAGAAAAGGCCCTGTCCAAACTGATTCGAAGATCGTTGAAGAGTGATAAAAGAAAATAAATAAATGGTGGCTCTGTTAAAAACAGAGCCACCATTTTTATTGATGCCTTCACGACCCTGCCGGAGGCTAAACACAATTATACCAATCACGCGAAACGCTTCTAAGACATCCACTCAGGCCCGCGGAGAATCGCCTAAGCCTTAAATTGGATGAGTATTCTTCCGGTTCGCTTTCCATTCCATAAATCCCATCAGCAAATCCCATTCAACAGGGATAATAAACAGGGTCAGGAAAGTCGCTGTGCACAACCCGGTCACGAATGTGGTCGCCATGCCCCCCCATACAAGAGAATAGGAAGGAAACCCCACCGCCATTGGCAGCAGACCAAGCGTTGTGGTCAGGGTCGTCAAAAGGATAGGCCGCAGACGTATACGGACACCTTCGCGCATTGCGTCCTTGCGATTCATGCCTGATTTATAAAGTTTATTCATAAAATCCAGCAGCACCAGTGAGTCGTTTACTACAACCCCGGTTACACCAACAGTAGCTATAAAACTGTTGACCGTAAAAATGGTCTGGGAAAAGAACGTCCCCAGAATAACACCGGTCAGCGAAAAAACTACCGCAGAAAGAATTATAACCGGCTGTACATATGACTGAAACTGGGTGGCCAAAATCAGATATATAATCAGGATGGCTGTAATGAAGGCGTACACGAGCGATGTATATGATTTCCTGGTGGATTCAAATTCACCGGAAAAGTTGATGGTCGCGCCGGGATATTCGGTTCGCACAGTATCATAATAATTGCTGACCATGTTCACCGCAGCCGGGGAAGACAACCGCGATCCGGGCTTGATATTGGCGGTTATAGTCACTGCCCGCTGGCTCATAAAGCGGTTGAACTGTCCTGCTTCCATGTAAATGGAAACATCGCATATATCACCGATACGTACCGGGCTTTCATTCTGTTCCAGCACAGGCACGGAAAGGGCATCCTCAGGGGTATTCAAATAACGGGGGTCAATCTTCAACCTCAGGTCAACATCTTCGTCTGAAAGGCGAAATTTACCAACAAAACGGCCATCAAGCACCGAACCGGAAAGACTGGCAACCTGTTTCGGTGTCAATCCGTATTCAGCCACCCTTTCATTTATCGGCTTGAATCTGAAAATACGGTTAGGTGTGCCATCATCGGTTGCGATATTAACCAGATGCGGACCGAGTTTATCATTTCCTTTGATAAATTTCAGAATATCGGCTGTCAGTCCTTTAACAGATTCGTGGTCTGCACCAAGTACCCGGATATTAATATCCTTACCTGAAGGCGGACCATCCTTTTCAGGCCGTACACGGAAAGTCCAGCCGGGTTCAGCTAATTTATCAAGCTCCTTGCGGATAAATTCCAGATGCGCACCCGGATCATTTTCCGGTGCGTCAGCAAAAGACTGCTTATCCTTGGCTGGAAGCTCAACCACAATATTACCAAGGTTCGAGCCGTGAACCATTTCATAGTCTTCATTAAAATAGAATCCGGCAAAAGCAGAAGCTGATTTAGCCATTCCCGGCCCCATCTTTTCAATAAAAACAGA
The DNA here is from genome assembly GCF_963667685.1 of Maridesulfovibrio sp. Taxonomy (NCBI): domain Bacteria; kingdom Pseudomonadati; phylum Thermodesulfobacteriota; class Desulfovibrionia; order Desulfovibrionales; family Desulfovibrionaceae; genus Maridesulfovibrio; species Maridesulfovibrio sp. Next base: position 1,436,343 of record NZ_OY763930.1, on the reverse strand, counting down.
AATTCGCTTCAACTTATCAGAAGTAAGCTCAATAGGAGTGGATTCCGGACCTTCAAGCTCTATGTAGTAAAGAGAATAATCATCAGGATAAAATTTAATCTTAATAAGCGGTAATTTTCCTGAAACAGAAACCCCAAGAATAATCAAAGCCACAACAAAAGAACCGAACACAACAGCTAAAGAAATAAATCTGAACCTGATAACCACAGACAGAAGCTTATCAGTCAAGCTGCGCAACGACCGCATGAATGCGGGCTCGCGGGTATGCTTCTCACGGTTCTTCATCAACCCCTTGGCACCGGGCCAATCCAGAAAATGAGGAGGTAGTATCATCAGACACTCGATCAACGAAGCAATAAGCGCAAAGGATACCGCCTTAGGAACCTGAGCGAAAAATTCCCCGGTGGATCCGGTCATAATCAGCATAGGCAGAAATGCCGCGACGGTTGTAGCGGTAGCAGAGACAACAGGCAGAAATACTTCTGAAGTACCATCGACCACAGCTTTTTCCAGCGTTTTACCTTCCTGCACATGACGGAACACATTCTCGACCACGACAATGGCATCATCAACAATGATACCGCTGACCAATACAAAGGAAAAAAGTGTAATCTGGTTAAGCGAGTTACCGGTCAGTTTCATAATAATCATGGTTACAAGAAAGGAAAAAGGAACCCCAACTGTGGTCAGCATGGCATTCCTAAAGCCCATAACCAGATAAATAACCACAAAGACGAGCACAATCCCAACCATAAGGTTCATACCCAGTGTGTTGATGGCATCTTCAATATGCAGTCTCTGATCACTGGTCAGGATAAGTTCAACACCTTCCTTTTCCAGTTGTGCACGAAACGAATCGGCAATTCTTTCAACATCCTCGGCAATGGAAACCGCGTTACCGCCCAATGATTTTACAATCTTAAGAGTAACCGCGTCACGACCGTTAATGGAGGTGATCACCTGTGGATCACGGTAGGAAACCCGCGCATCGCTAAGTACATCGCCAACGGTAACAAATGAACCGTCTCCGTCCATACGCACTATGGTTGCGGCTATTTCCTCACGGGTGCGGAACCGTTCATCAACAACAATGACATATTCTCCGCCAACTCCTGAGAAATCACCAGCCGGAATAGAAATGTTGGCATCAGCCAGAGCACGGGCAACATCATCAAATGTCAGCTTGAAACGCACCAGTTTGTGCGGATCAAGGTTTACATGAAATTCTCTCGTGTACTCCCCTTCAATCTCAACCTCGTTGACGCCGGAAATTTTGCGCAGCTGAACTTTCATCTCGTCAGCCATCATAGACAGGGCGCGGTTGGCCCGATCACCCACAAGGCAGACTCTGATAACCGGAAGCCATTCGCTGACATTAATCTCTGTAAAAGTGGGCGGGTCCATCTCACGGGGCAAATCGTTCTGAATGGACAAAACTCGGAAACGGAGTTCATCATAACCCTTGGCGTAATCGGTATCATCTAGGAACTTAACCATGATGCTGGTGCGTTCCCTGAACGATCTTGAGCGGATGTATTCCACATTTTCAAGGTCATCCAGAGCGTCCTCAATCTTCTTGGTTACAAGGGCTTCCACTTCCGATGGCGAGGCTCCGGGCAAAAAACCGGAAATGACAACTTTGCCCATGTGAACATTTGGATAACGCTCAACAGGCAAATCGGCCATGCTGAAGACTCCAACAATCATCAACAAAATAAAAATAATGTTGATAAAAACTGTTTGCTTCAGAGTAAAACTTACTAATTTTTTCATGTAATGAATCCTCCGGACCTTCGGAAAACAGCCTGAACCTTATGGTTTCAGGAGAAACTCTTCGCCGACTTTAACTGCCCTTGAGGAGACTCTTACTTTACCGTCTTCGGTATCACCAAGCATCAGCACTTTCACACGCACGCCGTCGGGGCGGACAATAAAGTTATCATCATATGCTTTAAGCAACGCTGATTGAGGTACTTCTACAGCCCCACCGGGATCGGGCATCTTGATCTCCAGCTCAGTACGCAATCCGCCACGGAACTCAAAATCTCCTTTACTGATTTCAAAATCCACTTCCACTTTCCTGGTCTCAGGATCAAAACCGGGTGAAATACGCTCTAAATGAGCAGGAACTTTAATACCGAGATCTGGAAGTTTAAAAATTATCTTCTTTAAGTTACGTACTTTTTTGAGTTCAGGGATGGTTAAAGCGTAAGGAACCAGAAGGGTCTTGAAATTACCAAGCTCAGCAACTTTCTCACCTTTATTAACCCATTCCCCCGGTTCGATATAGCGCTTGATTATCCGCCAACCTTCGGGACCGCGCAGGGTGTAACGGCGCAGATGTTCCCGGTCCACATTGAGCTTAAGCTGGGTGGACCGCAGTAACGCTTCGGCAGATTCAAAATTTCGGATATGCAAATCAAGTTCGGACTGGGCTGCGGTATTGCGTTTTACCAACTTGGTGTAACGCTTGGCTTCCTTGTCATAGTAAGTAAGGTCTGCGCGCAATCTTTTAAGATCGGACTGTAACTGGGCTATCTCCAGCTTTATAAATGTGGGGTCCAGCTCAGCAAAATGACCGCTGCTGTCGATAGTGTCACCCACATCGCAATAAACTTTTACGCAAACGGCTGATTCTTCGCTTACCAGAGTCATGGCCACTCTTGGTCGGGTAAATCCAACCAGTGTTACCACTCTTGATGCCTGCACTGCCTTAAATGTCTCTGGTGATGATGCATGTGCTGACGAAGTACAAAAACTAAACCAAAAAGAACATATAAAAACTATAAATACTGATATAAAAGAGAGTATTTTGTTTCTCATTATATTCTTAGCCTCTATTATAAAAAATTTTGCTGAATAAAAATCTACAGCTGCAAACTATGGAAATAACAATCAGCATAAAAAATAAATGCCACGAAATTAATTGCCCGGCTATACACCGAATATACATAAATAAACCATACATTTTTTATCATGCTTAATTTCAAAAAAAAAAATCAAATATCAATATTAAAAACGGCCTTATGCATATTTAAATAATGCACAAGGCCGTTTTTTTTAAGAATAATTTTAATCCCGGCTGAAACTAGTCCCCGCGACTCTTCTGTATCTCAACAACTTCATCAATATTTTCAAAAAATATATCAATAAGCTGTGGATCAAAATGGTTACCGCGCCCATCTTTCATGATATCCAATGACTTTTCGATACTGAAAGGCTCTTTGTAAGGACGTCTGCTGGTCAAAGCATCAAAGACATCAGCGACAGCACATATCCTGCCGGGAAGAGGAATTTCTTCACCAGAAAAACCATTCGGATACCCGGAACCATCCCATTTTTCATGGTGGCTCAAAGCAATCACCGATCCCATATTAATATAATCAGAGCTGCCCATGGAAAGAATATTCCCGCCGATAGTGGCATGTCTTTTCATCACTTCCCATTCTTCAGCAGTGAGTGTGCCGGGTTTGAGCAGAATACTGTCCGGAATTCCGATCTTACCGATGTCATGCATGGGTGCGCTTGTGTGAATAAGATGCACCGTCTTTTTATCCAATCCAATATTTTCAGCAATAATGCGGCTGTATTCAGCCATACGCACCAGATGGTTCGCTGTTTCCTCATCCTTGTACTCAGCGGCAGCGCATAAATGTTGAATGGTATCAACATGTGCCTTGTCGAGCTTGGCAAGGGCCTGCCTGAGCTCTAGAGTCCTATTCTCCACCATTTCATGAAGGTCGGCTTGAAATAACTTAATCTCGTCATGCTGGGCTTTCTGCTTGAGCATCGATTCTGTCCTGATCTTCAGCTCAAAAATATCGATGGGCTTGGTTATAAAATCGTTTGCACCAACCTCGACAGCCTTAAGACGGTCATCGCGCTGTGAAAGAGTTGTGACCATAATCACAGGAATATCCTGTGTTTCTTCGTTTTTCCTGATTTTGGTCACAAATTCAAAGCCGTTCATAACAGGCATCATCACATCACTTAAAACAAGATCAAAGCTACGATCCAACACATCAAGTGCCACGACAGCATTTTCCGCGCCCACAACTTCATGACCAAACTTGCTCAAAATACCTTCAAGTAAGACAATATTGTGCGGCTCATCGTCCACAACTAGAATTTTCCTTTTGCGTTCCATTAAAAACCATCCTGTCTATCTGGTCGCTCATGAGGAATTGTTATTACTATTTTTGTCTCATGCAATTCATCATATGTCTGCATTTCAATATCATAAAACATCGCATCAGCCATCAATTTGGCTGAATAGGTTCCTAAACCTGTCCCATCCTCTTTCCCATAGGTAACATACTTATGAAAAAATCTTTCCCTGATAGGCTCCGGAACTACCCCTTTGTTACTGACTGTAATCACAGTAGCTTTATCTTGTGCGAATTCGACAACAATTCTTTCTCCTGAAGGAGAAGCTTCAATCGCATTGGCCAAGACTCCGGAGAGAAGAGAGTAGATTAGTCTTTCCTCACCCCACACAAGTAACTTTCCGGCGAAATCATGCTGTCCATCAACGAAAAGATCAACCCCAACTTTTTGGGCAGAAATTTTAGATCTGGAATTATCTATGACCTGCCTCGCAACACCGACAGCATCGATCTGCATGGGGTAATACTCATATTTACCTGTTTCCATCTTAAACATGTCCAATGACATATCAATCATATGAAGCATGTTCTTTCCTGAATTCTCAATTGTTTTCAACAATTCATGCTGCTGCTCATTCAGGTTGTCATCCATACGCAGCAACGCAGGGAGACCCATAATTCCATTTAAAGGAGTCTTAAGATTATGGCGCATAATCAGATCCACATCAGACTTCAAACGCTCCAGTTCCTTCTGGTTGCTTATGTCTTCCTTGACGGCAACATAACTGACCACTTCCCCCTTAGGATTATAAACCGGGGAAATTGAGGCTGATTCCCAGTAAAAAGACCCGTCTTTCTTTCTGTTGATAACCTCACCGCGCCATGTTTCACCGTTTACCAGCGTCTCCCACATTCCTTTATAAAATTCCCCGTCATGTTCGCCGGACTTGAGGATACTTGGACTATTCCCTATAGATTCTTCTTTGGAAAAGCCTGTTTCTTTACAAAAATAAGGGTTAACATATGTAATCTTACCTTTGGTGTCTGTAATAACAACTGATACCGGAGCATTCTCAATTGCCTGTGTTAGAGTCTTCACCCTCTCTTCACGTGCTTTTCGCTCAGTTATATCAATGGCGACGCCTTCAAATACATCCTCTCCACGCTCAAAGTCATGCGCGAGATAGGCGTAAATCGACATACACCGCTCCTGTCCGTCCGGGGTTTTAAATTCAATTTCATACTTAACGGATTCTACTTCTCCGGAAAATACCTGCGAATTTTTAGCAACGGCATAAGCTAAAGACTCTTTGCTGAATTCGAATAAATCAACCCATTTTCTCCCGATTCCTACATCAGGTGAGCCATACCCGAGATGGCTAAAACCTTCACTTAAACGAATGAATTCGCCCGACATGGTGTGCGAGAAAAAAATAAACTGATGGCTGAGTTTCTTAGTAACATGGTCAAAACGTATCTTGCTTTCCCGGAGTTGATTTTCCATCAGCTTGCGATCGGTAATATCATGGACGGTACCATAACTGCGCACAGGTCTACCGTCCTCATCATAAGTAAAGCGTCCCTGCGCAGAAACATAACGTATTTTGCCATCAGGCCTTTCTATTCTGTGATCAAGGGCATAGGATTTACCGCTTTCCATGGCATCAATATAAGTGTCGTAGACAATTTTTTTATCTGCTGAATAGACAAGAGAAAAAAACTTTTTTTGTGAAGGTAAATATTCTTTTTTATCAATACCAAATATGCGGTAGGTTTCATCAGACAACCATATCTTGCCACTTATTAAATCCATGGACCAGTTTCCGAGTCTGGCAATTGATTGTGCTTCGCTGAGGTTGGACCTGATCATATCCACCTCAGCATTGTTAGTTATAATCTTATAAATAGAAAAAGAAATGCTGAGAATCAGGAGAAACATAATCCCATGCAGAAAAAATGAGTCCGGCGGAATAATTCCCCATCCACCAGCGGGCATTACTGCTATCTCCCATGAACCATTAGAGAGGGAAACCTGCGTTGTAACGGCTTCCATATCAGGAGAAAACAACTTCTCATTACCAAAAAATACAGCTCCATCAGCTCCTTTCCCATCGGTTCCCCTAATAGCTACGCTAAGCTTGGAAGACTGGTTCAGCCCCGTTTTTTCAATCAATAGGTCAACATCAATTACGGCTGAAACAATCCCCCAGAAATATTCATTCGACCTTATATAGACCGGAGCCCTCCCAATCAGCCCTTTTCCGCCTTGGACCAATTCAACTGGTCCGGCGACTACCATCTTTCCTGTGTCATGGACCTCTTTGACCATATCCCATTGTTCAGGGAACAGTCTGTAATCAAGCCCCAGAACCGCTTCATTATTCTTGAGCGGATACACGAAACTGACAACATAATCAGGAGCGATAGATATGCTCCGGATAAGATTGGATCTCGGCAATATTCCTTCGCAAAAATTTTCCCAATTAATTTTGTCCATTTCAGGATGAAATGAAACATAATCTGCAAGGCTTTTAACCATCGTAAGGCTATTGTTGACTTCTTTTTCAATACGCATACGTAAAGAAGATGTCTGGTGGTAGACATTCAAAACCTGATCATTTCTGTAACGCTGATAAAGTTGGTACTGAATAAAAATATCAAGCAAAACAAAGATAATTACAGCCAAAGAAATATACTTGAATATTATATACTTAGAGTCTCTCATCATTACTAATCTATTTATTTTCTACTTTGCGCAGTCTGTTGCAAGAGGACAGCTCCGAAGGACAAGGAATCCTAAAACACCAGCAACAGCAGATGCTGTCAGAATGCTGAATTTTGCATCAACAATAAACGGAGAACTGGTATCCCAGGCAAGGGTTGTAATAAACATAGACATGGTAAAACCGATCCCTGCCAGCAGGGAAACACCCAAAAAGTGACCGGGCATCAGACTGTGCGGCATCTCAGCCATGCCACTCTTTATTGCAAGCCAGCTTGCCAGGCATATTCCAGATACCTTACCCACGATCAAACCGAAAAAAATACCGAGACTTACGGGGTGGAAAACATCTACACCGCCACCTTCTGCACTGAAATTAATACCGGCATTGGCTAGCGCAAAAATAGGCATGATCCCGAATGCCACATAATAATGCAGGTTATGCTCAATTCTTTTCAGCGGCGGACTGGCCATAAGCACATCCCTGTTCATATTTCCCAATGCCGAGAGCATCTGCTTATTGGAAAGAGTTATTGCATTTTTATCCCCTCCCAATTCATATTCCATAAGATGGCCGCGCATGGACCCCAAAAAATCTGCACAGCAAATCATTGTTGACGAAGGAATCGTCATAGCAGCAAGGACACCTGCAACTGTAGCATGTACACCGCTCTTTAGAAATGCAAGCCACATCAGAAAACCGAAAAACAGATAAGGCAACGGATGGCGCACACCAAGCCTGTTTAATAGAATCATGCAAACAAAAAAGAGCATTCCCAGACCAAGTATCCAAAGCGATATGCCCGAAGAATAAAAAATAGCTATAACCAGAATGGCGCCGATATCATCGACAATGGCTATTGCAGTAAGGAAAATCTTAAGGCTGAGCGGAACCCGGTCGCCAAGTATGGAAAGAACACCAAGGGAAAAAGCAATATCTGTCGCCATGGGAATTCCCCAGCCATCGGCAGAATTAGTCCCGGCATTAATCAAAGCATACACCAAAGCAGGGACAACCATCCCACCAATAGCTGCAAATATAGGGAGTGAAGCCTGTCTGAACGAATTCAACTCCCCAACCATAACTTCCCTTTTAATCTCAAGACCGACCAAAAAGAAAAACACAGCCATCAGGCCATCATTAATCCATAAAATAGAAGGTTTGGAAAGAACGAAATTGCCTACTCCAACCGTTACAGGGATATTTTTAAAAGCCTCGTAAACATATCCCCAAGGAGAATTGGCCCATATCAAGGCGATTATCGTTGCTAAAATCAAAACAAGACCGCCGGATGATTCAATCTTCACAAACTCGTAAAATGGTTGCAGCATCTTATCGATCTTTGGGTCATCGCGTTTCGTTTCCACTTCATCTTTATTCATAACAACTCCCTGCGCACATATTTACAAAGACTTTTAACGATCAGCTTAACACTCACCTGATGCTGCAAATAATCATAGCAAAGATGCATGATTATTAAAAACTATTAAAGAATATATAATAATTGATTATTATTACAGACAAAAAACAAAAGCCGGATTCTGTAATAACGGAATCCGGCTTTATTTGAACGATCTTTATTTACTGATTGGAATGGGCTTCCCTGATCCGCTCAGCGATGTATTCCTTAGGTTCACCATCATCAGCATCAAAACAATGTCCATCCTGCCCGAGAAGACCTTCAGGAACAAAATCACCAAGGTCGTCCGGATCAGTAATGCAGTCTCCATAAAAACAAACAGATAGCCAACGGTTGGCCGGGTCATCATCGATAACATCAACCATTACGAAAAGCGGCCATTTATCCTGCCCTTTTTTAACACCACGCATGGAGTAGCTCACACCGGGGCGGGCATTGAATACTATATCAGTATCATCAAGAGACTCAAGAAGCTGCTTGAATTCGACAAATACATCTTTCACACCAGCAGGGTCCTCGGTCCATTCGGAAATAAACTTATCCAGTTCCATTATGAAAACTCCTTGATTGAAATTATAGACGCCCGGAGTGGGTGGACAAAACAACCTTGAAAACATTATAAATTAATTATCAAGACATAATTTTGTCATTTTTTTGCGCTATTCATACTCCTATGTACAAATATGGGCAATGATCAATTGACATTGGTATTCAATTCAATGTAAGGGAAATTTACTCCTAAAGGTAATAATAAATTTTGGATACAGTTTAATGAAATCAGCACAGGATATATTTACTGAATATCTGACTCGGCAGAGACTCAAAATGACCCCCCAGCGCAGAACAATTCTGGAAGTGTTCCTAGCTGAGGAAAGCCATATCTCTTCCGAAGAACTGTACAACCTTGTCCGTACAGAGGATGCCTCAATAGGGCAGGCTACTGTTTACCGCACCCTTAAACTTCTTGCTGATTCCGGCATTGCCAAATCCGTTGACTTCAATGACGGCGTAATCCGTTACGAACATAAGTATGGCCATGAGCATCATGACCATCTTGTATGCGAACGTTGCGGTAAGACCATCGAAGCTGTGGACAACGAGATTGAACATCTACAGGAAGAGCTGGCCAATAAATACGGCTTTGAACTTACCCATCATGAGATGTATCTTTTCGGCGTCTGCAAAGAGTGCCAGGGAAAAGGCGATAAATAACGCACCATTTCCTTACACACAAAAAAACAAGCGCCGCCTGAGAAACAGACGGCGTTTTTTTTTGCCTTTAAAGATTTCCATACCGGTAGATGACGGGAGCTTTTCCCCAATGTTCATAAACTCAAAAAAGCCTGACAAGGCCTGCTAAACAGAGGATTGTATGATCAAGCCTGATTTTAACAAGATGGGTGGAATGATACCTGCCATCGCACAGGATGCCGAAACCGGAGAAATTCTGATGATGGCCTACATGAATGAAGAGGCATGGAATAAGACGCTTGAAACCGGTGATGCCCATTACTGGAGCAGAAGCCGCAATACCCTCTGGCATAAAGGCGGGACTTCAGGTCATGTGCAGAAAATCAAATCAATCAAAATTGATTGTGATGATGACACTCTTGTTCTGCTCATCGATCAAATCGGCGGGGCTGCCTGCCATAAAGGATACAGAAGCTGTTTTTATCGTGAACTTAAGGATGGCGAAGTAATAGAATGTTCGCCCATGGTTTTTGACCCCAAGGAGGTATACAAATAATGTCCAATCAACTGAAAATCGGTCTGCCAAAAGGTTCCCTGCAGGATGCAACCATCAAACTTTTCTCCAAGTCCGGCTGGAAAATAAACCTGCACCACAGAAACTACTTTCCCGATGTTAACGATGATGAACTGAACATCTCCATGTGCCGCGTGCAGGAAATTTCCCGTTACATAGAGGACGGAATCCTCGACTGCGGTCTGGCCGGAAGGGACTGGGTTCTGGAGAACAAGTCCGATGTTCTTGAAATCTCCAGTCTCGTATACTCCAAAGTCAGCAACCGCCCTGCACGCTGGATTCTCGCAGTAGCCGGCGACTCCCCATACAAAAAACCGGAAGATCTGGCCGGTAAAAAAATCGCCACCGAACTTCTAGGCGCCACCAAAGAATACTTCGAATCCAAAAATATTCCTGTAGATGTTTTTTACTCCTGGGGTGCAACCGAGGCAAAAGTAGTTGAAGGTCTTTGCGACGCTATTGTCGAAGTCACAGAAACCGGAACAACCATCAAAGCCCACGGCCTTCGCGTTATCGACGAAGTCATGTCCACCAACACCGTATTTATAGTTAACAAAGACGCGTGGAACGATCCGTGGAAACGCAAAAAGATTGAAAATATAAACCTGCTGCTTCAGGGAGCACTTCGGGCTGAAAAAATGGTCGGTCTGAAAATGAACATGCCCAAATCTTCTCTTGAAAAAGCCATGAAAGTTATGCCCAGTTTGAATTCACCCACAGTTTCCAACCTTTCGGACCCCGAGTGGGTTTCCGTAGAGATCATGGTAGAAGAAGTTGTTGTTCGCGAACTAATCCCAGAACTAATCGACATGGGTGCGGAAGGCATCATCGAATACCAGCTGAACAAAGTTATCTAGCCTGAATAACGGCGGTAACGCGATTAATAAAAGATGGGCTGCCAGCTATGACTGTGCAGCCCTTTTTTTTGCGAAAAGTGTTGAGCTACACACTGTTAAACATAATTTATTTAATCTAATACCCTCTTGCTTCCTAAACTGCTTTGCTTTTTTCAAGAAGACGTTTTAAATACTCTTCCCATGTTCAAGCTTCTTATATTCATATCAATCCTGGTCCTTATATTCGGATACCGCAAACGGCAGAGAGTCAAAGGAGGGGTCAATATCAATACTATTCTCATGGCCGCGCTACTGGTTCTTTTTATAATTTCTTTGTTAACCAGATTTCAAAACTGACAATTTTATTATAATTTATCGATAATATATAATTATAATAAGAAAGGTATTGCGAGTAGTTAACTATTACCAATATACTAAAAATGCTGTACAGATATGATCTAAATCCACTCTACGACTCCCTCTTCTAATAACTAAATCAGCACTGTTAAATTCGAATAACGCACGACTCTTTCTAACGCACTTCAACATAAGTATTTATATTACTATTGACCTGAGTGACGATTATAGTTACCGATAACTAGAAACATATGTTATGTATTAAATATATTGATTTTTTAATCAATAAATCATGAATCCGGCATACACTTGGATGGACCGGTTCAAAATATTCAGGAAGCAAAAATAAAATGACAGACGAAACATTTACTCACCGTGATCTTTCCTCCATTACAGGAGTATCCGTTACCACCATCAAAAGTTACCGCAAAAAATTTCCTGAATTCTTTTTCATTGTAGGTCACGGAAAACCGCTGCGCTTTCGCAAGGGGGCGGATAAACTATGCCTGCGAATCCGGGATCTCTTCAACAGCAATCTATCGGTAAAGCAGATTAGAGACAAACTTCTCACAGAATTTGAATCTGTTAAACAAAATCGTCAGTTATCGGAAAAAACTGAAAATACCAAAGTTAACAGTGATGATTTTGGAAAACTGGCCAGAACAACTGCTCAGATGATGAACGGCCTCGCTGCACTTGTCACAGCTCAGGCCAAATCGGAGCAACGTCTTGCCCGCATTGAAAAATATCTGAAAGAACTTATTCAGTCTCAATCTGAATCTCCTTCTGGTACCAATGACCTTCTACAGGAAATAAAAAATATCCTTACAAGCTCTGGCGGGCTGCAACAGCCTGAAAGAGTAACAGCTAAAAAAGTAGTCACCATAAAAAAAGATGGCGGCGAATCTGAGTCATATTCACTGGATACTGACAACTCAGCGATTGAACCCGAAAGAGATTTCCTCGAACTTCCGGTTGTTATTCACTCCGATACAGGGGAATTTCTCGGAATGCCAGGTCGCCCCGGCCAGCCATTCACCCTTGAAGAGCTGGTTAACATGGTCATTGTCCATAAAGAAGCGAACTCCTCAAAAGTATGGCACAAACAGGGCCGTGACTGGGTTCTGGCTGTGAAAGCACCTGAAGGCCGGCTTCATGAGCTGTATTTCAGCAGAACACATACTCCAAAAGGAAACATCGTATCATTTTTCAAGAGGTTGGATATTGATTCCGTATCCCAATCACATGCTGAGATCCTTTCATTTTTTAGGGAAGTACGTGATTTGATTGATTCCATTTAGCTGATTTTAAAATTATGATGATACCGATTGCATAAAGAATCCATAATCAGCTATTATCAGCTTGCTATTCAATAATTCACTTCAACAGAACCTAATTATACCAAGCATTTAATTTTAGACAGTGAAAGTAAGCACTGTTTATAATTTTCAGATGTACACCATGTCCGTTGCCGGTGCGTACTCAATTGCCCGGCTTGTGACTAACTTCTTATTCAAGGAGGAAATTACTGTGGCTGCGCCAATTTTTAACTGCAAAAACGCTGATGATGTCCTTAAAGCTGTACGTGATTACAACATCAGCTTTGTTCAATTCTGGTTTGTGGACATCCTAGGGACACTAAAAAGTTTCCAGATAACCCCTAAAGAACTGGAAGCCTCCTTTGAAGAAGGTATGGGCTTTGACGGATCATCAATTCTCGGTTTTACCCGGATCGAAGAATCAGACATGATTGCCATCCCTGATCCGACCACTTTTCAACTTTGCTCCTGGCGCCCGACAGAACGTCCGGTAGCCCGTATGTTTTGCGACATTCAGAATCCGGACGGCACACCGTACGAAGGAGATAGCCGCTGGGTTCTTAAAAAGACCCTCGATAGAGCTGCTGAGCGCGGTTACACCTACTATGTTGGTCCTGAACTGGAATTTTTCCTCTTTCAAGACGAAAAAGGCACCAAGATTATTGACCGCGGCGGCTACTTTGACGCACCGCCTCTCGACCTTGGTAATGATGTACGCCGTGATATCATCTTTGCCCTGGAACAAATGGGGTACGATGTAGAATACAGCCACCATGAAGTTGCACCCAGCCAGCATGAAATCGACCTGCGCTATTCCGAAGGAATGCGTATGGCCGACACAGCAATGACCTACCGCGTTATTGTTAAGGAAATGGCCCGCAAACATGGTATCTATGCCACGTTCATGCCCAAGCCAATTTTCGGAGAAAACGGTTCCGGCATGCATGTGCACCAATCATTGTTCAAAAACGGCCGTAACGTCTTTTTTGATGCCAATGACGAATACCACCTCAGCCCTGAAGGCAAGAGCTACATTGCAGGCATCCTCAAACACGCACCTGAAATGACCTGCATTACCAACCAGTGGGTCAACTCCTACAAGCGTCTTGTCCCCGGATATGAAGCTCCGGTATACGTATCCTGGGCCCGCAAAAACCGCTCTACTCTGGTCCGCGTACCCATGTATAAACCGGGTAAGGAAAACGCTACCCGAATGGAACTACGCTGCCCGGACCCCGCAGCAAACCCCTACCTGTGTTTTGCTGTAATGCTGCAGGCAGGACTCAAGGGAATTGACGAGGCGTACAAACTTCCCGCTCCTATTGAAGAGAACATCTTCGCCATGGACGCACCAACCCTCGCAGAACACGGCATTACCGCCCTACCCGGCAATCTCTACGAAGCAGCTGTAGCCATGAAAAACAGTGAAGTTATCCGAGAATGCCTCGGCGATCACATTCACTCAAATCTCTACAGAAACAAAATTAAGGAATGGGATAGATACCGGACTCAAGTAACCGAGTACGAGATATCAACCTATCTGCCTGTACTTTAGAAAAAAGAACCCCGGCCCACCTCGGACCGGGGTTCTTTTTTATTTCTGGAAGGCATGACACATGGCACGTTGTGACATTTAAAAACTTATTGTAAGAGCTTATAAGGACTCACTAAAAATTACCAGTTCACTTCGTATACATTTTTTGCAGGTTAATCATGTCTAATATTACTATTCTTAATGCTAAGTATAAACTCGATTCTCTGGGGCTACTACCTGATTTCTGTCTGCAGGAAATTTTTAATCGCGAAGTCAGTAATGCGTCTGTCGCAAAAATAATTATACTGCTATCAGAAGACTCAAAGAAAAAAGTACTGCAAAATATTAATAAAATACGGGTTAAAAAAATAAATATAATTATCGATAAGTTCTATAAAAAAGCTATCAATATACCTTTCACCCGCTTTGAAAAAAGCTGTGAAGATTTGCTGGAGCGTGTTCAGGAACTGAAGGAAGATGGCAGGATTAGAATACCTGAAGTTATATTCGATGAATCGTTCCTTAATAGCGCACATGAGCTGGATAATTTTTCAGACAATCTACCCCGCTTTAATTGTTACCACAACGATCTGCATGACCTTATTTCATGGTGGAATCTGGCCGCCAAAAACATCAAATCTCTCTTCGGTAAAAGAGTTCAGGCTGAAAACCTAATTCTTGAAAGGCTTGAGGATGAATTTAGTTCCAATATATTCGCCTACGCAATAGACGCACTCAACAAAAATGAATTTGCAGACAAAGCAGAAGAATTGCGTTCTGCTGCATTACGAGATTTCGAACTGCGTTTAAACCTTATCAAAGAATTTTTGATGAGCCTGATCACTAAAACCAGCAAAAGGGATTTAGCTACCAGACTAGCCAGCTATTTTGATAATGATGAAATACAAAACCAACTTATCAAGAATGGTCCATTGCTACTCTTGCCTGCAATTAAGGATAAGCTTCCAGCAGAAGATATTGCCATGAGTCTGTATAAGCTCAAACTTATGTATGATGAATCTGGATTTGAAGAAATAGTAAAACATACGACCCCATCAAATAGCTACTTCCTAGTAAAAGGGTTATCGATAAGCTCTACAATTACAAATCAGAAATATGCTGAAAAGATTATAGTTGAACGGAAAAAATCCATATTTGAAGATTTCAAAATTAAACAGAAAATGATCATAGATGCGGCCACCTGCATCAGGGAAAATATAAGCTCTTATGTCATGCTGGAATTGATGGCCAGTTACACTGTTTATGATTTCGAAGAATAGAATAATATAAAATAGCGACTTATCATGGAGCTAATATCAAATAAGAATATATCGACCTGATACTTCACCCCGGACGACGGTCTTAAATATTATTATCTGTAGTTAGTGGATTTATTGCGGAAGGGTCGTGAATTGTATTTTATGCCGTTGAATTGTTTTGAACTTGCAAGAAACACTCACAAGTTCAAAACAGCTTTAATCAAATTTTTCCTGTAAATAATCTAGCTTATAACGAACAGCATAAGGATTCGGGTAGGTATCGACGATTGTTTCAAGCAGTTCGGCAGCTCTTTTGTATTCGTGCCGGTTTTCATAAATATCTGCGAGCATAAATGCTGCTTCTGCCTTAATTTCCACTGGAACATCAGTCATTTTTATCAATTTATCCAGCTCTGATTCAGCCCTCTCCCATGCTTGAATCAAGGTCAGGGTATGAGCCATCTCAAAAATAGCGCGCGCTTTAGTCGTTTTATTCTTGGTGGACTTTGCTATGTCGCTATACGTGTAAATGGCAAGGTCATAATTTCTGAGCGAGCGAAATGATTCAGCCAGAAGTGTTCGAGTTAAATCGAGCTGTTCCTGCGGCTGATCCTGAAATTCCAGACTTTTCTCAAGAGCTTCCACTGCTATTTTGTATTGTCCGGTACGAATATACATTTCTGCCAGTTCGCGCTTTAGAGTCGCTGCAAGTTCAGGATTATGTCCAAACTCAAGATACATGGCTTCAAGGATTGCTGCACCGCGAGCACTGTCATGACGCACCTCAGAAGCAATCTTGACCAGATACTTCCATGCTTCCAAGCGATGCGGCCCCTGCGGGTTATCCTGAAGATATCTTTCAAAACCCTTTTCTGAATCAACATAGAATCCGCTGATAAAATTAGAGCGAGCCCTATCGATAACTTTAGAAGTATTATCTTTCGTTTTATCGCACCCCTGAGCCATAAGCAACAGGGATGCGATAATTATAATCATGAATCTTTTCATTATTCAGATTCGTCGCCTTCATATTCAGAGACAGCATCGTCGGTTGCTTCTTGAACAAGGTCAAATCCGACTACATGATCTCCGTCATCCATGCGTACGAGCCTTACGCCCTGAGTCGCACGGCCGACAAGGGATACATCTTTCACACCCATACGGATAATTTTATTACCGGAAGTAAGCAGTACAACCTCATCCTCAGGGGAAACCATGATGGAACCAAGAACTTTGCCGGTCTTAGTGGTCACCCTCATGCTGATGATGCCTTTTCCGCCTCGGGTCTGCAAACGATGTTGTTCAATATCAGTCCGCTTTCCATAACCGCCTTCGGAAATGGTGAGCAGTTGAACGCGTTCCTCGTCACCGGTAACAACACCGGAAACAACAGCGTCACCGGGACGCAAAGCAATCCCTTTAACACCGCTGGCAACACGTCCCATTGCTCTCGCATCCTGGCAGCTGAAACGGATTGAAGTACCGTTCCTCGTTACGAGTACAGCCTCAGAACCGGGGCTGACCTCTTTAACCGTAATCAGTTCATCCCCGTCCTTAAGTGCAACAGCACGGATACCGGATTGACGGCAATTGCGGTAAAGGGCGATGGACGAACGTTTAACCATGCCGTTTTTGGTTACGAACAGGAAAAAGCACTCTTCTTCAAATTCGCGCATGGTCATTGCGGTGGCAATGGTTTCGTCCTTTTCAAGAGGCAGCAGGTTGGCAATATGCGCTCCACGGGCAATACGGCTTGCTTCCGGAACCTGGTGAACCTTGATTTTGAACATCTTGCCTTTGGAAGTGAACAGCAGCAGGTACTGGTGATTTGAGGTGGTCAGGAAAGTGTGGATGAAGTCACCATCCTTGGTCTGAACACCTGCGATACCTTTACCTCCGCGCTTCTGCTTCTGGTAGTTAGAAAGCGGGGTACGCTTGATGTAACCACGTCTGGAAAGAGTGATAACCGCATCGTCATCGGGAATAAGATCTTCGATGTCGATATCATCAGGGTTATGATCCATGAGTATGGTTTTGCGCTCTGTTGCGTAATTGGCCTTAATGTCGGCCAGTTCGTCACGTATAACACCCTTCAAGACTTCCTCATTGGCAAGGATGGACTTGAAGTATTCGATCTTTTTGAGGATTTCAGCGTATTCTTCGAGAAGTTTTTCGTGCTCAAGGTTGGTCAACCTCTGCAAACGCATGTCAAGAATAGCCTGAGCCTGTACTTTCGAGAGTTCAAAACGGTCCATCAAAGCAATACGTGCATCATCACCGTTTTTGGAAGCGCGAATTATTTTTACTACTTCGTCGATATTATCGAGTGCGATGCGCAACCCTTCGAGAATATGAGCTCTTTTTTCGCACTTATCTAGATCAAAGCGAGTGCGTCGGATAATGACTTCACGGCGGTGTTCCAGGAAAGCCACCAAAACCTGTTTCAGGTTCATGAGCTGCGGGCGGTTGCCGGAAACAGCCATCATGTTGATGCCGAAGCTCTGTTCAAGCTGCGTAAACTTATAGAGGGAGTTAATGATGATATCAGGAATTGCACCCTTTTTAAGGTCTACAACTACGCGGATACCTTTACGGTCGGATTCGTCACGCAGGTCGGATACACCTTCAATTCTACCTTCACCAACCAGCTGCGCGATCTTTTCTACCATGCTTGATTTGTTCAAGGCATAAGGAATCTCGGTGATAACGATAGACTGGCGGCCGTTCTTTTTCTCTTCAATATTCACAACACCGCGAATTTTGATAGAGCCGCGTCCTGTCAAATAAGCTTCACGAAGTCCCTTGCCGCCGAAACACAGCGCACCGGTAGGAAAGTCAGGACCTTTGATGTAGTCCATCAGGTCCTCTATCTCACACTCGGGATTATCGAGCAGGTGCATAGTACCGTTGATCAGCTCACCTAGGTTGTGCGGCGGAATGTTGGTGGCCATACCAACTGCGATACCGGAAGTACCGTTCAGCAGAAGGTTTGGCACCTTGGTGGGCAGAACTGAAGGTTCCTGCAGGGAGTTATCGTAGTTATCGCGGAAGTCGACTGTCTTTTTCTCAAGGTCGGCCAGAAACTCGGAACTGAGTTTAGACATCCTTGCTTCAGTATAACGCATTGCCGCTGCGGCATCTCCGTCGATAGAACCGAAGTTACCCTGACCGTCAACAAGGGGATCACGCATGGAAAATTCCTGCGCCATACGGACCAAGGCATCATACACAGCAGAGTCACCGTGGGGGTGGTATTTACCGATTACGTCACCGACAACACGGGCCGATTTCTTGTATGACCGGTTGTAGGTGTTTCCAAGCTCGTGCATGGCATAAAGAATACGCCTGTGAACAGGCTTAAGCCCGTCCCTTACATCAGGGATCGCACGGCCTATGATAACGCTTAAAGAGTACTCGAGGTACGATTTTTTAAGCTCTTCTTCAATCGTAATTTGAGACATTTTTTCTCCAATTAAATATCTAACTCTTGAACAGCCAGTGCGTTTTTCTCAATGAAATCGCGACGCGGTTCAACGTTGTCACCCATGAGATCTTCAAAGATTTCGTTGGCGGCGGTAGCATCTTCGATAGTTACCTGCAGCATGGTCCTCTTTTCCGGGTCCATAGTGGTTTCCCACAGCTGTTCGGGGTTCATTTCACCAAGACCTTTATAGCGCTGAAGGTTTATGCCTTTATAGGCTTCTTCCATGACGCCATCGAGCAGCTTAAAAATACCACTGACTTCAGTTTCTGTTTCACCACGCGAAATAATGAAATCAGTACCTTCACACTCGACAACGATTTTGCGGTTGCGGTCATAAGTGTTGCGGAACAACTTGGAGTTAAAGAACTCTACAGCCAGTCTGGTGCGGTGTCCGTTTTCGTTTTCAAAAACAACGAAAACGCGGTCTTCACCTTCAGTTTCTGTATTCTCCCGTTCGATAACGACTTTGTAACCAGCCTTTTCCATCCTGGATATGAAGGTCTGCGGATCATTATCGGCGAACATTTCGGGGGTCATCTTCTCGTCAAGGCTGACCAGATTTGCGAACAGAGAATCGGAAATGCCCATGTTTGCGGCTTCGCCTATTTTGCCTTTTATAAAACGAATGTCATCAAGCATCTCAATGAGCGATTCCTGATGGTATTCATGGCCGCATGCAGTCTTGATGGTGATATCTTTGGCCACGCGCTGGATAAGCAGGGAGTAAAGCTCTGAATCATCCTTGATGAATTTCTCATATTTACCCTTGGCGATACGGTACAGCGGCGGCTGCGCAATATAGAGATGACCGCGTTCGATGAGTTCTTCATACTGACGGAAGAAGAAAGTCAGCAGCAGAGTACGAATGTGGGAACCGTCGACATCCGCGTCAGTCATGATAACGACTTTATGGTAACGCAGTTTATCAAAATCCTTCTCACCTTCCTCCTGACCGATGCCGATACCCATCGCGGTGATAAGTGCGCGTATTTCCTTGTTACCGAGCATCTTGTCGAAACGGGTCTTCTCTACGTTCAGAATTTTACCGCGCAGAGGCAGAATAGCCTGATGCTTGGGGTTACGGCCCTGTTTTGCAGAACCACCCGCGGAATCACCCTCAACGATAAAAAGTTCACTTTCGCTGGGATCCTTGGACTGGCAGTCAGCTAGTTTACCCGGCAATGAATGGTCGGAAAGAGCACCCTTCCTGCGCACAAGATCACGTGCCTTACGCGCTGCTTCACGTGCACGTGCTGCATCGACAACTTTTTCGACAATGGCTTTGGCATCCTTCGGGTTTTCCTGAAAATAGGAAGAAAGCTTGTCATAAACCATACCGGATACAATACCGACCATTTCGGAGTTACCAAGCTTGGTCTTAGTCTGCCCTTCAAACTGCGGGTCAGGAAGTTTAACGCTGATAACAGCTGTGAGGCCTTCGCGAACATCATCCCCGGAAAGCTTGTGCTTGAGCTTCTTGGGCAGATCCGAGTTCTGGATGTAGGTGTTGATGGCACGGGTCAGCGCGCCTTTGAAACCTGCCAGATGTGTTCCGCCTTCCACGGTACGGATATTGTTGGCAAAAGTATGTGTGTTCTCTTTAAAACCGGTGTTGTACTGCACTGCCAGTTCAGTAATCACGTTATCGGTTTCGGTTTCGGCGTAAATAATCTCTGAAACAGTGTTCTGCCCTTTGTTCAAATCTTCGACAAAGGAGACAATTCCGCCGTCAGCTTTGAAGCTTGCACTTTCATTGGTCCGTTCATCAACAAACTCGATCTCAAGGCCTTTGTTCAGGTAGGCCAGCTCGCGGAAACGTTTTTTGAGGGTATTGAAATCAAACTGGTTGGTTTCAAAAATTTCCTCATCAGGACGGAAGCGAACGGTTGTTCCGGTGGTCACTGCATCACCAATACACTCCACAGGGCCCATAGGAACCCCTCTAGCGTAACTTTGGCGGTACATCTTACCCCCGCGTCGAACTGTAGCCTCAAGATGCTCAGAGAGGGCGTTTACGCATGAAACACCAACCCCGTGCAGACCGCCTGAAACTTTGTAGGCATCGTTATCGAATTTACCGCCGGCGTGAAGCACGGTCATAACGATCTCAAGGGCCGGCTTTTTCTGTTTGGGATGGATATCAACAGGAATGCCACGTCCGTTGTCGGATACGGTAACGCTGTTATCCATGTGCAGGGTTACCTTGAATTTGTCGCAATACCCGCCCATGGCCTCATCGATGGAGTTATCCACCACCTCGTAAACAAGATGGTGCAAACCCCTGATATCGGTGGAGCCGATATACATGGCAGGTCTTTTTCTAACCGCGGCAAGTCCCTCAAGGACCGTAATAGATTCCGCGCTGTAATTCTGATTGGGAGCCATTAAACGTCTTCCTCGCTGTAGTAAGTCTCTTCCTGAACTTTCATGGGCATGACAATCACGAGATATTCGTTGTCGTCATCGCCGGTAACGCCGCATGGAGCTTCAGTTCCGGTCAAAGTAAAATTGATGTTTTCAGACTGGAAATGTCCGAGAATCTCAATGAGATTCTTGGTGGGGAAGGCAATACGTTCCATTTCACCGGAGAACTCGATTTCCATGGACTCGGTCGCAGTACCAACTTCCTGCCCCTGTGAAAAAAGAACCAGTTCACCGGGATTGAATAGAAAAGATGCACAACGGTTTGAATCAGTGTTGAAAATAGAGATACGATCCAAGGCCATGGAAAGCTCTGATTTTTCAACCTTCATACGGGAAACATCGTCATCATTGAGCTTGGACAGAAAATTTTTGTAGTTCGGATATTGATAATAACTCAGCGGCAGGCTGAAAGTTTCCTTTCCATCTGCTGTTTTGAAGAAAAGGCGTTTTTCACTGAGGCTGAGTTCAATCTCATCATCAGTCAGCCATTTCTTAAGTTCAGCAAGATACTTTTTCTGAATCAGTATCCCTTCTTCAGGGAGAATTGAATGGATGTCATCATTGATAAATTTCATCCGTGCGAACTGGTGTCCATTCAAGCCGCAGACTTCAACGTACTGACCTTTCTCATCTGTTGCAGGAATCATATTCATGCAGGCAATGGCTTCCATACTATCTTCATCACTGATGCAGAAAGCTATTCTTTCGATCATCTCCAACAGGAAATCACCGGACCAGAAAACTGCCCCTTCAGAAGGAAAATCGGAGAATTTCTGAAACCAGGTCGGATCATTCACAGGCAGCTTGTATTTTCTTGCTCCCTGCTCAACCAGGATGGAAGAACCGTCAGCATCGTTCTTGATAGTCAGTTCTCCGGAAGGAAGTTTGCGGACCAGATCATAGAAAGCGCGTCCCTGAACGCCAGCCAATCCCTCTTCCACAATCTCGGCAGGATATGTGCCGCAGAATTCAAGATTTGAATCAGTGGACATGATGCGCAGATTTCCGGCTTCGCTTTTCAGCCAGATGGTGCGCAGGTAAGCGGCTCCTGTTTTGGCGGGAATGATGCTGGCAGACTTCTGCAATCCTTCGATTACTTCATCCCTATTCACCTTTAAAAACATATATATTCTCCTTGTTTTTTTTATAAGGTCGGTTCTTATGTTTCTTACTTGTGTAAGTGTTTAAAATTTAAAGATTTTTTACAAACAATTCCTGTAGCATTTGAGTAACAAACCTACACTCGTTTGGAACTTTGTCAGTTTGAGACACGCAAAAGACATTTATTCTTCAAGTCTATCAACAGTCTTTTCAAAACCTTATCATCCCTCTGTAATTCTTGTATTTTTTTTACAGAATATAGTACAGTCGAGTGGTCTTTACCTCCAAAAGTCCGACCTAGGGCTGGGTAGGATATGCCTAAAAGATCCCGGCAAAGGTACATGGCCACCTGCCTGGCGTGGGCAACCATCTTGTGCCTTTTGCTGCCTGTAAGGTCGGAAGGTTTGAGATTGAAGTGGGAGGCTACTGACTCAATCACATACTCCGGGGTAAGTGTCTCGTCGGCCTTTTCTTCCGTGTTGCTCAGGATATGTTCAAAATCCCGGTCATCCATGTTCTTGCGCACAAGTTCACGGAATGCAGAAAGTTTGATGATGATGCCCTGCAAATATCTGAAGTCCTGAAAACGCTGGGATAGAGTAAGGATCTGATCTTTGCTCAAGGGCAGTTTTTTCAGTCTGCACTGCTTCTGAATATATTTGGCCCTGATCTCAAGGTCAGGTCTTTTCAGGGTGACTATCAGTCCCCATTCCAGTCTTGATTTCAGGTTTTTGTTCAAAAAGTCGTAGGAAGCCAATTTATCGGAGCAGCTGAATACCATTTGTTTTCCATGTTCATAAAAGTTGTTGAAAATGGAAATAAGCTCCTGCTGCAGGTGTTCGTATTTTTTAATCTGTTTGAGATCGTCGAGGAATAAGTACTCGAATTCAAAAAAATAATTTCTGGCACGCATGAGGTCTCCGCTGAATCGGACCGAGTATATATTCTGCATGTCATCAACGTTACCAATGAATATTTTTTCGCGGTCAACTTTCTTGCATACTTCATTGGCAATGGCTTTCAATAGATGTGACTTCCCAGCCCCGCTCTTGCCGCAGATTACAAATGGGTTGAATGATACATTCTCGACACGGGCGACCTCCTTGGCTGAGGCAAGGGGAAAGTAGTTTTTTTTGCTGATCAGGAAATTTTCAAAGGTGAAGTTATGCCCGAAGGGAAAATCGATTTTTTTCACACTTACAGGCTGTTCCTGAACGGTTGAGCCGAACGAACCGTTATTGGAGTATGATACGGAGAATCCATTCCCCAGAAATTGTCCCAGTTGTTCTTCAAAGCGGTCCTGAATACTGGACTTGAACCATTGCCCGAAAAAAGCGTGAGGGAAAGTCACTACAACTTCCCCGTTCTCGTCGGAAATGTCGATATTTATGGGGTCGTACCAGCGGGCCAGCTCGGAATCTGAGCATGAATTTAAAAGATGGTTTCTAAGTGCTTCTTTCACGTGAATAATATATTTTTTTGGGGTGTTATAAGTTGCTAAAATAAAAAGATAAAAAAAAATAAAAAACCAATAATACCTCGCCCCCTGCAACCAGAAGTTCTTATACATTATTATATAGCTTAAGCCAAGGCATATTCCCCTCTAAAACGTTTTTAAACATTGAAATAATATCTCCCCCTATAAAAAAATAAAATTGCAATCAGAGGCTATTTAAGCCACAATCTTTGCTC
The DNA here is from genome assembly GCF_963667685.1 of Maridesulfovibrio sp. Classification (NCBI taxonomy): domain Bacteria; kingdom Pseudomonadati; phylum Thermodesulfobacteriota; class Desulfovibrionia; order Desulfovibrionales; family Desulfovibrionaceae; genus Maridesulfovibrio; species Maridesulfovibrio sp. Next base: position 1,412,323 of record NZ_OY763930.1, on the reverse strand, counting down.
GTCTGACTCTACCCTCAAAATCACTATGGGGTGTACATCTCGTGCGATAGATTTTGAATGTATTGTGGAAAACTTTGGTCAGACATCAAATCAAATTCCAACCGGAGTCTTTTCAAATGGCCACTACCTTTGAAGTCACCAAGACAATCAGTGAAATCAACGAACGTATCAAGAAAGGTAAGGCTGTAGTCGTCAATGCTGAAGAAATGGTCGATATTGTCCGTTCCAAAGGCAAAGTTGAAGCAGCCAAAGAGATAGATGTAGTCACCACCGGGACTTTCTCTCCCATGTGCTCTTCTGGAATGTTTTTCAATATCGGGCAGGTTCCGCCGCTAATTAAGACTTCGCAGGTCTGGCTGAACAATGTTCCAGCTTATGCAGGACTTGCTGGCGTTGATTCCTACATCGGTGTGACAGAGCCCGCTGCGGATGATCCGTTGAATAAAGTTCATCCCGGACGTTTCACATACGGCGGCGGTCACGTAATCGAAGATCTCATTGCCGGAAAAACAGTACGCCTCAAAGCAAAAGCTTACGGAACCGACTGCTATCCGCGCCGTGAAATAGAAAAAGATGTTTCCCTGAAGGATCTCAAGGACGTAACTCTCCTGAACCCGCGCAACTGTTACCAGAACTATAATGCCGCGGTGAACATGACCAGCAGGACCGTTTACACATACATGGGACCGCTTAAGCCCAATCAGCGTAATGTGAACTTTGCTACATCGGGTCAGCTTTCTCCCCTGTTCAATGATCCTTACCTGCGGACTATCGGTATGGGGACACGTATTTTCCTCGCCGGAGCCAAAGGTTATGTTATCGGGGCCGGAACACAGCATGTGACGAACCCGCAGCGTAATGAACGCGGTATACCGCTTACTCCGTCCGGTACTCTTATGCTTAAATCCAGCAATGTATCTGAAATGGATGCCCGTTATTTCCGAGGGCTCAGTTTCCACGGATACGGCTGTACCGCATCAATCGGTGTCGGTATACCGATTCCTATCCTGAACGAGGAGATAGCGTGGTTTACCGGCGTCTCAGATGCAGATATTCAGATGCCGGTCAAGGATTACGGTTATGACTATCCCAATGGCGTTGCAAATATCCTCGCCCATGTGACCCTTGAAGAGCTCAAGTCCGGATCCATTAACTTGAACGGCAAGGATATCCCAACAGTTCCTTTGACCAGTCATTCCATATCTCTGGAAATTGCTAACAAGCTCAAAGATTGGATCGAAAATGGTGAATTCCTGTTGACTGAGCCTGTTGAAGAGATTGTATCTGAATAAAGATTATAAATAACAGTATCTTATAAATCCGGCAGAATTAATTTTCTGCCGGATTTTTTTGAAAAAGGATTTTATGAATACCAAGAGCCTGAAAGCCGATATGCTACTGCTCATAACCGCTATTATCTGGGGTGCGGCATTTGTAGCCCAGCGGGTGGGAATGGACTTTATGGGACCGCTCACGTTCAACGCGGTCCGTTTTGCCCTAGGTGCTGCTGCACTGGTTCCGCTCATCAAGCGCATTGACCGGGAAAAAAAGAAAGACGGTACTTATCTTGAAGTTGATAAGAAAAGTTTTATCAAGGGCAGTCTGATTGCCGGCGGGGCTCTTTTTATGGGCGCAACTTTCCAGCAGTGGGGTTTAGTTTATACCACAGCTGGAAATGCAGGATTTATCACCGGACTGTACGTAGTGTTTGTTCCTATTATGGGGTTGTTTTTCAAGCAGAAGACCGGGCTTCCTACATGGATAGGTGCGGTTCTGGCTGTGATCGGTATGTATCTTCTTTCAGTTAATGAAGGTTTTCATATCGAGATGGGAGATCTGTTGGTACTTGTGTGTGCAGTCTTTTTTGCCGGGCATGTTGTTGTTATTTCATTGCTGTCGAGCAAGATTGATCCTGTCAAGTTCGCGGCCGGGCAGTTTGTTGTCTGTTCCGCATTCAGTTTTATCGGTGCATTTTCTTTTGAGACTATGACATTTGCTGGCATCTGGGCCGGAATTGTACCCATTCTTTACGGCGGACTTATGTCTGTCGGAGTGGCCTATACTTTGCAGGTTGTTGCCCAGCAGGAAGCCAAGCCCGCCCATGCCGCAATTATCCTTAGTCTGGAGTCTGTGTTTGCTGCACTTGCAGGGTGGTTGCTGCTCGGAGAAATCCTTACAACACAAGGCTTAATAGGTTGTGGGCTGATGCTTTGCGGTATGTTGTTGTCGCAGATTAAATCTTGATGGCTCCGGCGTAATTTTTAATCCCATTCTTTTTTCATTAAAAATTTATAAGACCTGATTCCATGTACCATATCAGCCAGAATTCTGGGCATGGATTTGAACATCACCTTGAATGACATGTGTTTTAAGAGCGGCTGTGAATAGAAGAGTGTCCAGCGCAGGTAGTTTGAATAGCGCAATTCGGGGAAAATATATTTATTGAGCCGTTCAATATAGAATTGTTCAGCTGGTTTATTTTCTGTCAGACCGCGGACTATTGACTCGGCTGCGTAACGCCCGGTTTGCAGGGCGTAGAAGATTCCTTCACCGAATAACGGCTCTACTAGTCCGGCGGCATCTCCAGCGAGCAGAGTGCGTCCGAAACATGGATTTTCCATGAAATTTCCATATGGCAGAGGATAGCCATGCATGGGCAGGGATTCAGGATTTGTGATTCCCTGATTGCGCAGAAAATCCATATAGGTTTTTTTGAAATCTTTTGTGCAGCGTTTAAGCGCACCTATTCCGGTAACTACTTTTCCATTTGCGGGAAAAACCCAGATATATCCAGCTCTAAGATGTCCGATGTAGAGTTCAGGCTTAGTTACTTTGCGTGGGTAATCCTTTTCATCGAAAATAATTTCTATGGTGGCGGCCATGTCCGTTCGCCATTTTGTTTTATCGTAGGGTACTGAGTTGCGGATGGTTGAATGAACACCGTCCGCACCAATGAGGTATTTTCCTTTAAAAATATGGTTTGATGCTGTTTTAATTTCAGCATCCAGATAATTGCAGTGGCTGATTTTTTCACCGGTGAAAATATGTGCTCCGGCATTTGCGGCTTTTTTCAGAAGGAAGTAATCAAAATCCACCCGGTCTATAAAACGGAAAGGTATTGTGGACTGGGCATCCCGGATGTTGTGATCGCGGTAATTGATGGAGTATTCTGGTGATTCAAAATTGATTATGCCATTTTTTTTAAGGCAATCAACATCACAATCGAATATTTTATTCAACACCTCTGTGGTTTTGTAAGTCAGAAGACCGCCACAGAGTTTCTTTCTAGGGAACTCTGATTTATCTATAAGAGCTACCTTGAAACCTTTACCAGCAAGGATGCGGGCGGCAGTTGATCCTGTTGGACCTGCGCCTGCAATAATTACATCGAATTTACCGGACACATTGACTCCTAAATAACTTTTCACAACCGGAATATCTGCTTGATTAAGCTGTGATTTTATATCGTTTGATTAGCACTTGGGCAAGCAAGACCGTACAAAACTTAGCGGAATATGAAAAAAATAGAAGCAATCGTATTTGATTTTGACGGAACTTTAGCAGAGCTGACAATTGATTTTGATGAAATGAAGAAAAGGCTTAAAGCCTTAGGCAGGGCTTTTCTTGATCCTCTGCCGGAGAAAACTGACATTCCGGCCCTTGAATGGGTGGACTATATTGCAAGTTGCCTTGCTGATGAAGACCCTGATCTGGGTAAGGAATTCCATACCCGTTGCCGTTTTCTGATTATCACAATGGAGGTCGAAGCCGCCCGCAACGGAAAGCTTTTTCCTTTTACCTGTGATATTTTATCCAGTCTGCGCAATTCCGGGATAAAGACCGGAATCATTACCCGTAATACAGCATCTGCCGTACGTGAACTGGTTCCGGAAATTAATGATATTTCCGGATGTTTTCTTTCCCGTGAAGATGTTCAAAATGTGAAACCGCATCCGGATCATCTGTTCAAAGCCCTTGAAGTCATAGGTGTTGAACCAGCTAATACACTTATGGTCGGTGACCATCCCATGGACATTGAAACTGGCAAGCGGGCGGGGTCCATGACTGCCGGTGTAGCAACAGGCAGGATGTCTGTTGAAGAACTTCAAAAAGCAGAACCTGATTTTGTGGCTTCAAATTGTGCAGAATTGATTCAATTACTTGAAAAAGAAGGATTAATTATGAACAGATAGTATCTGTGAATTGTTCAAAACTTAAATGGCGTGATATCTTTATTAAGATATCACGCCATTTTTAGTTGGTCGGTTAAGATTTAATAAATGCTGCTAAGAAATTGAGTATTAGGAAAAATAATTAATTGTTCGGTAATATTTGTGCATAAATTATATAAATATCTTTAAATAAAGTATTAATTATGAACAAGATATAGTTGAATTTGTTCAAAACTGACAAAGGCCGCAATACAAGGAATATATTGCGGCCTTTGCTATGAACAATATTTTAAACTGATATTTTTAAATAGTAACCAGCTTGTAGTTACGTGATCCTAAACCTATTTCTTCAGCATACTTAAGTCCGAAATTGTCTGGGGTATCAGGTACAAGAGCTTTGAACTTATCATCACCGTTGCTTAGTCCTTCCGGCAGGCGGCTGGGATAAAGTGGCGGGGCGGCATTGATCATGTCAAGCGAAGCCTGATCCACAGCTACGGGGTCTGAAGAAATCATAATCCCGAGATCAGGACATATAGGAGCATCGCTGTAGCCGTGACAGTCACAGTCCGGGGTGATGTTCATGAGAAAGTTGATGTGCATGGCCGGACGTTTAAGATTGTCCAGAATAGCTTTGTTGTATTCAATGAGTCTTCTGGTGAAGATCTCGACATCACTTTTCCAGTCGATTGAGATCGCACCGTATCTGCAGGAGAGGAAACAGCGGCCGCATCCGGTGCATTTTCCGGACATTAATACAGCCCCGTCATCATCAATATCCAGCGCTTTGGCAGCACATTCGGTGATGCAGACACCGCATCCGGTACATTTTTCTGGGTGCAGATGGGGCCCTGTTGAATCATGAATATGCATTTTCCCTTTTTTGGAAGCGCATCCCATGCCTATATTTTTGATGGCTCCGCCGTATCCTGCAAGTCCGTGACCTTTAACGTGGTTCAGAGTAACCATCATGTCTGCTTCCAGGAACATGCCGCCTACGTGAGCTTCAGAAATATATTTCCCGTCATAGTGAATGGTTGATTCATATTCACCGCGCAGACCATCCGCAAACATGACCGGAGCTCCGGTTAAGTTGGGATCATACCCGTGTCGTGCAGCCAGAAGACCGTGTGAGACTGACTCACCTCGATCACCGACATACAGTGTACTGGTATCGGTGAAGAAAGGCTTGGCGCCTGCTTTTTTCAAGAAATCAACAATAGGGCGCAGGTTGAGAGCGTTGAGGTATCCGGTGTTTCCGCTTTCACCGAAGTGGACTTTGAGTGCCACCAGGTTGCCCGGGTCAGTGAGAGCATTCAGCCCGGACTGCTTAAGCAGTTTTTTCATTTTCAAGGCATGCGGCGATTTGCGTGTTGTACGCAGATTCCAGAAATATACTTTAGACATTGTATTTCCCCTTTTTATAAAAACTATATGAAAAGCTTTCCCTGACAGGCTTTTGCGGGCTTAAGTTATAACCTGCTTTGAGGATTGTCTATTTTATTTATGGTCGAATATTATGGAATGGATAGTGTTTGGATAATGACAGATAAAACAATTAAGCCCGCAGTATCTAAGTATACACTGCGGGCTTAATATCTATGTTTTTTTAAGCTCTATTTACGAAGCATAATAAAAAATTCTGCTATTATTGAACTATTTTTAAAAACGGTTAAGTCTCCCAGACATGCTCGCTGGATGGGTTACTTTTTATAGATAGCACCGGTAGATGCTGAAGTAACGTTCTGGCTGTAGCGTTTGAGGAACGCGGATGGCATTTCTTTCTCAATGGGCTTGAATGCAGCGCGGCGTTTTTCGAGCTCAGCTTCATCAAGTTTTACATTTATAGAGCGGCCCGGGATGTCGATTTCTATTTGGTCTCCGGTCTGAACCAGCCCGATAGCTCCGCCTGAAGCAGCTTCAGGGGAAACGTGACCGATTGCTGCACCACGGGTTCCTCCGGAGAAACGTCCGTCGGTAATCAGGGCTACATCCGCACCAAGTCCCATACCGGCGATGGCAGATGTAGGGGTGAGCATTTCACGCATACCGGGGCCGCCTTTAGGGCCTTCATAAAGAATTACTACGGCGTCGCCTTTAGTAATCTGTTTGCCGAGGATAGCTTCAACAGCTTCTTCTTCAGAGTTGAAAACTTTGGCATTGCAGGTGCGTTTCATCATTTCAGGGGCAACAGCTGACTGCTTAACTACGCAGCCGTCTTCAGCAATGTTACCGAACAGAACAGCGATACCGCCTTCATTGGAGTAGGGATCGTCAATCGGACGTACAATTTTGTAGTCTTTGATTCCGGCGTTAAGTTCCTTGAGGTTTTCACCTACAGTCTTACCGGTCACAGTCAGAGGCTCAAGATCGATGCGTCCTGACTTGGAAAGTTCTGCCATTACGCCCTGAATGCCGCCGGCAGCGTGCAGGTCTTCGATGTGGTCGGGACCGGCCGGGGAAAGTTTACAGAGGTTGGGAGTGCTGCGGCTGATTTCGTCAAAGACGGTCAGGTCAAGATTCAGGCCTGCTTCGTTGAAGATAGCGGGCAGGTGCAGCACGGTGTTGGTGGAGCAACCGAGCGCCATATCCATGGTTACTGCGTTCTTGAGGCTTTTTTCGGTAACGATATCGCGCGGTTTAATATCTTTTTCAAGCAGGGTCATGATCTGTTGACCGGCTGCTTTAGCAAGGCGGGTACGTTCGGCGAGAACAGCGGGAATGGTGCCGTTACCGGGCAGAGCAAGACCGATGGTCTCGGAAAGACAGTTCATGGAGTTGGCTGTGAACATGCCGGAGCAGGAACCGCAGGTAGGGCAGGCACTCTGCTCAAGAATGGAAAGTTCGTCTTCAGTCATGTTTCCGGTTTTAACCTGACCTACACCTTCAAATACAGTTATCAGGTCTACTTTTTTGCCATCCTTGCGACCGGCAAGCATGGGACCACCGCTGATAACAATAGTGGGGATGTTCAGTCGAAGGGCAGCCATGAGCATGCCGGGAACAATTTTATCACAGTTTGGAACCAGCACCAGAGCGTCAAATGGATGCGCGGTAGCCATAATCTCGATAGAATCTGCAATGATTTCTCTGCTTGGCAGGGAGTAGCGCATACCGGCATGGTTCATGGCCAGACCGTCACAGACACCAATGGCCGGAAATTCCATGGGCACACCGCCGGCGAGACGGACACCGTCTTTAACCGCACGGGTAATGTTGTGTAGATGCACGTGACCGGGAATAATCTCATTGGCTGCGTTGCAGATACCAATCAGTGGACGGTTAACTTCGTCCTTGGACATACCCAGTGCGTAAAGCAGGGAACGGTGCGGGGCTTTTTCCAGCCCTCCGGTCATTTTTTTACTTCTCATAGTGGTGTTTCCTTCAAGAGGCCTCCGGCGGCCCTGCCGAGGCGTTTTGATGCGCTATCGCGTTTTTGATAGAAAGATTTTGCCTCCGGCGGCTTAAACCCTTTTGAAAAAGGGGTTAAGAATCCCAAAACCTTTTATTAATCTTCGCTGAGTTTAATTCAAAGGACGTCACAGCAAGCTCTCTGCGAAGCTTGATAAAACGTCTTTTGGGAAGAGAGGATGGGGTCTGGGGAAAGGGAGAAACACTCTTGGGCGTTAGCAAAAGGGTTTCTCTCCTTCCCCAGCTGCCAGAGGCAAAATAAAATTTAATTCTTAACAGCCACAAAGCTGCTCAGCATTCCGATCAAGGTGACGGTTCCTGCTAGTATCAAGCATTGTTCCATGGGCAGGAAAGTCAATTTCATGAAAAGCGGCGGAAAGTTCAGGATATCTGCGAAAAATTGCTGGGCAGCATAAAGGAGACCAAGGGCGATAGAACTTCCGGCGAATCCGAGCAGTGCACCTCCGGTTAAGAGCGGAAGGCGGATAAACCATTGCTTGGCGCCCACTAGGTATAGGATTTCAATTTCATCCTTACGGGTCATGAGCGAGAGGCGCATGGTGTTACCAACAACCAATGCGACTACAAGTCCCAAAAAGCCGATGATGGGCCAGACTATGGACTTTGTGAGGCTGATCCAGCCTCGCGCAAGGTCAATCTGCAGGGGATTGTAATGCACCTTGTCCACAAAGGGAAGTGCTTTAAGGTCATGCAGTAAATTTGCGGCCCAACGTTCATTTTCCACTCCGGGCTCTACTGAAAAAGAAAGCAGGGCTGTGGGTGGAAGAGGGTTGCGGTCGGCACCCAGCCATGAAAAATCGTCAGTATCGCTTAGAGCTGCGGAAAGCTGTTTAAGTGCATTCTCCGGTGTGAAGGTGCGGATATCTTTTAAACCTTCGATATTTTTCAGGTCCGCCCATTGTTTTTCATAATCTTCGGCCGGAGTCTCTGCTGACCAGAAGACCTGTATTTCCACCTGTCCTTTGCTCTTGAGCAGTTCCTGATTGACGTTATGCATTGTAAGCATAAACAATCCAGCCATGACTGAAACCATGGTTACAGCGACCAAAGTAAAAATATTGGCCCATGGATGCAATCCCATATCACGGATACCCCGGCCTATAAGCCTGAAGAAAAGTGCTAGCATGGGCAAAGCTCCGATGTCAGATATTCCGGCGGCTCGCAGAGCTGGCCGTCTTCAAGATGTATAATTCTGGCATCCGGCACACAGCGCAGAACCTCACGGCTGTGTGTCGCCATTACCACCGTGGTTCCGTGAGTGTGGAATTGTTTGAAAACATCCATCAGATGCATGGAAAGTTCAAAATCCAGGTTTCCTGTAGGTTCGTCTGCTATAATCAGTTTCGGATTGACCACCATGGCCCGGGCAATTGCTACCCGCTGCTGCTCTCCGCCGGAAAGGCTGCCACATTTGGAGTAGCTTTTCTTTTCAAGGCCGAGGGCGCGGATGATGGCCCTGACCCGTTTATCCACGACAGATTTAGGCATGCTGCGAACAGTAAGGGCCAGTGATACATTTTCGTAGACTGAGCGGTTGGGCAGTATTTTGAAATCCTGAAAAACAACACCAAGCTCACGGCGCAGCATGGGAATTTGTCCGCGCTTTATATTGTTCAGGTCATAACCTGCTACTGTGGCCTGTCCTCTAGTTAACGGCAGTGCTCCGTAAAGAAGGCGCATGAGGGTGGTCTTCCCAGCGCCGGAGTGCCCGGTGAGGAATATGAATTCACCTTTTTGGATATGCAGGGATATGTCTTTTAAAGCCCAGTTCGCGCCAAAATTATATGAAAGCCGGTTAATCCGGATCATTTAAATCACCATTTGATTGAACTAGAATTTAACCTTCAGCTTCTGGCCGTCGGAAGTTGTGCAGGAACCGATTCCTCCACCTTCGAATTTCTTTTCCTGATCATTAAGTGTAAATTCGCATTTCATGCTGACGCCGTCATTACTGTAAAGAACGACAGATTTTTCGTAATATTTGATTTCACCTTTGAATTCTGTTTCGTCAGGAAGGTAGGCTTTTACGATGTATGCCTTAAATTCAGGACGTTTACTGGCAGAAATTTCAGCTTTTCCAAGGTCAAAACCCTGATCGGAAGTAACTTCACCATTCATTATAACCGGTGCGCAAGCCGCAAGGCTCAGCAGTAGGATCGGCAGTATTATAAATCTGTAAGTCATTTTGTTTAACTCCTTGCTGTGAGTTGTAGCAGGGCTGGTTCAGTTTTGCAAAAAACATTATGCTGAGCAGCTTACCGGAAGATCATTTTGGTAAATTGTAAAAAATAGGGTAGGAAAGTGGGATAAGCACTTCAGAAAGATTTACGTTTTTGCTGTTTTCAATTAAGTTCCTCAGTAGAGCATGGACCTTAGCAACAATCCTGACAATTATGCTCCGCAAGGGAGAAAATTCAGATTCAAGTGTGTAATCCTTGAATTTAGTTGTTTTAATGCATGTTTAACTACCGTCAATGGCCTATGGATAAACATATAACTCAAGCAGCAGGAAAGGGATATGAAAATTTCTGAAAGACTTATGAGAGCTAAGCCGTCGGCAACTCTGGCTGTAAACGCTAAAGCACAGGAACTGCGTGCACAGGGCAAAGAAATTGTGAGCCTCGCAGTTGGTGAACCTGATTCCCCAACACCAAAGCATGTCTGCGAAGCCATGAAGAAAGCTGTCGATGAAGGTTTTCACCGTTATACCGCAGTACCCGGTCTTCCTGAACTGCGAACATCCGTAGCCAATTATTATGGTAAGTTCTATGGCGCTAAAGCCAAAGCTGAAAACACTATCATCAGCAATGGCGGTAAGCAGGCTCTTTACAATCTTTTCATGGCCCTGATTGATCCGGGCGATGAAGTGCTTATTCCAGCACCTTACTGGGTCAGTTATCCGGCCATGGTTGAGCTGGCAGATGGTAAGCCGGTTATTGTTCCAACAACTGCCGAATCCGGTTTTCTTGCCGAAATTAAAGATCTTGAAGCTGCCTGTACCGATAAGACCAAACTGCTTATCATCAATACCCCGTCCAACCCCACCGGTGGTCATTATCCGCAGGCAAAGCTTGATGAAATAGCCAATTGGGCAAAATCAAAAGGAATCTTTATCGTTTCCGATGAAGTTTACGACCGTCTTGTCTACGCACCGGCTGAATATTCAACCCTCGCGAACTTCTGGGAAAAGAACCCTGAAGATGTCGCCATTGTCGGAGCGCTTTCCAAGAGTTTCGCCATGACCGGCTGGCGTATCGGAACCGCGCTGGCCCATGCCGATCTTGTTAAAGCTATGGTCAAAATTCAGGGGCAGTCCACTTCAAACGTTAACACTATGGCCCAGAAGGCTGCACTGGCGGCTTTCGAAGGTCCTTGGGATTTGGTTGATGAACTCAGAGTCAAGTTCCAGCGCCGTCGCGATCTAGCCCACGGCATCATTACTTCATGGCCCGGAGCAGTCTGTCCCAAACCTGATGGGGCATTCTACCTCTTTCCTGTTCTGGATGCTTTTTACACTGAAGAAACTCCTGATTCAGCTTCCATGTGCACCAAGATTCTGGAAGAAGCCGGAGTCGCGCTTGTGCCCGGTTCCGCTTTCGGTGATGACCGCTGCATCCGCATTTCATATGCTGTTGATGACGATGTACTCAGAAATTCATTGGAAAAAATCGGCAAAGTGTTGATGGGAAAATAAAAAGAAAGTAAAGATAGTCATATTTGATTAAAAAAAATAATCAGCCTTTCCCGGCTAAAAATGCCGGGAAGGGCTGCAACCTATACCAGGAGATCGAATATGGCTTCCAATATTCTTGATTGGACCGACAGCTGGTACGAAAGACTTGATTCTGAGTACTATTGCGATTCCGCCGCATCTATTGCCGCTAGATTCAGTGGCGAAGTTGCAGACGGTAAGCTGCCTTTCTGCTCCATGCCGTTTATGGCTTCCCTGCTTCATGATCTGGATGGAATTGAGGATTACGTAAAAAGTTTCGACCACATGCTTCTACTGGGTATCGGCGGTTCCGCGCTTGGTGCCCGCGCGCTCCAGAAAGCTTTTTTCCCGCAGCAGGATCAGCCCGGCCATGAAGGCCCGTGGTTCTGGATAGCAGACAATGTCTGCGCCAAAACTCTTGATGCATACCTTAACAAACTTCCTTTAGAAAAAACTCTGGTGGCTGTTGTCTCTAAATCCGGCGGAACCATAGAAACCATCAGCCAGTATTTCCTTGTCCGTGATAAATTTAAGCAGGATCTTGGTGACACCTGGAATCGCAATTTTCTGTTTGTAACCGACAAAGAAAAAGGCTTTCTGCGTGAACAGGCTGATGAATTCTCTGTTCGCACCCTTGAAGTCCCTGATAACCTTGGCGGACGATATTCCGTTCTTTCCGCTGTGGGATTGCTCCCGGCCATGTTTATGGGCATTGATTACCGTTCCATGGTAGAAGGTGCTTCCGCTGTGCTTTCATCTCTTGCCGCACCGGACTTAAATGGCGACAGCTTAAGCGGACATGCAGCTTTCAAGCTGGCCTGCTGGGCTTCAGGTCTGATGAATGAAGGCTATAATGAATTGATTTTCTTTTCCTATATTCCGCAATGGGCCTGCTTCGGGCAATGGTTTGCACAGCTCTGGGCCGAGAGTCTTGGCAAGGACGGCAAGGGCAGCCAGCCGCTTCCAGCTATTGGAGCCACAGATCAGCATTCTGTTAACCAGATGTTTCTGGATGGGCCGCGTAATAAGGGCTGCCTGTTCCTGACATGCCCTTCACTTTACGAAGGAGCTCCATTTTCGGATGATATCCCGGATAATTTTGCTTATCTCAAGGGTAAGAAATTCGGTGAACTTATCCATGCCGAAGGGCTGGGAACTAAAATGGCCCTCGCTGCCAACAACGTTCCGCTTGTGGAAATACAGATGGGTGAGGATTCAGAGGAAGCGGCAGGACGATTGATGGGGCTGCTCATGGCCGCAACTATTTTTACCGGCTGGCTGATTGAGATCAATCCTATTGACCAGCCGGCAGTTGAAATGGGCAAGTTGCTTGCCAAAGCCAGACTGGGGGCAGACGGGCTGCAAAAAGAAAAAGACAGCCTTAATACTTTTCTGAATACCAAACGTCTGGAACAGGAATTTTAATTTGTTTATTTTGCAAAACTTCGGAATTCTTCCGGCGTGTGCCATCAGCAGAACCCTAAAAGTCCGGCAGATTCATTCTCTGTATCCGTAATAATCGGAACAAAAATGCAGGATTAACTGAACATATCTTTTTGATAATTATGGAAAAACTTGAGATATTCTCAAGTTTTTCCTTTTTCTTTACTACTGACATTCTTTGAGGCACGAATAGATAGGTTTTATCTAATGTAATTTTAACCAACTTTCCTCCTATCGATAGTTTTTATGAAAGGGGAGGGGTGTCCAGAGGATTAGGAAAAAGCATTTTCAAATGAAAGATGTTTTTCCAAATCATCTGGTCTCCTAAGGGCCGCCGGAGGCATCTTGGAATCAAAAGAGCGTGATTTACAGATTAAATCATTTCAGCTTGTTAAGCTTCTTTCTTGGACATTGCTGATGGTTATTATTGCCAGTAGCCTTGGTCTTTCATTATTTCTTGCAAAGCATGCTGATGAAACATTGCTGGAGAAGCAGAAAGAGTTTGCTTTGCTACAGGCTGAGAACCTTAACCATCAGATATACCGCCGTTTTATTCTGCCCACTTTGATAGGTTTTGGTCGAATAGGTTTGAAGCACAAAGAACAGATGGAGCGTCTTGATCAGGTTGTCCGCTCCACTGTGCATAGTTTCAAAGTCAACGAGGTACGCATCTATGATCCGGAGCTAACTGTTTCGTATTCAACTGATACTGAAAAAATAGGTAAGACAGATCTTGCCGGGGAATTCATTAAAGAAGTTCTGAAAAGCGGCAATCCGAAATATGAATTCAGCAGTACGAAATCTACGCTGGCTCTTATTTTTGATTTTAATATGCGCCCAGGAACCATGCTGCTCAAAATTGTTTATCCCCTGCGTTCGGAGAAGAGCTTGAATGTCGAGGAAAACGTGATCATGGGAGTAATGGAGATTACTCAGGATATTACTGAAGATTACCAGTCTGTTATTAACTTTGAACGTTTGATTCTTTTTACCTCCTGCTTTTCCGCCTTCATTCTTTTTGCAACAATTATGGCCATTATCCGCCGGGCAGATATTGTAAACGAGCAACGTATGCAGGAACGCCGGCAGTTTGAAAAGGAATTGAACCAGAGTGAAAAGTTGGCCAGTATCGGACGTATGGTTTCCGGTGTGGCCCATGAGATACGAAATCCGTTGGGTATCATCAGATCCAGCTCTGAATTGCTGCTGAAAAGACTGAAGGACAGTGATCCTGTAAATGTGAAGATTTTGGGCGCCATTCATGAAGAGACAAAACGGCTGAGCCGGACAGTAAGCGATTTTCTTGATTATGCGAGACCGCGTAAGATAACCATGAATGCACTTGATCCTTCGGAATTGCTTGATAAAATATATATGTTCTTGGAGTCTAAGTGCCGAGAAAGCAATATAAAACTGCAACGGGATTATCTGCCGGGACACATTGTCTGCGCGGATGAAGATCTTCTTTACCGTGCTTTTTACAATATTATCGGAAATGCCATGCAGGCTGTGGAAAAGGATGGCAGTATCAAAGTCTCGATTGCTGAATCAGAAGGCGGAATTAAGGTTGTGGTATCTGATTCCGGTACGGGATTCCCGGATGAAATTGTTGAAAAGGTTAAAGATCCGTTTTTTACCACTAAGGATAATGGAACAGGACTCGGTCTTGCCATTGTGACTAATATTGTGGAAAGCCATAATGGTAAGTTGCTCATCGGGAATAATCCTGAAGGCGGGGCACGTTTGGAAATATTTTTACCTAAAAGAAAAGACTGCTAAAAAATGCCTGCAAATATTCTTATACTCGACGACGAACAGAACTATCTGCTCATTCTGGAGGCTATGCTTTCGGATGAAGGTTACACTATAACCGCTCTTTCCGACCCGGAAACCGGGTTGGCTTATCTTGATGAATCAGAAGTGGATCTGGTCATTACTGATATGAAAATGCCCAAGTTGACCGGGCAGGATGTTCTGGAACATGTGAAAAAGAATTTTTCGCATATCCCTGTAATTATTATGACCGCCTTTGGTTCGATTGAATCCGCTGTTGAAGCAATGAAAATCGGAGCTTTTGATTATATTACCAAGCCATTTGCCAACGAAGAACTACTGCTTTCCGTTACCAAGGCGGCTCAGTTTGCCAAAGCCCAGCAGGAAAACAGGCAGCTTCGGGAGCAGATCAAAGACCGTTATTCACCGAGTAATATAATCGGACGCTCAAAACCTATGCTTCAGGTTTTTGACATGATAAGTAAGGCCGCGCCGGGAAACTCCACCGTGCTGATCACCGGGGAGTCCGGGACCGGGAAAGAGCTTGTGGCCCAGGCTGTTCATCAGGCTTCGCCGCGTTGTGACAAGCCATTTGTCTCTGTGAACTGTATGGCCTTCAACACCGGAGTGCTGGAAAGCGAACTTTTCGGTCATGAGAAAGGGTCTTTTACCGGCGCAGTAGCCCGTAAAAGAGGCCGTTTTGAAGCTGCCGATCAGGGAACTCTTTTTCTTGATGAGATTGGGGAAATTTCACACGATATGCAGGTCAAACTGCTGCGTGTCCTTCAGGAAAAGACCATCGAGCGTGTGGGGGGCGGTGAATCTATCAAGGTTGATATCCGCATAGTTGCAGCTACGAACAAGAATCTTAAAAAAGCTGTGGAAAAAGGAGAGTTCCGCGAAGATCTCTATTACCGTCTTAATGTAGTGAGTATTGAAATGCCGCCTTTGCGTGAACGACGTGAAGATATTCCATTTCTTGTTGATCATTTTCTGGCAACTTATTCTGCTGACAACAAAAAGGAATTTGACGGTTTTGCGCCAGCTGCAATGGATTACATGACGGCCTATGAATGGCCCGGAAATGTACGCCAGTTGCAAAATGTTGTGGAGCGTTGTGTTGTCCTTTCCTCCGGCACTGTAATTGAGACCGAGGACCTGCCGGCTGAAATAAAAGATGAAGAAGCTCAGTTTAAAAGTGCGGTTGATCTTTTGCCTGCAAAACTTAATCTTGCAGATACATTGGATAAAATAGAGGCTACTCTGGTGCGCCGTGCACTTGTAGCAAGCAATTTTGTTAAAGTTGATGCAGCGGAAATGCTCGGCATATCAAAGAGTCTTTTGCAATATAAATTAAAGAAATATAAAATTTCCGGGAAATAAATAATTTAACAGAAGTTAATTCAGAAGTACTCAGGTACTATGAAAACTTGTAGTTGCCTACATTATAAATGTGTATACTGTATTTCTTTTGCTTATTTTAAAAATATTACCATGACGTCGGGAGGAATATTATGAATAAGCTTTCAATTCGTAATAAACTGGTATTATTGTTTATAATTGCTTTTATGGCTACGTTGATAACCATCTCCGTAAGCATATATTCTTCCTTCAAGCTTAATCAGGCCGAATCTGAGAAAGTTCAGAATATAATGCTTGATGGCCAGAAAAATAAAATCAAGGTTGCAGTATCATCCATGGCTCAGGCTTTGGCCGATGCTTCTTCCGGTCTTAATAATGAGAACGAGAAGATAGTATTGTTCAGAAAGATGATTAAAAATGCATTTTTTGAAAATGATTCATCTGGTTATTATTTTATTTACCGTGGAACAGTGAATGTCGCCCACCCCGTAAAACCGGGCCTACACGGTAAAGACCTCAGCGACCTTAAAGGTAAAGACGGTATTTATTCTGTAAGAGAGCTTGAGAAGGCTGCCCATTCAGGTGGCGGTTTTGTATATTTTTCATGGGATAAGCCCGGTGAGACTGAGCCTATTCCCAAGCTTGGATATGCTACAATGATTCCCGGAACCAATTTCTGGGTGGGAACCGGGGTATATATTGACAACGTTGAATCCGAAGCAGCTGCGATTAAAAGCGCTATGGATGATTTGGTTATGGAAAGTGTATTTTTCCAGGTCGGTGTATCCGCAGTGCTTTTCATGCTTGTGTTATTGCCCTTAGTTTTTGTTACTTCACGCGGAATAATTCGACCTATTGTTGAAACTAAGGAGGTCGCCGCTAAAATTGCTTCCGGAGATTTTAACACAGATCTTTCATCTAAAAGCAATGACGAGATAGGCCAGCTTCAGGAAGCCATCGCTGATATGGCTGTTGCCTTGCAAAATAATATTGCCGAAATAACTGGAAAAGAGCAGGAGGCTGCCCGTAAAGCTGAAGAAGCTCTGCAGGCTAGTGAAAAAGCACGTTCTGCCAATGAACTGGCTGAATCCAGGGCTTCAGATATGTATGAAGCTGCTTCGCGTATAGAGCAGGTGGTATATTCTGTTTCATCGGCATCTGAAAATCTTATGGTGCAGATTGAGCAAGCCAGTGCCGGTGCTTCCGAACAGGCTAGAAGGGCAGAAGAGACAGCTGGATCTATGGAACAGATGAATTCTGCTGTTTTCGAGGTGGCCCAGAACGCATCCAGTGCCGCCGGGGCGGTTGATAAAGCCCGTGTCATGGCGGAAGAGGGTGCTGATGTTGTTTATCGTGCGGTAAATGGAATAGGCGAAGTTTCCAGTCAGGCTCAGACTCTGATGGCTGATATGGAAACATTGGGTGAGCAGGCAGAAAGTATTGGGCAGGTAATTGGGGTTATTACTGATATTGCCGACCAGACCAACCTGCTTGCGCTTAACGCGGCCATCGAGGCAGCAAGGGCTGGCGAAGCAGGGCGTGGATTTGCTGTAGTCGCTGATGAAGTCCGCAAACTCGCGGAAAAGACAATGAGTGCTACAAATGATGTCGGTGTGGCCATTAAAGGAATCCAGGAAGAGGCCCGCAGGAATATTGACAGCACTGTCAAGTCTGTGGATACAATTTCCAGAGTAACAGAACTTGCCAATGCTTCAGGCGAATCATTGCGCCAGATTGTGACACTGGTTAACGATGCCACAGGACAGGTTCAGTCTATAGCCACTGCTGCCGATCAGCATAGCGCTGCCAGTGAAGAGATCAACAACAGCATCACCGGTATGAGCCAGATATCTGGTGAAACTTCGAGGGCAATGGATTTATCTAGGTCCGTTGTTATGGAGCTTTCTGATCAGATAAAAATTCTGAACAGTATGACTGAGAAACTGAAGGCATAAGAATTATTTATAAGCAATAACCCCGCCCTATCTAAATGATACGGCGGGGTTTTTCTATGAGATATTGCGGGGCACACGTTTTAAAAGTTGTAAAATTTTGTGTTTACCGTCGAAAACTTTGTGTGGTCAGATAGATTAAGTTCCCTTGCCTGTTCCTGCAGAATATCGTTGCGGTATACAAATACATTAACCAGAAATCCGGCCTTGTCTTTGGTTATAAACAGACCTTCGCGCTTGCCGTTGCTATAGTTCATTTCGTCCTTTACCTGTCCGTTTCGGTGGAAAGTGAAGGACTTGCCGTCTAATTGTCCCTGAGCATTGTAATGGCGCATTTCCATGATTCTTCCGTCATCAAAGTATTCGTAGTTATATCCGGCTTTGTCCCGGTTCATGAAGAACTTCTGCTTTATTTTGCCGTTAGGCCAGTAGAGCGAGTGGTAGCCGTAATACTGGCCGTTACGGTTTGTTCCCTTTTCGCGCAGCTTACCATCAGGGTAATAGTGGTAAAAACCCCCGTCCATGACACCATTTTTGATGAAAATACGGCTTTTGGGGAATTGGTGCCCGGAGTCATAATATTCAGCGTAAATGCCGCTGAAAGGTTTATTAGTGTCTATAAGCAGAATTTTATCCTGTTCAAAGCTGAGTTCGTAGAAAGTCGCTTCCTGTTGCCCGCAGGCAGAGAGCAGGATTAATAAAGAAAACATGACTAGCAAGTGCAACTTTCCGGACATAATCTCCTCCGCATCTGCGGAGAGTTGCAAGCGCGCTGCTGCGCTAACTCTCCTGTTACCAGTCGACAGGTAACCTTACTTTTTTCTTCTCTTTGTTAGTAAATAGCACGTATCCGTTCTCTTTGCCAAACAGGTATACATCACGGGTTACGGCCACATCCTGTTTGCAGTATTCTGTGATCAGATCCAAACGTCCTTCTTTCCACCACTCAAGAGCCTGTAATCCATCAGCACTCTTGGCGGCATTAATTGTTGCCTGCGCAATGTTATCCAGCTTAAGGCGGTATCCAAGGCGTTCATGGACTTTGATAAGCAGGTCCAGAGTGGGTAGACCTTTGTAGTTGAAAGCATGAATACCGGAGAGAACCTTATAGTCGAAGCGTTCGATGTTAAAGCCGATGATCAGATCAAGTTTCTTGACTCGCTCCATCATTTCAGGAATCTGTTCTTCCTCATATTCAAAAAATTTGTCCTCAGTGGAATCATAGAGAACCGCAATGGATATACCCATACGTTCGGCTTTGTTCCACCCTCCGACATCCTGAGCGGAACGGCGGGTTTCCACATCAATAACGCCGAAGTTTTTAGGTTCCTTCTTTTTTTCTTCTATTTTTACTTCCTCTCCGAATGGGACCAGTTCCATAGATAAATCCTCTATTTTTTCCGGTGGTTGTCCATTAACCATATTTTCAAGTACGTATATGGCCGCTGCCTTGTCGATGGGTCTGTTGCCTGACCCGCATTTAGGGGAATGTACGCAGGTCGGGCAGCCAAGTTCGCATTCACAGTCTACAATAATCTGCAAAGTGCGTTCAAGGAGTTCCTCGGCCTGTTCAAACGCCTGCATTGTTAAACCTGCTCCGCCTGGAATCCCGTCGTAGATGAACACTGCCGGGCCGTCGACCTGTTCATGCATAGGAGTCGAAATTCCACCGAGGTCGTTGCGGTCAGTGAGAACCATAAGTGGCAGGATGCCAATGGCCGCATGTTCTACAGCATGTATCCCGCCCATAAAATGGATAAAGTCCTCTTCTGCCCTGCGTTTGATTTCAGGTGAAATTTCCATCCACAGCCCTTGGGTTTCAAAAACAACCGGGGGCATATCCAGCGGTACTATCCCGAGTAATTTACCGCCCTTGACCGCACGTTTCTCGTATCCTGTTACTTGTTCGGTTACGCGTAATTTCCCGAAACGCATGACAATACCGAAGACCTTCTTCTGTGAATATACATCCAGTATTTCAGTAGATTTGTTTTTTCTGGCTTTTGTATAGTACCCGACCCGCTCTTTTGCGGCCTTGATTTTCTTTGCCCCGAGGTCAAGTTCCTTGATGCAGTATGTGGCTCCCCGGTGGATATATACTGCACCTTCGTGCGCCTCGGAATAGGCCCGTACTTCATCTATGGTTCCGATGGTCGTTCCATTGGCAGAGTCTTCAATATGCATGGTAGCCCCGGCTCCACGCAGGGAAACATCTCGGTGCGGGCGTTTTCGGGTGGAGTAAATCTCATCTCCGCGTTTATTGCGCAGCAGCGTACCTTGCTGTTCGAGTTCAGCAACCCGCTTTTTGATTTCCCCGTCGCGCAGCAGGTAGTCGTTGTCGCGCAGGGTAAGTTCAGCTGCGGCACAGACAAGGTGACGCTGCATGATTACAGGGTTGTATGGATTCAGCACGGCATTTTCCGCCGGACGGGAAAAGAAATCGTCCGGATTACGCATAAAATATTGATCAAGGGCGTCTTCCTGCCCGATAAGAATCACAGCTGATTCGCGCTGGCTGCGACCAACACGGCCACCGCGTTGCAAGGTGGCCATTACTGATCCGGGATAGCCCACCAGAATGCATAGATCGAGTCCGCCGATATCAATACCCAGTTCAAGCGCACTGGTGGAGATTACCGCCAGCAATTCCCCGGATGACATTTTCTGCTCTATCTCACGCCGCTCTTCGGGCAGGAATCCGGCTCTATAGGCACTGATGCGGTCTTTGTATTCCCCGGCCTTTTCATTGACCCACATGGAAATGAGTTCGGTCATTTTCCGTGATTGGGTGTAGACAATTGTCCGTAAACCGCGTGCCAGCCCGGCTTTGAGCAGCTGTATGGCTGCGCTGTAGGGGGAAACAACCGGATTAAAGAATATGTAATTACGTTTGCCGCTTGCCGCGCCGGACTTGGTGATGGCGTTTACTTCCAGTCCGGTCAGATCGTGGCAGAGTTGTGCGGGGTTGCCCACGGTTGCCGAGGAGAAAATAAATGAGGGATCTGCTCCGTAGTATCGGCAGATACGCAGCAGGCGGCGGAAAACCATAGCCATATGTGAACCCATCACCCCACGGTAGGTATGCACTTCATCTACTACTATATGAGTCAATCCAGCCAGAAATGGCGCCCATTTTTCATGGTAGGGCAGCATGGAAAGGTGAAGCATTTCCGGATTGGTAAGAATCACTGCCGGTGGAGTGTCTCGTATTTTTTTGCGCCTGTATGGAGAAGTATCCCCGTCATAGATTGCAGCTTCAGGTCGGGCATGATCTGGAATCAATGCAGCCATTTCATTGAATGTTTTAAGCTGATCCTGTGCCAGAGCCTTGAGCGGAAACAGGTATAGAGCATGTGAATCTGGATCGCGCAGGCACTGTTCCAGCACGGGCAGGTTGTAGGTAAGGGTTTTTCCGCTGGCAGTGGGCGTAGCGACAACAACATTGCGTCCGGCGCGGGCGTAATCGGTCGCCTCGGCCTGGTGGGAATAGAGCTGTCCAATATTCCTGAAGCCGAGTACGGAGTTTACTGTAGGGGAAAAAGGGCGGCGCGGTTGACCGAAGCTGGGATCTGTGCCTTCCATCACCCGGTGATAGACGACCTGATCGCCCATTGTGGGGGAAGCCAGCAGGGATTCTATATATTCTTTTATTCTATCGTGATTGTGCAATTGATGTCTCCGACGGCCCTGCCGGGGGCTATGATTTGATGCGCTATCGCGCTTTTTGCCGATCGTATTTCGCCTCCGGCTGCCAAAGGAGCTAAGCCCCTTTGGAGTCCCTATTTAACTAATAGGGATACTTTAACTGATGGTGGCAGGTGAATAGAGTCATCATGGATTTGCAATTCGTCAAGAAAAAAGGGCCGTGTATACAAATACACGGCCCTTTTGATATGCATTGTGGCGAAGCCCGAATGAAAAGGGTTAAGCCGTCAGAGGTATTTAATTAAGCTTTTACAGCTTCTACTGCAGCTTCTCCGCGTTTAGCTGCGATATCAGCAGCAGCGGTGAAGAGAACGTCGGTGGAGCTGTTAAGTGCAGTTTCTGCGGAGTCCTGAATTACACCGACGATAAAACCAGCAGCAACAACCTGCATGGAGATTTCGTTGGGAACGCCGAACAGAGAACATGCGAGAGGGATCAGCAGGAGGGAGCCGCCGGCAACACCGGAAGCACCACAAGCGGAAACAGAAGCGATAAGGCTGAGCAGCAGTGCAGTAGCCAGATCAACCTGAATTCCGAGAGTATGTACGGCAGCGAGGGTCATAACAGTGATGGTGATCGCAGCACCGCCCATGTTTACGGTAGCGCCGAGAGGGATGGATACGGAATAAGTGTCCTCATGCAGGTTGAGTTTTTCACAAAGTTCCATGTTCACCGGAATGTTTGCTGCGGAGCTGCGGGTAAAGAATGCGGTGATACCACTTTCACGCAGACAGGTGAACACCAGCGGATAGGGGTTGCTTCTGGTTTTGAACCATACGATAGCCGGGTTGATAACCAGAGCGATGGTACCCATGGAAACGAGCAGGACCATGATCAGATGGCTGTAGCCTGCGAGGGCTTCAAAACCGGTTGTTGCGATGGTGTTGGATACGAGTCCGAAGATACCCAGGGGGGCAAAGCGGATGACCATTTTAACTACGCCGGATACACCGTCTGAGAGGTCGTTCAGAACCTGTTTGGTGCTGTCGCTTGCGTGTTGGAAAAAGAAGCCGAGAGCGAGCGCCCATGCGAGGATACCGATGAAGTTACCGGTGTAGAGTGCGTTGACCGGGTTATCCACGATCTTGAAGAGCAGGGTGTTCAAAACTTCTGCAATGCCGCCTGGAGGGGTTGCAGAAGTATCTGTCGCAACAAGTGTAAGGGTGGTCGGCATGAGGAAGCTCATGGTGACAGCCACTAAAGCTGCCATGAAGGTTCCTATCAGATACAGAGAAATAATGGAGCGCATGTTGGTGTGTGCGCCTTTTTTCTGGTTTGCAATGGATGCTGCAACAATTACGAAAACCAGAATAGGTGCAACTGCTTTCAGACCTTTAACAAAAAGGGAGCCAAGCAGGCTGATGGATTTTGCTGCTTCAGGTGCAACGGTAGCCAGAGCGATACCTGCCGCGATACCGATCATGATTTGTACAACCAGACTGCCTGATGTGATACGTTTAAAGATGCTGGAAGTTTGAGTCATATTCATCCCCCGTGTTTTAAAAAAATATTATGCTAGACCGTTTCGTAATAGAGAGATGTTGTGAATATTGTCAACAAATTTGTTGCAAATAGCCCATAAGTGAATATTACCATATGTTTTTTTCGTATTTAGTAAAAAAACAATAAGCAATACACCAGCATAGATGGTTGTACAACATTAAGTTATTGTTGTATTGTTAGAGTTTTCTATTGTTATACTGAATGAACAATCAAACAATGCATTATGTTAATATAAGGTGTTATCGAAATATTTAGGTAATAAATTTCGTTATTTTTAAAAAAAAGCTGAAATTTTGATGAAAACGTAAATTTTCTAGACTGACTATACGTGTGTATATAGTCTTAAAAAAGTTCTAAATTTCAATATTAAGCAGGGAAAAAACATGTCGGAATCACCACGTAAGTATATTTTGTACTCAATTGCGGCTTCGGTTCTAACTATGATTTTAAAATCTTGGGCATGGTACGTGACTGATTCAGTTGGTTTGCTTTCGGATGCATTGGAAACACTAGTCAACTTGTCGGCGGCCCTTTTTGCTTTTGCTACCCTTACATTGGCCCTTAAGCCTGCGGATGAGAATCACGCCTACGGTCACGGAAAGGCGGAGTATTTTTCAAGCGGCGCCGAAGGGATGCTTATTCTTGTTGCTGCGGTTGGTATTGTTTATGCCTCAATTGAGAGGTTCATGAGTCCCTCAGTTCCGCAGAATCTTGGTCTGGGTCTGGGAATTGCGCTGCTTTCATCCGCTGTTAATTATGGTACAGC
Organism: Maridesulfovibrio sp.; assembly: GCF_963667685.1. Classification (NCBI taxonomy): domain Bacteria; kingdom Pseudomonadati; phylum Thermodesulfobacteriota; class Desulfovibrionia; order Desulfovibrionales; family Desulfovibrionaceae; genus Maridesulfovibrio; species Maridesulfovibrio sp. The sequence continues at coordinate 1,388,503 of NZ_OY763930.1, read as the reverse complement.
CAGGATAATGCTCAAGGGTGCCAAAATTCATGATTCAATTACCCTTGAAGCCGATGCAAGGCACTTACTGACTGACGTCTGGACCTCAATAGGGCTGGTGGCAGGATTAGGTATAATGTTATTCACTCCGGACTCATGGGCATTCATTGACCCCCTTATTGCCATGGTCATGGCCGCTAATATAGTATTTACCGGATTTTCGCTGATCAGAAAGTCTTATTCTGGACTGATGGATAATACTCTGCCGCGTGAAGAACTGGTGCTTATTGATTCGGCTATCCGTGGTTGCGGCGGGGAAAACGTGCTCTATCACGGTCTGCGAACGCGCAAGGCAGGCTCACAGCGATTTGTGGATTTTCATCTTTTGCTTTCCGGAGAAACTACAATCTATGAATCCCATAAGTTATGTAATGAGATTGAAGATTGTATTAAATCAGATTTGAATAACTGCCATGTAACCATTCATGTGGAGCCGAAAGAAGATGATGCATCATATGATTGCGAAGAGACAGGTGGACTTTGCGGTTCAGTGATCAGGTTCAACGAACAGTTCGGTGATGAAGAGTAGATTCAATGATGGAACAATTTAAAATAGGTCATAGCCATCTGGATAGTGAATTGGAGAGTATCCTGATTCTACCCGGCGGAGAAGGGCCGTTTCCTTCAGTGTTGCTTTTCCATGAATACTCAGGCCTTAATACAGTTATTATCGGTCATGCCCGTAGGTTGGCGGCCAATGGTTATGCAGTACTGGCAGCTGATTTCTATGGTCTAAAGAACAGGCCGGCTACGCTGGACGAAGCGCAGGTCACCCATCGTATTTACCGTAATGACCGTTTGCTTATGCGTGAAAGGGCTGCCGCCTGTTTTGATGTGCTCAAAGCACAGCCGCAAATTGATCCATTCTGCATTTATGCGCTTGGCTTTTCATTTGGTGGCGGGGTGGCTCTGGAGCTGGCCCGGTCAGGTGCTGGACTGAAAGGAACAGTTTCGGTGTACGGCTATCTTGATACCAGTCATCCTGCTTCAGTTGGTGAGATCAAATGTCCTTTGATGGCAATACATGTGAATGATGATCCCGTTGTTCCTGAGGAGCATGCGCGGATGTTCGAAGCGGAAATGCGTGTGGCAGAGGCGCGATATGAACTGATAAGATTGGACAATGCGCATCATGGGTTTGCCAACCCCGAGGACAATGGCTTTGATCCACAACTTGCTGAGGATATGTGGGGGCAGGTACGCGGGTGGATGGAGAAACAAAACCCCGGCACTAATGCGCCAGGGTTTTAGGAGGCCACAGATAAAAAACTATAAGCTGTTACGGTGGACCCTTTCTTCATTATAGCGGTCCAGTTTTTTGGATGCATGCCCGGGATGGCCTATTACTATGTAGCCAAGAGGAATTACATTTTCGGGCAGGTTGAATAGTTTTTGAAAACCTGTAACCCGGTCTTCAAGGGGATATATCCCGGTCCAGACTGCGCCTAACCCTTTGGCGTGTACAGCCAGCAGCATATTCTGAATCGCTGCGGAACAATCCTGCACCCAGAAACCGGCGTACTTTTCAAGGCTGGTATCGCCGCAGACAAGAATGCCGACAGGGGCTTTTTCAGCCATGGAAGCATGTTCATTGAGCTTGGTAATTGCTGTCCGCTTTTCTTTGTCATCCACAACAATGAACTGCCAGGGCTGCTGATTGCCTGCGCTGGGAGCCATCATTGCTGCTCCGAGGAGATCTTTTATGTCTTCTTCGGAAACAGGCTTATCTTCAAACTTGCGTACACTTCTACGGGAATAAATCGCTTCAAATACGTCCATTTCTATTCTCTCCGTAAATAAGATTAAATGATTGGTAGTCTATAGCACAATGTTTTAAGAAAGAAGATCATCTATTTGGATGAATGAAAGTTTTTAGAGTAATTTTTATCAACTTGTATGGTTAATTTTAAATAGTGCTTGATTTAAATTGGTAATGTTATATTCTAACTAGAATCACACCCCTGATTTGTTCAGAAATGATTTTAGTTGTTTTGCAGTCCAACCCCTTGGCGGTGTCGTTCGCCTCCCTCGTTAGAAAAGTTCGGCACCGCTATCCTTTCCTGAAAAAAGGGTGCGTTCCCGTTAGGAACGCACCCTTTTTTTTATTCTATACGAACTGATCGCTATTTGTTTTTGAAAGCGATCCGGAAGCAGGCGATAGCCCCACCCCAGGTAATACCTAGGCCGAAGAGCATCATGAAGATTGCGCTGGTAGTCATGTTCTATCTCCTTTTGAGGAAGTCACTGTTGGTGGACGAAACATTTGCAAACGCGTTTTCTCTGCTGGAAAGGGCAAATCCCACAGCAAGGCAGAGAGCGAGAATTGCCCAGCCGAAAGCGACGATAGCGGTATTTGAGTATCCGCCGTAGTTTTTGGAAATGTCACCGACGAAGTTGGTAACGATCATGAAACCGAGCATAGCCGGAACTACGAAGCGCAGGCTGTTCATCCACATGAAACCAACGGTAATTTCAGAGGTTTTATTAATGTGAACGCGCATTTCATCAAGGTTGCAGAACCATGCGATAAATACGATTTCAATGAAACCGCCGATAAGGATACCGAAGTTGTTTACAAAGTGGTCAACGATATCGAGCAGCAGGAGACCGCCACCGGTTGTGAAGACAATGCTGACCAGAAATCCGAGTGAACAACATATTGATACGGCTTTCTTACGGGAAACACCGAATTTATCAATAACAGAAGAAGTAATAACTTCGTTGATTGAAATCATGGAGGAAAGACCGGCAACAACCAGTGCAGCGAAGAAGAGCACGCCGAAGAAAACAGGTGCTGGCATCAGGTTGATAGCTGTCGGTATGGTGATGAAGGCAAGGCCTACGCCAGCTCCGGCAACTTCACTGATGGGAACACCCTGCTGCTGGGCCATGTAGCCGAGCACGCTGAAAATCATGATACCGGAAATTATGCTGAATCCGCAGTTGATGAATACAGTCATGCAGGCGTTGTTGTTGATGTCGGAGTCTTTCGGCAGATAGCTGGAGTAGGACAGCATGATACCGAAACCGATGGAAAGGCTGAAGAATATCTGACCGAATGCGTCAGCCCACACTTTACCATCCATGATGGCGGCAAAGTCGGGTTTGAATAGCCAGTTCAGTCCATCCATGGCCCCGGGAAGCATAAGTCCCCGGCCGATAAAGATAAACACAAGCAGGAAGAGAAGGGGCATGAAGATCTTGTTGACCCTTTCGATACCGGCTTTAACTCCGGTAAAGAGGGCAAGAAAGGTGAATGCCCATGCAGCGGCTGTTGCCAGGAAGATGGAGCCCTGCACGTTACCCATATTCATGGGAGAATCGGTCAGGCCCAGGAAGTTCCCGAAGAAGAAATCCTTGGGTGCTGCACCCCATCCTTGGGTAAAGGAGAGGCCGATGTAGTTTATCGCCCATGCGATAACTACAACATAATAAGAGGCAATGATAAAAGATACCACTACCTGCCACCAGCCGAGCCATTCCCATTTTTTGGAAATGGATGAGAAAATTTTTGGCGCTGAACCCTTGAATTTTTTGCCGAGGCCGAATTCGAGGATCATAAATGGGATACCCGCAGCAAGCATTGCTACAAAGTAGGGGATGAGGAATGCTCCACCGCCGTTTTCATAAACCATGTAGGGAAAACGCCAGATGTTACCCAGCCCGATTGCAGAGCCCACCGCGGCAAGAATAAAGCCGGAACGGGAACCCCAAGTTTCTCTTTTTTGCATGTTGTTTGAACTCCTTAAGAAAAAACCAGCTGAAACAGTAACCATTTTACTGATTCAGCAAAAACTATATGTAAAATGCGCTAAACGCATAATTGAGGATACCGAATAGAATACATTTCCATTATTGTCCATCAAATTCCCCCGCTGATTTTATGGGTGCATGTTATTTGCAGTATGGTCTAATTATGATTATGCATATCTGGAATGTATAAATACGTTAAATGAAATTTACATATAAATATTTTTCGTGTTTCGCAAATGACAGCTACATTATTGCTAATCTTTGTAAAAACAATTTTGCTGAAATTAAGTTGAAAATATGAGCTTCCTGCATGGAGCCAAAAGCTGTGCTAAAATAGAGTACTCGACTAAAGCACTGCTTCCTATTATGATTGATCAGTTAACTTTAAGGAGTCGTTATGGCACATATTATTGTTCTCGATGATGTTGTGGATGCAGGCATACTCCTCAAGCGGATTTTGGAGCGCAAGGGGCATGAGGTAAGTGTTTTTTCTGAAGAGGAAGAGGCTCTGGCATTTTTGGATGGTAGTGGTGTTGAGCTGGCTATCCTTGATATAAAGCTTAAGAAGATGACCGGAGTGGAAGTTCTTGAAGAGATGAAAAAGATTCTGCCGGAACTGAAAGTGATTATGCTGACTGGATACCCCACTCTTGAAACTGCCCGCGAGTCCCTGAAACACGGGGCCAATGAGTATTGTGTGAAGCCTATTGATAAAGAAGAGCTTGAGGCAAAGGTTGCCGGGGTACTGGATCTTTAAATTCGATTTTCTCCTGCTTTTGATTTGCTTTCCTTCCAGCCTTTGAAAATTAAATACGCACATGTATTTTAATTTGAGCTTGAACATGCATGCTAAATCTGCTTTCTAAAAGCACGCCTCAAGTCTTTATAGTGCATTATACATTCCCATTACATATAGCCGGGTGTTTCCCCGGTTTTACTTTAAGGAGTTTTTAATATGTCTGATTTATCTATACTTTTCCCCGGTCAGGGTTCTCAGGAATCCGGCATGGGCCGTGATCTTGCTGAAAAATGGTCTGCTGCCATGGATCTTTGGAAATTGGCCGAAGCCGAATCCGGCTTGCCCCTGCGTGAAATATACTGGGGAGGCGATGCGGCTGACATGGCAAAGACAGATGCCCTGCAGCCCGGGCTTACTGTAGTAAACCTTTCCATCTGGACTTATCTTAAAGATGTCCTCAAACCTGCGGCAACAGCAGGGCACAGCCTTGGTGAGTTTGCTTCCCTTGGCGCTTCCGGTGTTCTCTCTGTTGAAGACACCATCAAGGCTGTCTGTTTGCGCGGAAAGCTCATGTCGCAGGTTGCCAATGAAGATCATGGCATGGCGGCAGTGCTTAAGTTGGATCAGTCCGCAGTTGAAGAGGCAGTTGAGTTCGGTGCTTCTGAAACAGGAAAGGAATTGCGAGTAGCTAACTACAACTCTCCGGCCCAGTACGTTATAAGCGGTGAAAAAGCGGCGATTGATGCCGCTGGAACCGTGATTAAAGAAAAGAAAGGACGTGCTATTCCATTGCCTGTCAGCGGTGCGTTCCACAGCCCGCTTATACAGGAAGCCGCCGATGAATTCAGCGCATACCTCAAAAAAATGACTTGGAATGCTCCTGAATTCCCGGTTTATTTCAATGTAACCGCAGGAACTGAGTCGAAACCTGAAGAGATCAAGAAGATCATGTGTTCCCAGATGACTTCTTCTGTTCGCTGGATTGAAATTATTACCAACCAGTATGCTGCCGGAGCACGCAATTTCCTCGAACTCGGCCCCAAAGGTGTATTGACCAAGCTTTTGGTCGCCAACCTTAAGGGTAAAGAGTACGAAGGAAAGGGTATCGGTAATCTGGAACAGGCTGACGCTCTAAAGTAGTATTGTTCCTGATTTTGAATTTTTACGGGCTGGCGATAATACTGCCGGCCCGTTTTTTTATGTCTTAAAGCATATACTGTCTGTTTTTAAATAGAGTTTTTTTATTTAAGACTGCTGTGGTAAAGTTCCTGTTGCCATTTTTACATAATTAAATCTTTTCCGGAGATTTTATGAAAACATTGACTGCTTCGAGGGTGAAACGCTGCATAGGATGCCATTCCTGCTCTTTTGCCTGTGCGCGGCTGGTACACAAGCTGTTATCATGGAATACCGCCGGAATCCGTATTGCGTCCTCGGGAGGGATTTCCACTGGATTTGTTTCTGGCAAGGCCTTTAAGAAGCTCGGATTAAAAAAAAATGAACATAATTAAAAAAAGTACTTGCCAATCTTGTCAGGTTTGATTAGTAATTTCTCCTCAGCGGCGCCGAGGTAGCTCAGTCGGTAGAGCAGGGGACTGAAAATCCCCGTGTCGGCAGTTCAATTCTGTCCCTCGGCACCACTAAGTGCATAGAATAGCCCTCATGATTTATCATGAGGGCTTTTTCGTTTTTAACTTATTCGATCGAAATAAGGGCACTCCATCCTGTCTATACAATTCCATGTATAACCTTTTTTTATTTCCTGTTTGCGCTTGTTAATTAATTATTGGCGTTAGGTGTCACTTCTTCAATAATTCTCATAAGGATTTCTTTAACAAAGATATCAAGCTGGTAGCTGAGTTCAATAGCTAACCTTGTTTGCTTACCAGTCCAAGTGATTGCACATAAAGATTTATATCTGTTAGTGTATAATATTCACATGTATTGAAATAAAATATAGACAATAGTATTTAAATTATACAAAGTACCGTTAAAAATATATGGAGGTATTTTTTTATGAATTATAAGCGCAGGATTTTGGTGTCGTTGCTTCTTGCAGCCTACCTCACCTTTGGGATGGCAGCCTTTGCAAACGCTGGTCGGAATATTTGGACAACGAGTGGCGTCTTAAATACCGTCATGTTGACTAATAATGATTCCGGGGATGTAGCTTTTGAAATTTCCCCGCCGGTCAGGGGTAAGAGTTATGTAGTCAAATGTAATTTCATAAAACTGGAAGAAACAGCCAGCGCCTGGGATTCTTACGCAGATTGGGCCTGCAAAGATCCGAACGCTGATTGTTCCCATCTTGTAGACGGTATGCGCGAAGCAATTAAAGGCGTTCATTCAAGTGCGGAAATGACCTTGTATGCGCCGGATGGACATGTTGTCGGTATGGTTCCTGAGCTGGGAAAAACTGACTGGTTTGGAAAAAAGATTCGGTTTTCAGCTGATAATACCCACTATATTGTGAGATTACATTGCAAAGAGGGGGCTGGGTTGTATCATTTTGTGTTTGAATACAAGTAATTAAAAGAGCCGCATAAATAATGCGGCTCTTTATTTATGTGCTTCTGTAAAATTAGTTAGTAGCGGCCTCTTTGGATTGAGGCTGCTGTCTATTTTACCTCACCCCAAGCTTTGCATAGTTTTTTCGTAATTCCAGCAAAAAATGCTCTTGGAATGCAGTCTCGGTTATGCTTGGTTTTTTATCCTTAAATTGTACGCAGGAAATTGTGTTTTCAAGCTTTTCAGTGCCGGGTCTAATGGCAATAATCTGGCCTGTGTCAATCTCCCTGTTCATAAGATGACTGACAGTAATTCCTGCTCCGAGTCCGGCTTTGATGGCCGAGACTATGGCACCGGAACTGTCGGCGATAAAGCTCAGGTCTATTTGTTGCGGCTCCCTCATAAAATGAAGTTTGAACCAGCTTTGAAACAGGGCGATATCTTTTTTATATCCTATAAAATCAAGTTTTTTCAGCTGGTCATATCCAGTTCCGGCGACCTTTGCCCTGTAATATTCTCTGGAACAGGCCAGCACAAATTCTTCCCGAACTACCGGTTCGATTGAGTAGGCCGCCGGTCCGCCCGGTGTATCCATAAAAAAGGGAAGAATATCGATATAGGAAAAGTCCAGTTCCCCGCTGGCGACCATTTCGAAAAGGATTTTCGGTTCCTGTAGTTCCAACTGCATTGTTACACCTGGATATTTGCGCCGGAATGATCCGAATATAGGTGGAAGGTATATATTGCCGAATTCAGTGGGAGCGCCAATGCGTAAAGGTCCGGACGGGGTTTCAAGCCCGACGTTTATCTGTCGGACTTCATGTTCCAGATCATTCATAAAATTTTGTACAATTTTATATAATTGTTTCCCGGTTGCTGTTGGTACCAGCCTGCGGTTGACCCTTGTAAACAGTTGTGTTTGGAGTTCCTCTTCCAGTTTTTTCAAATGCTGGCTGACCCCGGACTGGGTGATATGCAGCACTTGAGCCGCCTTGGTACTGCTTCGCTCGTTGAATATGTGGAAGAATATCTTCAATCTGTTCAGGTCTGGGAGCATTTTTATCTCTTCAGTAAGTTAAAATAATAAAAATCATAAGAACTATTAATTTTACTAATTACATGTCTCTTGATTATCTATCAAGCAATACCACGGCAGCTTGTTGCCGGGACAGATAAGAGGAAAATAGTCTTGAAGATAGGAATCATTGCGGCAATGGAAGAAGAACTTGCATTGCTGGTTAACAGGCTGGAAGGACCCAGTACCGAAGTTTTCGGGCAATTTATTTATTATACCGGGAGCATCGGCGGAATTGAGGTTGCCCTGTTTCTTTGCGGGATAGGGAAAGTTAATGCCGCAGTGGGGACAACTCTGCTGCTTGATAAATTCAAGCCGGATTACCTTATTAATACTGGGGTTGCCGGGGCTTTTCCGGGAGATATAAAAATAGGTGATATAGTCGTTTCATCGGAAGTGCGTCATTATGATGCCGATGCAACTGCTTTTAACTATGAGATGGGGCAGATTCCAAAGATGCCCGCCGCATATCAGGCTGATAAGCTTTTACTCGGGTTGGCGCAAAAGGCATGGATCAACGAGGGCAGCATCAGTTTGCATCAGGGACCGATTCTATCAGGAGATTCGTTTATCCATACCCAGCAGCAGATTTCTCAGATTGAACAGAAATTTCCTGACGTAATGGCTGTTGAAATGGAAGGTGCGGCCATAGCCCAGACCGGATTTCTGTTCAATGTGCCTTTCATCCTGATCCGTTCTATTTCAGATAAAGTGCGCGAAGATGGAAGCAGTGCGGTTTACGAAGCCAGTATGGAAAGAGTCGCCGCCAATTCCGTACGCATGGTTTTGTCTATGCTGAAGGAGTTATGAGCCCGCTTCGCTGGGATTGGTTAATATATTTTGCCTCCGGCGGCTGGGGAAGGGAAAACTTTTGCAAAAGTTTTCCCTTCCCCAGACCCCATCCCTTTCAAAACCTTTTAACGGGCTTCGCTGCTTCGTATGAGAGATTGCATATGAATAAAATTGAAAGCTTTAAAATAGACCACACAAAACTTAAACGAGGTGTTTATGTTTCCCGTCGTGATGAAATCGGCGCTGAAAATGTGACCACTTTTGATCTGCGGGTAAAAGAACCCAATAATGAACCCGCGCTATCCCCGGCGGTTGCGCATACTTTGGAGCACATCGGGGCAACTTTTTTGCGTAACCATGCAGAGTATGGCGATAAAATTATTTATTTTGGGCCCATGGGATGCCTTACCGGATTTTATCTGCTGCTTAATGGTCGTTACGATTCAAAGGATGTTGTGGAATTGATTCAGGAGCTGTTCCGGTTCGCGGCGGATTTTGAGGGCGATATTCCTGGTGCTTCCGCTGTCGAGTGTGGGAACTACACCCTCATGGATCTGCCCGGCGCAAAGGAGGAGGCGGCAAAGTACTATGCTGAAGTGCTGGATGGAATCGGGAAAGATAATTTGATTTATCCATAGAAAACGAAAAAGCCGTTACAACTAGGTTGTAACGGCTATTCTAGGCAGGTGGTGCCGAGGGACAGAATTGAACTGCCGACACGGGGATTTTCAGTCCCCTGCTCTACCGACTGAGCTACCTCGGCGCCGGAGAAATCGTTTCTACGCAGATCGCAAAACGAAGTCAACAATTATTTGAAAATTAAGTTAAAAATTGTTTATTCATAACTACTTCAACAGATTAGATGTTGCATCTAATTTTTATTCATTTTTTCAAGAACCTTATACAAAGCCTGTGTTCCCAGCTCCTCATATCCCATTCCCATGGCTGATATGTAGAACTGGTTGACCAGTGCCAGACCAGGCAGTGCAAGGTTCATGCGTTTGGCTTCATCAAGGGCGATACCCATATCTTTTACAAAGTGCTTGATGAAAAATCCAGGATTGAAATCACCATCCGCAATGCGACGGCCAAGGTTGTTGATGGACCATGATCCGGCGGCACCGGAGCCGATTACATCGATAACCTCATTTAGATCCATACCGGCTTTGTAGGAGTAGAGCAGGGATTCAACTACCCCGATCATGGTTCCGGCAATAAGAATCTGGTTGCACATCTTGGTGTGCTGACCTGCGCCAGCTTTGCCCATGAGCCTGATGTTGCTGCCCATTACTTCAAAAAGGGGATTAACTTCATCAAAAGTTTTCTGTTCACCACCGACCATAATGGCCAGAGTTGCGTTGCGTGCTCCGAGGTCTCCGCCGGAGACAGGGGCATCCAGTGCGCCAACGCCTTTTGCTGCCGCTTCTTCAGCTATGCGTTCAGCTAGAACCGGTTCAGAGGTGGTCATGTCTACTATGATTTTACCGCTTTCGGCATTAGCAAGCACGCCATTTTCACCGAGAATAGTCTGTTCCACATCAGTGGGATAGCCGACAATGGTAAAGATTATATCAGCCTGCTTGGCCACTTCAGCCGGGGATTCACACCATGTTGCGCCTTCAGCAACAAGCTGGTCAGCTTTAGATTTTGTGCGGTTGTATACGAAAGCTTCATTGCCTGCCTTAAGGAGGTGCATGCACATGGAGCTGCCCATTACACCGGTTCCGATCCATCCGATTTTTTTACTCATATCTATTTAATCCTCTCGAATAATAATTAGCTTGAACTGTTAAGGATTCCAAAGGGGGGTACCCGGTCCCCTCTCAATATCCGTAAGGCTTGATCAAGAAGCTCTCGCCTAACGGCTATAGGCCTTTGGCCGCCGGAGGCGAAATGCGATTAGCAAAAAGCGCGATAGCGCATCAAAATAAAGCGTTGCAGAGCCGCCGGAGGCATCTCTATTTATATAAAGCGTAAGCCGTAGCCCCGACCATGAGCACCACCATGGAAATATTCACGGTATGGCGCACAGCCGGGGAGCGTAACAACTTCATAAACGATTCGCCGGCAAAGCACCACAGGCAATGAAACGCGCCTCCGACTATGGTAAAAGTGGCCACAAATATCATTACTTCAGTGAACTTGCCCGCACTTGGATCTGCAAACTGCGAAAATGCTGAAACAGCCATGGCATAATGTTTCGGGTTCAGCGGATGCAGTGCCAGTCCTTCAGTAAACTTGAATGCTTTCGGCTCTCCTGAGGAGTTTGCCTGCATATTAAGAACCTTCCAGGCAAGGTAGAGAATATAGATCATACCGCCGATTTTAAGTACTCCTGAGACCTGTGGGTAGCTCATGAACAGTTCTGCAAGGCCTATGGCGGTCAGTATATCCATTGTTGCGCCGCCGATGACCACACCGGACAGAAACGGAATTGAACGTTTGAACCCTACCGCCTGACCAAGAGCCATGGAAGCTATGTTTCCCGGACCGGGAGTGCCGGTCATGACGATAACGAAGATAAGGAAAGCCCAGAAATTTTCTTGCATTATTTGCCTCCGGCGTCTGGGGAGGGGAAACCTTTTGCAAAAGGTTTCCCCTCCCCAGACGCCACCCCATTCAAAACCTTTTAGTACGCTTCGCGTTTTGTATGGTAAATCGGGGATAATTAATTTGAGTTGGGGCGTTGTCTCAGACAACGCCCCATAAGGGAATTCTGCCCACTGGACGGTGCGGGACTGTGAATCGTCGAGCACGATTGTGTGCCTCTTCGTGCTTAATTGTATCCATATGCTTGACATTGTATGCAGTCAAATGAAATATTGTATGCATGACAAAATGGATACCTGAGCTGGAAGAAAGTGCCCGCCCGAAGTTCAAGCGGCTGGCAGATGCCATAGAGCGGGATGTTTATGCCGGAAAACTACAGCCCGGAGATAAATTGCCCACCCACCGTGATCTCGCTGATGATCTGAAGATGAACGTGAGCACGATCACCCGTGGATATGCGGAGGCTGAAAAAAGGGGGCTCGTCTGCGGCACTGTGGGCCGGGGAACATTTATAGCATCCGATGCGATCACGTCTTCATCAATGGTCAGCTTCGAACCGCACGTGCGGGGCATGATTGAGCTGGGAATGGTCAATACTTTTTATGATCTGGACCCGGACATTCAGGAAGGCATGAGGAAATTGATAAGGCGGCGTAATTTGAATGCCTTTCTGCGCTACACCGATCCGCAGGGTTTGCCGGAACACCGCGAAGTTGGCGTGGAATGGGCTAAACGATACCGTTTGGAAACAACTGCCGGAAATGTTCTGGTCTGTTCCGGGGCACAGCATGCGTTGACTTGTTGTTTAAGCAGCCTGTTCCGGGCCGGGGACCGCATTGCCACCGATGCGCTGATCTATCCGGGCATGAAGACTCTTGCCAATATGCTTGGAATCAGGTTGGTCCCGGTTCCTATGGATGATCATGGTATGATTCCCGAACAGCTGGCTAGAATCTGTCGCCGGGAAAAGATTAACGGCATCTCGCTCATGCCCGGTGTGCAGAATCCGACTTCGGTCTGTATGCCACTTGAACGCCGGGAGCAGATTGCCATGATCTGCTGTAATCATGATCTGACTATAATTGAAGATGATGCCTATGGATTGACGGTTGAAAGCGATTTTCCCCCTGTCACTTCCTTTGCGCCGGAACGTAGTGTCTTTATTGCAGGAGTTTCCAAGTCCATTGCTGTTGGATTAAGGGTGGCTTTCATGGTTGCGCAAGGGGAGCGTTTTAAACAGCTCGCCCATGCGATCCTCAATTCTGTATGGATGACTCCACCGTTGAATGTGGAGCTTATTGCGCAATGGATTCAGGATGGAACTGCTGATATTACGGTAAAACTTAAACGTCAGGCTGCGCGGCGCCGTTTTGAAGCGGTAAAGGACCAGCTGGATGGTCTGGGGCTGGGGCTGGGTATTAATCCCAGCGGATTTTTCCTCTGGCTTTCCCTGCCGCAATCGTGGAAAGGATATATGGTCGAATCACGTGCCCGTGAAGCAGGGATCAATATTTTCGGGGCTGAGAAATTTGCAGTGGGCGGAGGACCAGTTCCAGCCAATATCAGGTTATCCCTGAGCGGTCCCAAGGATATCGACGAGTTGCGCAAGGGGCTTGGGATTTTACGAGAAATACTGTAAATAGGATTCTTATGGGACACATCATCGGAAAAGATATCTACCGCCAACTAGGTGATAAAGTGGACGGAACCACCGTGCGTATGCCGTGGTCAGATTCCATGCGTGAAATGCTTAAAGCTCTTTATTCCACTGCGGAGGCGGAGCTGATTGTGCGCATGCCTTACCGTCCGTCATCCCTTGACCGTATAGCCAAGTTGACCGGTACGGATGAGAGAACTCTCCGGCCTATGCTTGAATCCATGTGTAATAAAGGGCTGGTCTGCGATTTATGGGAGAAGGATAAGTATCTTTATATGATCAGTCCTTTTGTTATAGGTTTTTTTGAGTTTACCATGATGCGCACCAAGGGCGAACTTGATTCCGCAAAATGGGCCGAGTTGTTCAGTGCCTACATGTTTGGGGACAAGTCCTTTTTTGATGCAAATTTCGGTAACGATGAACAGATTTCCGTTATGCGTGCATTGCCCCACGAAGGAACCATTCGCAACGTGGACCATGTTGAGGTGCTCGATTACGAAAAGGCTTCCTTTTTGGTTGAGCAGCAGAGCCGTTTTGCGGTCGGTATATGTTCCTGCCGTCACGAGAAGATGCACCTTGGTGAACAGAAATGCGGCATCGACCTCGAAACATGTACTTCCATGGGAGATGCTGCTGATTTTCTGATCCGTAATAATTTCGCGCGTGAGATTTCTCGTTCGGAAATGGATGATATCATGGCCCGTTCACGGGAACTTGGTTTTACACTTACTTCCGATAATGTCCGTGAGGGAGCAGGTTTTTTCTGCCATTGCTGCGGATGCTGCTGCAATCTGATGAACGGGATCAAATATTCAGGCTATCCGGGAATACTTGTTTCTTCCACCTTCATTGCTGAAATTGAACTTGCAGATTGCAATGGTTGTGGAAAATGTGCGCGCGCCTGCCCTATAGATGCCATTACCATTCAGAAAGAAGAAGTTCCCGGATCATCCAAACCGCGCCGCTATGCTCAAATAAACAAGAAGATCTGCCTTGGTTGCGGCGTCTGCGCTCTCAAGTGTCCTACCGGGGCCTTGCAGATGGATAAACGCGAACAAAGGGTCATTCATCCCGAAGACAGTTTTGAGCGGGTCATCCTGCAATCCCTTGAGCGGGGAACCTTGCAAAACCTTATTTTTGACAACCCCAACAGCCGCAGTGAAGATTTCATGCGCTCCCTACTGGGCGGTTTCCTTAAACTTTCTCCGGTAAAAAAAGGTCTTATGAGTGAAGCTCTGCGCTCCAGGTTCTTGAGTACCCTGCGTAAAGTTTCATCCTGATCATCCTTTTCTGCTTAATTATGCCTTGTCCGTAACTTTAAAGGTTGCTGTCATGGTGTATTCTGGTATTATTAAAACAGTCTTTTCTTCGGGATATGTTCATCTTTCATAATCGAACTTTTGCTTTCCCCGATATATATTGATCCCGAATCTGTTTTCTTACTGAATATGTTAATCAGTTCTTAATGAAATGAAGTTCCTTATTCGCCATAGTTCCGATGACATTGAGCTTATTTAGCCTGTAAATAAATATGGCTCAGTTATTCATGGCAAAAACGAACAGAATTTTCATAAACGAAAATCATTTAGGAGTGAAAAACATAAAAATGTTAGAAAGTGGTCATTTTTTGCATGCAAAATGTTTTCAAATCTGTTAGAAAGCATTTAACCAAGAACTTGATACGCAGGTCCGCACTTCAAGCGGCCCTTTCGGTTAAACATAAACAAGGCAGGTATGAGAAATGGGTGTAACCAGACTCTACAAAGCAATTTTTGAAATCACCAGAGCTGTTAACTCCAGCCTGGAGCCGGAAAAAGTTCTGAACAGCATTGCCGAGAAAGTGGCAACTGAAATGGAACTGAAAGGTTGTTTTATCAGACTTCTTGATCGCAAGGGTGAAGTTCTCAAAGCAGACGCGTCTTACGGTCTGAGCGAACGTTATGAAAAAAAAGGTCCTGTTGAGGTTTCCAAGAGCCGTCTGGACCAGGAAGTTCTCGAAGGTAAGATCGTATCTATTGCAGATGTAAGAAAGGATGACCGCTTCCAGTATCCAGAAGAAGCCGCCAAAGAAGGTCTTTGCTCCCTCGTTGTTCTTCCCCTCACCGCACGTGGTAAAAAAGTCATCGGAGTTCTGCGCGTATACTCTGCTGAACTGCGTGAGTTCTCCGAAGATGAACTGGACTTCCTCAAATGCGTTGCCGACCTTTCCGGACTGGCTCTTGAAAATGCCCGTATGTATAGCGCTCTGAAGCGTGCAAGTGAATTGGCTAACGATTACATCTACCGCGTCGACGATTTGTAGGACGCCTTAATATAAAGGAATTTTGAAATGAGCAAAGTAAAAGTAGGTATTAACGGTTTCGGCCGTATCGGTCGTCAGGCTCTGAAAACTATATGGGAAAGGCATCGTGACACTGTTGAAGTTGTCGCAGTCAACGACCTTTTCGATATCAACACCAACGCTGCCCTTTTCGCACGCGACACCAACTATGGTAAATTTCCCGCTGAAGTCAAAGTCGAAGGGAACACCATGTATGTTGGTTCCGACTTCGTGATTAAAAACTTCGCTGAGCGTGATCCCCGCCAGATTCCCTGGGGTGAATGCGGTGTGGATATTGTTCTTGAGTGTACCGGTATTTTCAGAACCGGCCCTACCGCTGCGCAGCATCTTGAAGGCGGAGCTAAGAAAGTTGTTATTTCCGCTCCTGCCAAGGAAGAAGATATTACCGTTGTAATGGGTGTTAACCACAAGGATTACGATCCTGCTAAACATACCATTATTTCCAACGCTTCCTGCACTACCAACTGCCTCGCTCCTATTGTTAAGACCATGCACGAGAAGTTCGGTATTGATAAAGGTGTTATGACAACTGTTCACGCATACACCAACGACCAGCGTATTCTCGACCAGCCCCACAAGGACCTGCGTCGCGCCCGCGCTGCTGCCTGCAACATGATCCCCACCTCCACCGGTGCGGCGAAAGCTGTTGCTCTTGTAATCCCCGAAATGGCAGGCCGTTTCGAAGGTTACTCCGTGCGTGTTCCTACACCCACAGTATCCCTTGTTGACTTCGTTGCAGTGCTCAAGACCGACACCACCACCGAAGAACTCAAGGCTACCCTGAAAGCTGCTTCCGAAGGCGAACTCAAGGGCATCATGGGCTACTCCGTAGAGCCTCTCGTTTCCTCCGACTTCCTTGCTGATCCCCGCTCCGGTATCGTCGAAGCAGACTTCACCGTTGTGCAGGGCGGCAATCTCGCCAAGGTTTACGCATGGTACGACAACGAATGGGGTTACTCCTGCCGCTTGGCGGATCTCATTGACTACATGGCCAAATGCGGAATTTAATTAGCTGATTAATAAATACTCAAACCGACAGCGGTCCCGGAAATTTCCGCTGTCGGTTTTTAATCCCCATTCCTGAAAAGGGATTATAATTCCCGAAGGTTGTCATGGTAGTGGATGTGCCGTGATAACTGGTTTAGATTCTTAAGATAGCCAAAAACGGGCGGCCTGTTAAACCACAGACAGGCCGCCCGTTTTGTATTTATTTACAGGGCGGACCCGAGTCATATGACTCGGGTCCGCCCTTGTTGTTATTTGTTGCTCCTGTGTGTTTTTTCAATAAATTTAAATACTGACGGGAGAAATGAACAATGAAAGTGGGTAATTCGAAAGGTGCTGATTTTTTGAAGGGGTTAGAAGCAGATGCATTTTTGGGGACGGCAAAAGAGTCTGGTTTAAGTCCGGCTATGGAACAGCTTACAGGGCTTGAAGGCGTTGACCCAGATCTGCTGCAGCGTGCCCGCGACCGGGAAGAGGAAGAGCGCGACCTGCATGTGCTCGATGCCTACAACCGCTTTGAACTTGGTCTTCAGGCGATCCTGCGCGATCCCGAGACCGGGGTAATGGAACTGCGTGCCGGGGAAGCACAGGCAGGTGTCTTTGTGGTAAATGATTTTTTCGCGGAAGAAGGCGGCAGGCTGCATGATGAATTGCCGGATGATGAGTGCCGGGTCCTCTTTATGGATATCCTTGAGTCACGGCGCAAGACAGCTGTAAAGGCTGTAGCCCGGCATCAGAGTCAGGAATACCAGAATTGGAAGGAAAGAACTGCCGCGCAAACTATCGATTCTGTTCTTAAGGCTGTAAACATAAGTCCTGATGCATCATCGCTCATGCATGGAGAGCAATTGCTTGAAGGTGCTATTATGCGCCTTTACCGTGGCAGCAATCCAGAACTGCTGCAATTAAGGTTGCTCTCCGCCAAGCAGGCTATGTATGCCGGGGCGCTGGAGACTATCGGCATTAAAGACCCGGTCAGTGCCTTCATAATGGTTGAGAGCTGGAAAGAACAGCTTGGTAAGATGCAATATGAACGCCTGCATGATATTCTTGAACCGCTGGCACGCAATCAGCATATGAAGCAGGAGTTCAATTCCTTACGCTATATGGAAGGAGAACAGATTGATGCGGAACTGGCAGATTTAAGAGACGATGAAATGCGCAGGGAACTTTCAGAAATGCTTGAGGCTGACCGTAGGTTTCGCGAAAAGACTGAACGTAATTTTAGGGCTGAACGTATGAATATAATGTGCCGCGAGTTGTTTAAAAAATTTCTGGAGGGCCAGCTTACAGCTGGAGATATTCTTGATACCGGCCTTGATCCTGAAATTCGCTCCCAATGGCTGCTCATAGCCGGAAGCAAGGGGGAGAAAGGTAGTGATGAAATGTTGGTCAGCACCGTGCAGGGGATCATTGCTGATGAGGTTACTGAGGAATATCAGATTTATGCCGCGGTTGTAGATGGTCTTTGTGAAGATGATGCTTCTGCACTGGCAGCGCTGTTTATACTCAAGCGCAGCCCTGAAATACGTTTGATGATTAATAGTCTGCGTGAAATAGGTGTACGGTTTCGCACTTATGCAGGCGATCTGCGTGATCATGCCGCAGCAATCAGGGATTTCCTGCAGCGTGTGGCAGCTAAGGCAGCTAAGGGTGAACAATTCAGTATCACCAAGGTAAGAAATGAGGTTCTGGATGACCATTTTGTTGAAAAGAGGGAAGAAGGAAAGATTCAGGATGATTTGACCGGGGCTGAAGTTCCGGAATCATCAGAAGAGATGGATCTCCTGGCGCAAAATGAAGTTAATGAAGTCGAGGGTACGGATATGGATGCCGATCCGGAAGAAGGTGACAAAGAGTCGCTGGGCAAAAATGGTGATGCGGGGTATCCTGATTTGGAATAAGAACTAAGGAGCCGTTATGCGTCGTTTGATATCATTTTTTATACTGTTCGTGTTGCTGGCTGGGTGCGGGCAAAAGAGTTTGCCGGACTCAGTTCAATATCTGACCCCCTTACCTAAACAGGTTGTGCAGGTTGATGATGTGCAGCTTGCCTACCGTATTTTCGGCGAAGGTCCGCCCCTGCTAATGATTATGGGTTATGGCGGAACTATGGATTTATGGGATGCTGCAATGATCCGTGAGCTTTCCAGAGAACATACGGTAATCATCTTTGATAACCGCGGTATGGGCGGGTCCGGCAAAGGAACCGAAGAAATCTCCATCAAGAGAATGGCTGCGGATAGCGCAGGGTTATTGCGCGTACTCGGCTATGAACAGGCAGATGTTTTCGGTTGGTCCATGGGCGGGCTGATCGCACAGGAAATGACTCTGAATTATCCGGATAAAGTCATTAAACTGGTCCTGCTGGGAACGTCTTGTGCTGCGCAGCCAGTAGAGGAGGTCACACACAGGTTGTTGAAAATGGATATACAGGAACTTCTAAGCCATTTTTTCCCGAAGGGATGGGTTGAAAAAAATCCCGATGCGCTGGCCAAGCTGCCGCGACAGGCTGGTCCGGCTGATCCGGCAGTAATACGGGCTCAGGCCGATGCAATGATAGAATGGGAAGGATGTTGCAGCAGATTGTCCTATCTGGAAAAACCCACACTTATTATCTCAGGTCTGGAAGATGATATTCTGCCTGAACAGCTGAGTGTTCAAATTTCAGAACAGGTTGGAGGAAGCTGGTTGGTGCGCTATAAAAATGCAACTCACTGGCTGATGTACCAAGATCCTGAAGGGCTTGGGTCTACAGTGAATAATTTCCTCAAAGTAAAGCAAAACCTGTTTGTGCATTAAGAGATCTTACAAATTAGGGGCGGTAACCAGCTGGTTACCGCCCCTAATTTGTAATTTGAAAGATGTGAGCCAATGGTAATTCAGGTTCCATATAAACTGGCGCAGTAGGAAAACATTACCAAATATTTTTCTTAGGAGTAGCTGTATCATCGAATAGTCTGGTGAAATCATCGAAGGCGGTCAATGCCGCAGCAGCTCCTTGCCCGGTCGCGGTGATGATCTGGCGCACTCCACCGGTCACGTCTCCGGCAGCGTATACACGTTCCACGCTGGTACGCTGGGTCTGATCAACTTTGATGAAGCCGTCCTCGCGTAGTTCAACTCCCAGTTTTTCCGCCAGTTCGGTATTGGCTGTCTGACCGATCGCCACGAAGACTACGTCGGTATCCTTGATGGTTTCGGTGCCGTCTTTGCTTACTATCCGTGCGGATTCAACCTGATCTTCACCGATGATTTCCGTAACCTGGCTGTTCCACATGATTTCGATTCCTTCGCGTTCAACCGAATCCTGCAGAACTTTTTCGGCGCGGAATTTGTCGCCCCGGTGAACAATGGTTGTTTCTATTCCCAGATGTCTAAGGTGCAGGGCATCGGTCAGGGCTGTATTACCGCCGCCGACGATAATTCCCTTGCCGCCTTTGTAAAAGTTACCATCACACGTGGCGCAATAACTAACCCCGTGACCATAGAATTTATCCTCACCCGGAACATCGAGCATGCGCACGTTGACTCCGGTGGCCAGCAGTACCCCTTTAGCACAGTAGGTCTTTTCTTCTGTCGTGATTTCAATGCGGGAACCATACTTCACATCACTTACTTCAGCGAATTGGTGAATTTCGGTGTATTCCCGGGCATGCGCTCCGAGAATCTCTACCAGTTCAAAGCCTTGAATATTGGTGAATCCGGGATAGTTTTCAACTTTGGGTGTGAGGGCCACCTGTCCGCCGACGCCCTGTTTTTCAAGAATAATGCAGCTCAGGCCGCTACGTTTGGCGTATATTCCTGCACCCATGCCGGCAGGCCCTCCGCCGATGATAACCAGATCGATATCTTCATATACGTCTTCAACGGATTTATCGTTTTTAGCGGTTTTCCGGTCTTCAAGCACATCCTCAAGCGGCTTGAGATAAAGCAATTGCAACATGAATTTTTCTTCAGGTTCCAGTCCGGTAAAAGTGACCGTATTGTTGATATCGGTATGCGGCACGGATCCAACATTATATTCACGGGCCATATTTTCATTATCGAGAGTGGATATATTCCATACCGAAATTTTATCTGGTCTTGTCACTGCTGCCTTGAAAGCATTGATGGCTTGTCCCGGACAGTATGGACAGGACGGGCTGGCGAAAATTTTGACAAGCCTGTCTTCTTCCAGAGATTCAAGAGTTTCTTTTGTGGAATCGGAAATTTCCTCAGCACCCTTTGATGCCAGTTTTAGTGATTCAACCAAAGCGCGACCCTCTTCTCCGGCAGGTGCGCCGAGAAAACGGATGTTATATTCATCCGGTGAAATCAGCACAGTGGGGGAGGTGATGATATTGCGTTTTTTAGCCATTTCACTGTCCATGGCATATTCGTGCAATTCTATTTTATCACTCATTACATTGAAAGCCCGGCATATATTCAGAGTGAATTCGTTGTATTCGCGGTGTTTTCCGTCAGCTGTGAATACTTCAATTGTTACGGTACGTTTAAAATCGGCAAAGAGTTTTTCAAGATATTTGCGGCTCTCGTCCGGGATGAAATTGCGATATTTTTCTTCAGCGCTAAGTGTGCTCATTAGTTATCTCCTTGTTGATCCCGTAATAACTGCGGGAACTGACTATCTTATCTGAACAATGCTACCATAAATATGGCTTATTTTACAGTTTCGGGAAAGAGGTTTCCGTGTTCAGAACAAATCATTAACAGTAATAATTATTAAAAGCAATTCTAGCTATCGTTATTTAAGGATAATCTTGAAAATACCTGAAGCTGTAAAAAAAGTATTTAGCGGAGACACATGGATTTTCCTGTAGAGGGATTTTAAGCTTGCTTTATGTCCCCAGAGTTCTCCGGAATATTTTTGGGGGACGATGATCCTATCAATAGTTGAACCGGATATTACCAGCCGGGTACGCAAATAAAGGTATAGTGCTTTGGAGCGAATTTTCTGGCCCAATGCCGGATGTACGGGGCCTGCGACAATACTTTTTTCAAAACCCTCTTCATGCGCGACGCCGATGCGGATAACTTGAATTTTATGCATCCATAAGCGCAACAATGCTGGGGCCAGCTCTTCCTCGGTACGTATCAGTGACCATGGAATATATTTACCGGCGAGATAAAGTCTTTCCAGTCCGGTACCTTTCACTGTCAGGCATGGATATATGCGCACGGCATCGGGGCTAAGCTCAATTGTTTGGCTGATGTCATGCCGGAAGTCTCCATTTTCTGTTCCCGGCAATCCGGGAAGAAGCTGTATGCCAAGAGACAGGCCGCTTTCCCGTACGGTGCGGCAGGCGTTAATTGCCGTCTGCGGGGAGTAATTGCGTGCTGAGCGGCGCAGGACTTTGGCTGAAAAACTTTGGATGCCCAGTTCAATCATATCCAGACCGGCATTACGGAGGAAATTTAGTTGTTGCGGATCAATGCAATCAGGACGGGTGGAGCATCTTATTTTAGTCAGGTAGCCCTGCTTCTTAAATTTTTGGGCCAGTTGAACGAAGCGCATCTGCCATTCAAAGGGTAGGGCGGTGAAGGTGCCGCCAAAAAATGCAAGTTCAAGGGGGGAACGTTTATTTCCAGCAAAAAAAGCGGGTATTTCCTGTTCAATTGCTTGATATATTTCGGCTAATGTCTTAGTGCCTGCCCCTGTTTGCCTGTCCTGTGAACAATAGATGCATTTTGTAGGGCAACCCATAAAAGGCATGAAAACCGGCCATATACGAGTTTTTGAATATTCCGGTTCAGGGTGTTTGAAAATTGTTGTGGGCATCTTTTTAGACCATCCATATTAAAAAAGAAGACAAATCATGCCTTTGTTTAATAAATTAGCTTGATTAAAAAAAGGTGGTCGGTTATTTATCTAAGTATAACTGTCTCTTGAGGCTGTCAGGAACGGTTTAAGATTATTTGTCACAACATGCAACTAAAGCAGTAGTTCTTATTATGAGTAATCAGGATTGTATTTTTTGTAAGATCGTGGCCGGGGATATACCCTGCTTTAAGATTTATGAAACTGACAAGGTGCTTAGCTTTTTGGACATCGGTCCGGTCAATAAAGGCCACGCACTTGTTATTCCCAAGCAGCACTGTGAAAACATCTGGGATCTGCCCGCTGATCTTGGACAGGAAATTATAACCGCAGCGCAAAAGGCCGGGGACGCTATCGTAAAAGCGACCGGAGCTGACGGGCTGAACCTGATTATGAATAATAATGAAGCAGCAGGGCAGCTTGTTTTTCATGCTCACTTTCATCTAATACCAAGATTCAAAGATGATGGTTTTGTGCACTGGGATCAGAGTGAGTATGAAAGCATGGATGAAGCAATGCTTCTTGCCCAAAAGATAGAAAAGATGATAATGGGATAAATTAACAGTAGATTTATCCCAGACGATAACGCCTTTTACCTGAATCACTGCGCACACGCTGAAGTGTGTTCGCGGATAACTTTAAACCCGCCGCCCCTGACCTCAGGGCCGGGGACAACGGAGGAAAGGAAATGGCTACCGGAAATACACTTACTAAAGCCAGCGTTGTTGATTACATCTACGAAAAGACTGACCGGAACAGAGCTGAGATCAAGGATCTGGTTGAATCCATCCTCGACATCATGAAGCAGGCAGTAAAAAAAGATCATGCCATGTTGATCAGCGGATTCGGTAAATTCGAAGCTTACGACAAAAATGCTCGTAAAGGACGTAATCCCCAGACCAACGAAGCAATTACCCTGCCTGCGCGCAAGGTTGTTGTGTTCAGGCTTTCCCGCAAGTTCAGATCAGAACTTAACTGATAAGCCTTGGACGCATTATATGCGGGCCTGAGTTTATCTTTTTTTGATATTTTGCTGCAAAATAAGGGAGCTGGATGATTTTCAGTTCCCAATTCATATTTTTTGCAATTTATCAGATCGTTGTGGTCTTTTTGGAATTGATGTTCGCAAAAAAAGCCGCCCAGTCTATTGACTTAGGCGGCTTTTTTGATTGATGCGATTTTAACTTGGTAAATTATTCAGTAACGAGAATTACGTGTCCGTATTCATTCTCAAGGCCGGTCATGGCATCTTCGGCTGCGGGAATATTGAAGAAATATCCAGCTTGTACGCGGACGAATTTTTGCCCGTTCACATCCACTTCCACCATGCGTGATTCGTTGTAGCCGCTGTTTTTAAGTTTTTCGAGAACAGTTTGCGCGCGGTCATGATCAGTAAACGCACCTACCTGAATGTAATAGTGGGCCTGTGCCGTAGCTTGTTCGGTAATGATAATCTCTTCAACTTCCGGTGCGGCCTGTACTGTTTCCTCAACCACTGCCTCTTCTGCCGGAGCCGCTGTTTCCGGCACAATCTCAGCTGCTTTAACAGGTTCTACATTAACATCATCAATGGCCCGCAGTTCTACTGGAGTCAGTCCTTTATTAAGAATACCCAGCTTGGATGCAGCTGCATATGAAAGATCGATGATCCGCAGATCAGGATCGGCAAATGGGCCACGGTCATTAACCCTGACGATTACTTTACGCCCGCTGTCACGGTCGGTTACTTCAAGCATGGTTCCCATTGGCAGGGTTCGGTGCGCTGAAGTCATGGCATACATATTATATGTTTCACCATTTGCCGTTGTTTTGCCGTGGAAATCATCACCGTACCAGGATGCAAGGCCTTGTGCTTTGTAGCCTTTGGCACTGAGATGGGGAACATATGTTCTGCCATGTACGGTATAGGGATCGGTTTTCAGGACAGGTTTAACTACATTTGGTGAATCATGTCTTTTCACCTTATGTTGCGAAACGGGGGGAGTTGAGTAAACTCTTTTCTTCGAACAACCTGCGGTAAAGCATAGCAACAGGCAGGCAAAAAGCAGTGCGTATCTGAACATTTGGGCCTCCATCAGATGAAAATATTTTATAACCTAAGTGCGGCGGGAATTGTTGGTTACTCTTCCATAGTTATTGAATTGATTAAAGTCCAGCGCAATGAATTATATGTTTGCACCTCTGCTTAATTTATGGCGCATGGTCTCTTTCTCTGTTGTAGTGTGAAAGCGCGAATGCAAGGGCTATAGCAAGTTATAAAGCTCATTATTAATTTATCCCCGGTCATTTTGCTAATGTTCAGGCAAAAGAAAAACCCGGCTTCCACAAATGCGGAAACCGGGTTTTAAATTCAGTGTGTACTTGTATTTCTACAGGTAACCAAGTGCAGCTTTCATTTCACCGGGAACCATTGCGTTCTCAGCGGGCTGGAGAGCTTTCCATGAAGCACCTGCCTGTTTGCGGGCAGCCTTGACTTCGTCAAGGTCGTAGCCAGTACGGGGAACTTCAAGGGACTGACCGGGGTAAATCAGGTCAGGGTTCTTGATCTGGTCCCTGTTAGCTTTGTAAATAAGGGGCCACATGAATGGATCATTGTAAATCTGCTGATATTCAGCGATCCACCAGAGGCATTCGCCTTTGGTTACTACGTGGGAAGTGGGCAGAGTTTTGTACTCGCTCTCGTAGATTTCCAAGGGAGTTGGAGGAACAACTTCAGCAGCGGGTTCTTCCTCAACAACTACAACTTCAGTTTCTTCGACAACCACTACATCTTCCTGAGGAACCTGCTTTTTAGCACATCCCCATGTAAACATCAGGCTGAATGCGATTGCGAGCCAGATCAGTTTTTTCATTTTTCAAGGCCTCCTGCGATTATTTAGAATTTGTTCGCTTGCTTAGTCATACTTTAACTGTTTTCGTCCAATTATCAACAATTTCTTTTTCTTGCAATACCTTGAGCTTCTTTGGGTTTAATTTATGTGCATGTTCCACTGCTTCAACGGCCTTTTCCATCCATCCCCCGAGGCGCAGGCTGCGGGCGGCGAGGACATAAAGCATTTCTGGTTCATCTTCATAAATAGTGTCGATAAGAATCTCATATTCTTCACGAAAAACTTCATGGATGAGATGGTTCTGAGAAAAGAGCAAACGGCCTAGCAGAGCATTGTCTTTGTGTTTTCTCAGGTAAATGGGAAAAAGCTTGCGGCATCTGGCGATAATAAATCTGATGCGGCTTATTTCGCGCTCCATACTTTCCTCAGTCTGCTCAACGACCTGAACAAAGTCCTGACCGATCACTGATTCCGGCAGAGTTGTGTCTTTACCGCGGAGGCTGGAAAATAGTGGAGCATAGTTGAGGTTCTGGTATGCATCTTCGCGAAGTTTGAATGCTTCATGAAATATATAACCCATACCCCAATCAAGAAAACGTCCGGATAGAGGATCACCTTCTTCGTTACGGAATAGCAGATGCGCGGTATCTTTCAAGCGCCAGAGCAAACCTTTGTTCATTTTTGTTCCGATGAGATCGTCCAGAACCTCAAAGCTGACGCTGCGTTCGCGGTCGAAAGTCTCGAACTGTTCTTCCAGAGCACTGCCCGCCAGGCAGAAGTCCCTGAAAGTATCCCGGACAAACTCAGGTATTTTGCCCTTAATCCATGAATTGGACATATTAATTTCCTGTAAGATTTATTTTTTACATTCGTAAAGGCTGGCCATTTTTGCCAGTTCCTCCAGCCTGTCGTCCGCTTTGCGGTAAACAGTTCCTTCAGGGAATTTTCCGTCTTTTCCACGCACTCCGGCTTCCTTCCCGGTGAGGATATAGATAGCCTCTTCGATGGTATTCACCGGATAAATGTGGAAATCACCTTTTTCCACAGCCTGGACGACTTCTCGCCTTAGCATCAGGTTTAGCACATTATCAGCGGGAATGAGAACACCCTGTCTTCCATTAAGACCTCTGCGGCGGCATACTTCGAAGAAGCCTTCAATTTTTCGGCTTACCCCGCCAACGGCCATGATGGTTCCGGACTGGCTGACAGCTCCGGTAAAAGCATAGTCGAATTTGATAGGGACACCGGAAATTGAGGAAAGCAGCGCGGCCAGTTCAGCACCGGAGGCGGAATCCCCTTCGATCCCGGCATAGCTTTGCTCAAAGCACAGGCTGCCTGTAAGTACGATTGGCTTGTTCTGAGCGAAAAGTCCTACAAGATAGCTTTTGATAATCATCATCCCTTTGGTATGGATGGGACCGCCCATGCGCGCTTCGCGTTCAAGGTCCAGAATCCCGCCATGACCGACCCCGACAGTACAGGAAATCCGATGCGGTAATCCGAATTCGTAGTTACCGAACAAGGTGACGGAAAGTCCGTTGGCCCGGCCTATTCCTTCCCCGGATGTTTCCACTTTAATGACCTCACGGTCATATTCCTTCATATACTCATCTTCATAAAGATTGGAGCGGAAATCTTTCATGGAAATAGCTTCTTCAATAGTAGGCCGGTCCACGAATTCTTTCCCATCAAGTTTAGACAACGCTGAGGCCTCGACCATCATTTCTTTCAGGAGCGGGATACGCAGGGATAGTTTATTCTGGTCTTCTGCCAGACGGCTTGAGAAATCGACAATGCACGCCAGCGAGTCACGTTCAAAGGGAAGAAGCTTTGAATCATGTATAATTTTGCCCAGCACTCTTACAAACCGCTCAACATTCTCAGCGTTGCGTTCTGCGGAAAGTTGCATGTGCGCTTTTAGTTTGAAGTACTTCCCGAAACGCTCATCATTATAGAGCAGGATTTCGTAAGTGTCTTCGGAGCCTATCAGGATAACTGTCAGGTCTAGTGGAATCGGTTCCGGCTCAATGGTTTTGGTGCGGACCTGATCTCCGTCTCCCGGATCTTCGATTTTGGCTTGTCCGGTACGCAGGGCGCGCAGCAGTCCTTCCCAAGAGGAAGGAGTGGTCAGGATGTCATCAGCGTAGACAATGAGATACCCATGGTTGGCTTTGTGGATGGCCCCGGCCCTGATAAGGGTAAAGTCAGTGTAAAGAGCCCCCATCTCGGATTCCCGTTCGATGGAACCCAGCAGATTGAAAAGGGTCGGGTGATCGGCCATGACAACCGGCGCACCTTTGGTTTTGCTGTGGTCTACCAGCAGGTTGACTTCAAAGCGTGCGAAAAGATCTTCAACGGGAGATGCTTCCGGAAGTTGCAGCCCCGGAATGCTCAAAGACGGCTGCGTTTCTTTAGGCATGAACAGCTCAATGTTATCCAGGAGTTCCTCTTCCAGCTCTTTCAGATAGTCTTTGATGCGTTTGAATTCATCGAAATTTTCATGCAGCGGAGCCAGCAGCTCTCTGAGCAGTTCCTTGGCAGAGTCCTGATGCAGCTTGCGTTCATCATTGCGGAATCCTTCTTCGGTTTTGCTGATCCGGCGCATGATAGTCGTTACCTCGGCCAGCAGGTCGTCTGCAGCATTGCGCAAAGTCTTACGTACATCAGGGTCAAGACGTTCGAATTCTTCATCATTTAGAATGCGTCCCTCAACGAGGGGAATCAGAGTCAAGCCACCATGATCATCAATTTCAAGGCTGAATCCTCTGTCCTTGGCCAGAGATTCCATGTCGGAAAAAAGATCTTCACGTTCATCCTGAAAAGTACGTGAAATCTGTTCCAGAGCTTTGACATGAGGCTCGCGCTCAAACCATATGGGTAGTTGCTCTTTGATTTGGGAGACAGTCTCGGACATGGCGTTTTTGAATTTTTTACCCTGTCCCGCGGGCAGGCTTACTGCGATCGGGTAGTCCTGACGCGCAAAGTTGTGCAGGTACAGCTGGTCGGGCGGAGTCTCCTGGGTCGTGGCACGAAGCTGGAAATATTCACGGGCAAAATAGCTTCTGCCAAGGTTGGGCTCCCCGGAAAGATAAAGGTTATGGCAGGTTCCTTTGATTGCAAGGGCCATTCGGAAAGCTTGCAGTGCTCTGGGTTGAAACTGATCGTAATCGTATTTTGATTCCGGTATTTCGGAACTGGTGTTGTATTTGATTTCAGATGGCTCCTGTCTGGAGCTGAGCCTGTCCAAAGATAATTCTTTTATGATCATATTTTCTCAATCTTCCTGTATTAAATCGGTCTCCGGTTCGAATTCAGAGATTACGTGCATATGAAAAAAAAGTCACTGGGCTGGAATGACTAGCGGAGAATAATAATCCTGCTGATTGTGAAATTTTTTACAAAATAAAAAAACAAATAAATTTAAAGTATTGAGAATAAAATAAGCAGCTAAAACAGCTGAATAAACATTCAAATTTGATTTTCCAGTTGCGCAGATGAGGTTTCAGGGATATTAATTTTTGGTGTTTTGTTGCGAGGTGTGTTCCTCTGCCGATCATTTGAAATATTATTTCAGTAAAATAGAGCTTATGGATAAAGAATCCGTTGACTCTTATTTGCAGATTGTGCTAGATGGGACTCACTTGTGAAGGTTTGCGCAAAGTCCTCTTTGCGCACCAATTCCATCCCGGATAAAATAAAGGACCGGAAGCAACATGTTCTTTTTAAATGGGAATAAAGAGATCTTCGATCTGCTCGGTAACGCCGCTACGATCGGAACTCATCTAGTTGCCTCCACCTTTGTCGGGTTGGCTATCGGGTGGTATCTCGATAAATGGTTGGGAACGGAGCCTTGGCTTCTACTTGTTTTCTTGTGTTTCGGAATCGCTGCCGGCTTCAAGAATGTATTCGATGAAGTTCAGCGGATTCAGAAAAAGGATCAGGGGAAAGGTCCTGGAACCAATGAAAATAAATAAGAAGATTGAATCATTCCTCCACAGGCGGGGCTTCACTCATCCGGACGTACGCAGTCTGGTGCGGAATCAATTGTACCTTACTGCCGGAACATGTCTTATTGCCGCTGTAGTCTCCATCGGGTTTGCCCCCTGGGCACTGGGGCTTGCGGCGGGAGCAGTTCTGATTACGTTCAATTTCTGGTCGCTGGCTAAGTTCGGTCAGCATCTGGCTTACATGCGCAAGGGCGCGGTTGTGTCCTTGTTAATTCGCTTCTACGGTCGGCTCATTTTATCCGGGCTGGCTATCTACGGGCTAATAGTCTGGGGGCAGTGTTCAATTTACGCTCTTCTGGCCGGTCTTAGTACGGTAGTTGTGAATGCGATATTTTGGGGCGTAGCCGGGTTTCGGCAAAAAGTGAAGGAGGCATAAGGATCATGGCTGGAGGTTTACCACATCCATTATTGATCATGACAGAGCTTAACCATGCTCTGGGAACTCACATCCCCAACCACGTGTGGTACACATGGTTCGGAATGAGTGTTCTTTTCGTACTGGGTTTCATCGTTTCCAGAAGGCTCAGTCTGGTTCCCGGCGGGGTGCAGAACCTTGCCGAGATTATCATCGGGGGATTGGAAGAATTTGTCGTTTCGAACGTCGGTGAGGGCGGACGCCAAGTATTTCCTTTCATGTGTACTCTTTTTGTATACATCCTCGTACTGAACCTCATGGGTCTCGTTCCCGGGTTTGACGCTCCTACTGCGAACGTCAACACCAACGCAGCAATGGCTGTATGTACTTTTCTTTACTACAACTACATCGGTATCAAACTTCATGGTGCCGGTTACATCAAGCACTTCATGGGCCCCATTCCGGCTCTGTCTCCCTTGATGTTGATCATCGAGCTGGTTTCTCACATCTCACGTCCGCTTTCGCTTACTCTGCGTCTGTTCGGTAACATCCGCGGTGAAGAAATCGTTCTCGTACTTCTGTTCATGCTTGCTCCTCTGGTATCCACACTGCCCATGTACTTCCTGTTCATGCTGGCAAAGGTTATCCAGGCTTTCATCTTCTTCATGCTGACCATGATTTATCTCAAGGGTTCGCTGGAAGACGCTCACTAGGATTCAAGCTCTTAATTTGGGGAAATGGTCTAACGGCCTGTTAAATAAACTTATATTTTGGAGGATTTTACAATGCGTAAAGCTCTGCTTATCGTTCTGAACACCATGGCTCTGGTTCTCGCTGCTGGCGCAGCATTCGCTTCCGGCGTAGCTCCTGAAGTTGCTTCCGCTACCGCTACTGCTACTGCTATCGGTATGGCTATTGCTGCTGCCGGTTGTGGTATCGGTCAGGGCCTCGGTCTGAAAGCTGCTTGTGAAGGTACTGCACGTAACCCCGAAGCTGGTGGTAAAATCACTGTTACTCTGATTCTTGGTCTGGCATTCGTAGAATCCCTCGCCATTTACGCTCTCGTTGTTAACCTGATCCTTCTCTTCGCTAACCCCCTCATCGGTTAGTTCTAAGGATCTGGATATATTTGAAGGAGGTCTTAGGACCTCCTTTTTTTTCTTGAGATAATTGTTAATTTTTTCACATATTTTGTGTCGGTATAGGGGTTTTACCGGCATTAAGGCTTTAATTCCCTGCATAAATTAATAATATGCGTTTGACGGGGTAGCCTAAAGCAAGGGTTTTAGTGTATATAATTAACATGGAAGGCGGCGGAAAAGGTTGCGTTCGTCTCATCTCTCCAGTAGGGGTGTGATCGAACTTGCGAGGGAAGGTAGTGGGCTTCCGACCTTTGAATCTTTAACTGCCAGCCAAGACTTTTCGGGCAAGTGCATTGTCATGGAAAATAGGAAACTAAAGTGAAAACCCAGAATATCCCCAAAGCGACCATTAAAAGGCTTGCTGTCTACATACAGGTTTTAACAGGACTTAAACGTGACGGCGTTGAGGTTATCTCCTCTGAGAAACTGGCACGGGCCTGCTCTGTAAATCCTTCACAGATTCGTAAGGATCTGGCTTATTTCGGTGAATTCGGAGTTCGCGGCGTTGGTTACTACGTGCATGAACTCATTTCGTCTATCAAACAGTCACTCGGTGTTGACCGTGTCTGGGGTTGCGCCCTTGTCGGTGTCGGTAACCTCGGCCGTGCTCTGCTTCGCCATAAGGAATTCGCGTTGCGTGGTTTCTCCATCAGGGCTGCTTTTGATTGCGATCCATATAAAATCGGTGAAGTTGTCTCAGGGCTTGAAGTCGTGTGTACAAGACAGTTCAAGGCAAGGGTTGAAGAACTCGGTCTTGAAATCGGCATTATCACCACTCCCCCGGAAAGGGCACAGCGTGCTGCGAACTATCTGGTTGATGGCGGTATAAAAGGTATCGTTAACTTTGCGCAGGCAAGGATCGATGTGCCGAAAAATGTCCCGGTTGAATATGTTGATTTCACCCATCACTTTTATTCCGTAGCTTTTAACATCAGCTCCATGGACTAACTGTTTAATGGCTGCGGAAAAATGAATCCCCTGAGGCTTTAGTCTCAGGGGATTCATTTTTTAATCGATGGAGTATCGCTTCTTTATTTTGTGCTTTTTAAGAAGGGCATAGAGCCTCGATACAGAGATTCCGGAAATTCTGGCAGCTTCGGCCATATTGGCCTTACTTATTAGTATAAGCTGTTCGAGGTATAGTTTTTCAGCATTATTAACTGCTTCTTCCCGGTAGTCTTTAAATAGAGGCCATTTATTTGAGTCACAAATGTTTGTTTCAGGCAATGGGATTTCGACGTGCTGAGCCTGATTCTTACGTCCCTTAATAAGGGTCAGCGTATTGCGAGTTCCGCGGTGCGGTAATACAGAGGCCTGTGCAGCAGCAACACGTAACCGTACGGGAAGATGGACAGGCAGAAATTCCCCCGCCTCCGGGTTGGAAGTAAATACCTGCTCCAGTACATTGAAAAGTTCTCGCACATTGCCGGGCCAGGAATAAGACATCAAAGCATCAAGAAATTCATCAGAAATCGCTACAGGCGGTGAATTGAAGTCAGCTGCAAGTTTGTTGAGATAATAGCGTGACAGTCGGTGAATATCCTCTCCCCGCTGTCGCAAGGGCGGTAATTCAATGGTGAATGCCTGAAGTCTGTAAAGTAGGTCCTGCCTGAAACGTCCGTTTTGGATCAGAGCTTCAAGGTCACGGTTAGTTGCTGCAACAAGCCTGAAATCACTGCGTTTTTCTTCACTTCCGCCAACCGGACGATAAGTTCGCTCCTGCAAAACCCTAAGAAAAGATTTTTGTAGACTCATTGGAAGCTCACCAACTTCATCAAGAAAAAGCGTGCCTCCGTCAGCCTTGGTTATCAGCCCGTCCTGACTGTGGTCAGCACTGGTATAGGCTCCTCGCTCATACCCGAAAAGTGTTGATTCAACGAGGTTTTCCGGAATTGAAGCACAATCGACAATAATGAATGGTCCATTTCGGCGGGCACTGTTGTCATGTACCGCGCGGGCAAACAGCTCTTTGCCTGTCCCTGTTTCACCAAGCAGAAGCACTCCTACGTGGCTTTCAGCGGCTTTTGCCGCCTGTCCGAGACAGCGGACTATGGAGTCTGATCGGCCGACAATATTGTGGTGTCCAAGTTTTGGCGAGGAAGATTGTTTTTCACTACGATACTGAAAAACCCTCTTCATGTGGAGCATATATTCTTCCTGACTGGCTGGCTTGGCAATATAGTCCCATGCACCTGAATTGATGGCCAGCTCCGCTCCTTTGGAATCTCCTTTACCGGTTATGATGATAACTTCCGGCATATTATTGAGCTGCTGCAATTCAGGTAGCGCATCAAGTCCGTTGCCGTCCGGGAGGAGTACATCAAGAAAAACAACATCAAAACGCTCTTCACGCGCCAAAGCCATGCCTTCTTTCAGGGTCAAGGCCTTGGTTCCGTCATGATTCAGCGCTTCAGAAATGGCGATTAGCATTTCCCCAATGAATGGGTCGTCATCGATAATTAAGACATTAGCCATCAATATTCCAATATTTTGTATGAACCATAGCTCGAAAAATATCCGTAAGCTAAGAAGCATATGAGCATACGTTTAAGTGCTAATCAACACTTTTCAGTATCAATTGTATTTGACCATGTGGATTCTTTTCGTTAGTTGATACGTCAACTGTTGACTTATCAACAAAGAGGGTTCGTATGTTAAAAAAACACGTTTCATTCGGTTTTATGAACGGCCAGATGGGCAGGCTTCATAAGGCGATTCTGGCTGAGAAGCTTAAAGATATAGGAATTACCTATGGGCAGATTGGTTTTATTATGCAGGCTTTGCGCTATCCGGGAAGGTCGCAGGATGAGCTTTCGCAGGTCTTGAGTGTTGATAAAGGGGCAACAGCCAGAGCCGTAGCAAAGCTTATCAAAGAGGGATTTTTGTACCGTGAGTCCAACCCTGAAGATAAGCGCCAAAAGAGGGTTTACCCAACTGATAAGGCGATTGCTCTGCGCGAAGATCTGCACGAAATGCTTATGGATTCTAATCTAACCATGCTTTCCGGATTAACAGCTGAAGAAATAAAGCAGTTAGTTAAATTGATGACTAAAGTGATTAATACCAGTCGTGAAATCCTTGACTTACCGGATGTCTGGGATTTTTTATAATTACTAGGAGATATTTATGGATGACGCTAAGAAAAAAGCCGTCATATTCACAGTGGCAGTGACCCAGTTTACAATGCCATTTATGTTTTCGGCTGTGGGAATAACCCTGCCAGTGATGGGCCGGGAATTCGGGGCCAGCGGGCTCGATCTGAGTCTCGTAGAGTCGGTTTATATCGGAAGTGTGGCCGCGCTTCTTCTTCCTCTTGGCCGTCTGGCTGATATGCATGGCAGACAGCCGATGTTTCGGCTGGGGGTGCTGTTGTTCGCAATTCTGACATTTCTGATCGGTTTTGCTCATAATATTGAAACAGTTATCGGTTTGCGCATGGTGCAGGGAATGGTCGGAGCTATGGGGATTGCAACCAATATGGCTCTACTTACTAATTCTGTTCCCAAAGAAGAACGCGGGAAAGCCATGGGTCTTGCTGTCGCTGCGGTTTATCTGGGCCTTTCAGTAGGACCGTATGTAGGCGGTTTAGTAACCACGCATCTGGGCTGGAGGAGCTTGTACTTTTTAGGCATGATTCCGTTGGGAATTTCCTATTACGTAGCCCGACGCAATTTAAACGGTAAATTTAGATCTTCTGACGAAAAATTCGATCTGCGCGGAAGTCTCGTTGTCTCTCTCTCCGTCGCGGCTATCGTCTTTGGCGGTACAAGCCTCGGGTCGGGATGGTTCGGTCCAGTGTTGCTGATAGCAGGATTAATGGGAGTAACGCTGTTTATTTACTTGCAGAATAAAACCAGGTTTCCGCTGGTTGAGCTGACCCTTTTCAAGGAACGCCGGGATTTTTCCGATGCCGCTTTGGTTCAGTTCATCAATTATGCCGGGACATTCGGCATAGTATTTCTCTTCAGTTTGTACTTGCAGAGTGTAAAAGGGTTCAGCCCGCATGATGCTGGATTGGTACTTGTCATCCAACCCATTGTGCAGGCGGTGCTTTCTCCGCTCTGTGGACGTCTGGCAGACAAGTTCTCACCGCGTTTTCTGGCGTTGTTGGGTATGCTGGCCTGTACGGTTGGAACAATTATGGGTGCAATGGTAACCGCACATACTGAGCTTTCTTATCTTTACACAATGTTCGTTGTGCTGGGCATAGGCTATGCGTTGTTCTCTTCTCCGAACATGATCATCCTCATGAGCAGTGTTCCGGCTTCCAGATACGGTTTTGCTTCGGCTATTTCCGGTGGATTACGGACATTAGGTATGGTTTTCAGCATGGTAATTATTGCTATTTTTATCTCGACAATTATGGGTAAAGCTCCTGTTTCGCCGGAATCGGCAGTGGATTATCTGACAGTAATGCGTTTTTCCTTGTCCAGTTTATCGGTTTTATGCTCAATTGCTGTGCTTATTTCTTTCCGTTCTTTGTTGAAAAGACGGAGAGTTGCCAAAAATAAGCTTTGTGTGCAATCTGCCGGGGACAGCAAGGAGGACTAATGTCGAAAATAAATATAAGCGCTGCGGATATTCTGGGCGCTGCCAGCAAATCCGGGCGTAGGCTTCAGGCTGACCCAAGACAGGATGAAGGCTTTAAAGCGGCCACGGATCAGGCTCGGGTCTTGGCCTATTATCTTACTCTGCTGGTTAAATGGAACAAGTCCATGAACCTTGTCGGGCCGCAGGGCTGGGAACAGGTTTTTCATTCCCTGATTGTTGACAGTCTGCATCTGGCCGATTTTTTAAATTCTCTGGAATTGCCTGAGAGTCCCGTTTCCCTTGATCTGGGCGCCGGGGCAGGATTGCCGGGAATTCCATTGCGCGCTCTTTGGCAGGCCGGAGATTACCATCTGGTTGAAGCTCGCCAGAAACGTTCAATTTTCATGCGTACCGCGCTGCGGATGATGAAGCTGCCGCGTACCCATGTTTTCGAGGGACGGGCGGAAAAAATTCCGCAGCAGACACTTCCTGCGGATTTGATTTTGAGCAAGGCTTTCATGCCTTGGAAAGAGCTTTTGGTGTTTGTGAAACCGATGCTGGCACCTCAAGGGCGCATTGTTGTGCTTTCCAATGATCCTGCTCCATCGGTACATGATCTGGAAGAGCTAGGACATACGCTGGAGAGATCAATGGAGTATAAAGCTGGCGATAAAATTCATTATTTTTGGTGTCTCCGTCCTATAGAATCCTAACTTAAGCAACATCAGGATTTTCTTCATCTGTAACTTTCTTAAGCAAATAAGAATTGACCGGACAATTTAGAGGTAAGTACAATGGCTGAATATACATACGAAGGCCTTGAAGCAGTGCTCAAAGAAAAGCTTGGCGATTCCATGCCGGAGAGGGCCATGGTAGACATCCACGATGCCCTGAAGATTACGGAAAAAATGGAAGAAGATGGCTGGAAATTTAAGGTCGAAGATATGAGCCGGGGTTGCCTGACTGAATCAGACTGGGTCGCGACCTTAAGCAAGGACGGCAAAGAGTTTGCCGGGCGCAGCGACCATTCCGCATTGGCTGTCTGTGTTGCCGTTGCGGATGCCTTGATCAGTTAAAGTTTAAGATTGTATCTATGCATCAAAAAGCCGTCGGAACTTCGGTTCCGGCGGCTTTTTAAGTTATTTATCGAATTCGCTAAGGATATTGTCAAAGTATTTGATAGTTTCCTTCAGGCCGTCAAGAGGCTTGATTTTCGGCTCCCAGCCGAGGTTTTCCCTGGCAAGGGTAATGTCCGGTCGCCTACGGGTCGGATCGTCGCTGGGGAGCGGTTTACGGACAATTTCTGATTTTGAGCCGGTCAGCTCGACAATTGTTTCCGCAAGTTCAAGCACTGACATTTCAGACGGGTTCCCGAGGTTTACGGGACCGGTAAATGATTTGTCAGTCGCCATGGTTTTTATAAATGCCTCAATCAGGTCATCCACATAGCAGAATGACCTTGTCTGCGAGCCGTCACCGTAGACAGTGATAGGTGCGCCCTTAAGGGCCTGTACTATGAAGTTTGATACAACCCGTCCATCATTGAGGTCCATGCGTGGACCGTAGGTGTTGAAAATGCGGCCTACCTTGATTTCAAGGCCGTGCTGACGCCAGTAGTCAAAGCATAGGGTCTCGGCGCATCTTTTACCTTCATCATAGCAGGAACGGACACCGATTGGGTTAACGTTGCCCCAGTAGTTTTCTTTTTGCGGATGCATTTCGGGATCGCCGTAGACCTCGGAAGTGGAAGCCTGAAACAATTTGGCCTTAACTCTTTTGGCGAGACCAAGCATGTTGATTGCGCCGTGAACCGAGGTCTTGGTGGTCTGCACCGGATCGAACTGGTAGTGGATGGGGGATGCCGGACAGGCCAGATTGTAAATTTCGTCCACTTCAATGTAGAGAGGAAAGGTTACATCATGCCTGAGGACTTCGAAATAAGGGTTGTCCAGCAGGGTTAAGATGTTCTTTTTCTGTCCGGTATAGAAGTTGTCCACACAGATAACTTCATTTCCCTCGGCCAGCAGTCTTTCGCACAGATGTGAACCAAGAAATCCTGCTCCGCCAGTCACCAATACTCGTTTCATTAAGGGCATGCTTTATTCCTTTTTATGATCGCTCAGGCAGTTATTTGTTTTTGAGGTTTTCGGTCTTTTTCCAGCCCGGCAGCGGGGACTTGTAAAAGGTCAGGTACTTCCTGCCGAGGAAGTTAAAGGTGATGGTCACTATGCTGGCCAGCATCTTAGCGGCAATGGCACCTAAGCCTATTTTGGTAAGTGCTATGGTCGTACCCGTATCGAGCAGGTAGGCCAATGCCGTTATGGTCAGGAAGACAAGCAGTTCCGCTTTTTCATTCCATTGGGCCTTATGTTTGAACAATAACGTGATGCATAAGAAATAGTTGACCAAAGTGGCCGGAACGTAGGCCACCGCGATAGATGAAGCGATGCCCATGTCAGAGGCAAGGCAAATGGAAAAAGCGGTGATATTAACCAGCCATGATATGGCCCCGATGAAGAAGTAAGTAAAGAACTGAACCAGTGCAGGAGCAGTATGCCCTGAATAGTGCAGGATACAGTAAAGGGCCCGCACACCGTCTTTCCAGTCTATCTTTTTGCCTTCTTCGTAAGTTCTGGGGTTGTATGAAATTGCCATTTCGTAGATGCGGCAGCGTTTCTGGGCGATCTTGGCGGTGACTTCCGGTTCGAATCCGAAACGGTCTTCTTTTATGTCGATGGACTGGATAACTTCCCGTTTGAAAACTTTGTAGCAGGTCTCCATGTCGGTCAGTCCGAGATCTGTGTACATGTTGGAAAAGAAAGTCAGGCAGTGGTTCATAAGCGAATGCCAGAAATAGAGAACTCTGCGGTCATTGATTTTCAGATATCGGGAACCGAAGACGACATCAGCCCGGTCTTCGATAATCGGCTTGACCAGTTCTCTGAATTCCATGGGATTATATTCAAGGTCAGCATCCTGAACTGCTACGATATCACCGGTTGCCTTGCTGAATCCAGTGCGCAGCGCCGCTCCTTTACCCTGATTCACTTCATGGGCGGCAACTTGAATCCGCTTATCTCCGGCGGCAATTCCTCTTGCAATTTCAAGGCTGTTATCCGAAGAGCAGTCATCAACAATTATAATTTCAAGCGCCAGTTCATCATTTGCAACAGCGAGAACGCGGTCAACGCAGATCTGGAGGGTGGCTTCTTCGTTGTAGCAGGGGATTACGATGCTTAAAGTGGTCTGGTTCATATCTTTATCTTTGAATGGGTGCAGGTTTCTGTACTCTGGTTAACTTATTGATTTATTGGTATAAAGTTAGTTTTAAAAATAACTTTTGAGTTATAAATAAAATCCGGTTGAATGTCCAACGTCCAGATAATTTACGCGCTAGGGCCTGTTTCTCAATAGAATATGTTTCAGGAGTAAAGAGCTATGTCAGTCTGTTTTTGTGCTTTTTCTTAAATATTGCGCAGAGGCTGTAGCTGATCAATATGCACAAAACAGGTTCGACAGGCATCCTGAATCGCGGTCCGAAATTTCCGACCAGTGAAGTAGTTCCTACGAAATAACCGGTGAATAAAAAGGCCAACACTGCAAAACCGGGATCTTTGCGCCATGCACATACCAGCCCGGTCAGAGCAAGGATCAGAGCCGGAATGGTGTATATAAAGCCGATTCCGGCTGTAACAGTGGTCGGCAGTCCGCTCAGCTTTGCCATCAGAGTCGTCCCGTTGCCCAGAAAAGTCAGCACCGTATTGCGCAGGAAGCAGATGGTCGTTGTCATAGGATAATTAGCCATGGTTTCCAAGGCGAGGCTGCGTTTAACTTCGCTTAAGGATTTCTGGTCCGGTCCATTCTGTTCGATAAATCTTTTTTCAGCTTCTGCGGTCAGTTTAGCATAAGTCTCAGCCGGGATGGACATATCCAGATGACTCCTGCCTTCCTCAGCCGAGAGGACTTCGGTAGCCATGTAGCTCAGGAAAAAGTTTTTCTCGATGCTGCTGAAGGCGAACTGTCCGGTTCTCTGGTAGTTCTGGGCCGACCATGAAATAGGAATAATCGAAAATACGGCTACAAAGACCACTGAAAGAACTAGTTTATTTTTCCATGTTGGATAGCAGAGCAGGATAAAGATTATAGAAGGCAGACAGAGATATATGGCAATGGGGCGTACAATCGCGGTAATACCGGCCATAATCGCCGCTGCAACGGCATATTTTAGAGCCTTTTCTTTGTCCTTGCTGCCTTTAAGCAACAGGAAAAATGTGCATAGGGTAAGAAATGAGGCGGGAACTTCGGTTAGAAAGGTGTTAGCGAAGAACATCAGCAGAAAATTGAAGGCCACCAGTCCGAAGGCTATATTCCCGGCTGTTTCGTTGTCCTGCCTGAAATACCTCCACGCCATGTAGGCCATAAGCAGCCCCAGAAGATTCTGGGCCATTATCACACTGTAAACTGACCCGGTCAGAAATTGTAGAATGGCGATAAATGCAGGGTAGCCCGGAGTCCTGAAAATATCCTGCGGTCCTTCTGATCCTACAAAAGTGAAGTTTTCAATCAGGGATTGTGCCGGGGCAAAGTAGGATGGGGTATCATGCTGGTAATGTTGTTCCGGTCCCATGGCATTGAAAAGAAAAATCCTGATCATCACGGAAAGGACAGCAAGTATAAGTATTGTTTTATTGATATTTTTCTGCATTGCTCATCTTTGGCGTTTAGTATTCACGATGAGCAGGGAATTTAGATGTTTTGAACGTGCGTGTAAAGTTTGTATCGAAATGGAGTTGGTAAAAAAAATCCCCGGCAACCAAAAGGCTGCCGGGGATTCCTGAATTACTATCTTAAACCGTCTTAGAACTGTTTTTTCATCAGCTCGGCGAGGTTTGCTGCTGTGAAGCCGTATCTTTCGGCAAGCTGAGCAGCGGGTGCGGATGCTCCGAAGTGGTCGATGCCCAGTACAGCGCCGTCGATGCCGACGTATTTGTACCAGCCTTCGGGGCGGCCTGCTTCTGCTGCGATGCGGGTGCGGACGTTGGGGTCAAGGACGGAATCCTTGTATTCCTGATCCTGCTCTTCGAAGAGTTCAACGGAGGGCATGGAGACCACGCGGATCTTTTTACCTTCGATCATGGAAGCCGCTTCGATAGCCATGGAAACTTCGGAACCGGCTGCGATAGCGATCATGTCCGGAGTGCCTTCACAATCCTTCACGATGTAACCGCCGCGTTTAACGCCTTCTTCCACCTGCGGGAACTCATCTTTGCCGAGGACAGGCAGTCCCTGACGGGTGAGCATGAGGGCGGAAGGACGCTTGTCCTGTGCCATTGCGATTTCGAGGCAGGCTGCGGTTTCGCGGGCATCGGCGGGACGGAGAACCAGCATGTTCGGGATCAGGCGCAGGGAAGCTACGTGCTCGATAGGCTGGTGGGTCGGTCCGTCTTCTCCAACGTAGAAAGAATCGTGGGTGTAGATGTAGATTACCGGCAGGTGCTGCAACGCGGACATGCGCATGCCGTTTCTGCAGTAATCGGAGAAGGTCAGGAAGGTCGCGCCGAAGGGGATTACACCGCCGTGCAGAGCCATACCGTTGAGGATGACGGACATGGGGAACTCACGAACACCGAAAGCGAGGTTGCGTGCTGTCTTGCCGTCAATGGCAAAGTCTCCGACTTTTTTGCGGAAGTTCGCAGTCTGGTTGGAGGGGTCAAGGTCTGCGGAACCGCCAATAAGGGTGGGCAGAGCGTCGGTAATGGCGTCGAGGCATGCACCCCAGGCCTTACGTGTAGCAATGGACTGACCCGCTTCGAATTCCGGAAGTTCAAGTTTGATGTCTTTACGATCTGTGTTTGCGTTAGCCCAGAAAGCGGCGATTTTTTCGTCAGCGGCGAGAGCTGCGTCGGATTTTTCCTTCCACTGAGCAGCCAGTGCTTTGAGATCGGGGAAACGGGCCTGAAAATGTTCAACAACATCCGCAGGTACGTAGAAAGTTTCTTTTTCGGGAAGACCGAAGCATTTCTTGGTAGCTTCGATTTCTTCGTGGGAAAGCGGGGAACCGTGGGTGGAGTGACTGCCTTCGCAGGTTGCAGCACCCTTAGCCATTACGGTTTTACCGATGATCATGGTCGGCTTGGAAGTTTCAGCCTGACCTGCTTTCACTGCTGCGCGGATAGCTTCGTGATCGTGACCGTCGATTTCTACAACGTGCCAGCACATTGCTTCGAAAAGTTTTTTGAAGTCGGTGCAGTCGCATTTGCTGGTGGGACCTGCGAGCTGAATGTCGTTGGAATCGTAGAAAACGATAAGTTTGCCGAGTCCCCAGAGGCCGGCGAGAGTGGCTGCACCGAGTGCTACAGGTTCCTGAAAATCACCGTCAGAGGAAAGTACATAGGTGTAGTGGTCAACAATATCGTCGTTGGTGTTGGCGTTGAGGAAAGCCTCAGCTGTAGCCATACCTACACCGACACAGAAACCCTGACCCAAAGGCCCGGAAGTGGCTTCAACACCGGGAGTCATGTCGTGTTCGGGGTGGCCGGGGGTGATGGAATCCAGTTGGCGGAACTGTTTGAGGTCTTCGATGGAAAGCAGGCCGCAGAGATGCAGGATGGAGTAGAGGAGCGGGGATTCGTGGCCTGCGGCCATTACGAAACGGTCACGGTTTGCCCATTCGGGATTGCTGGGATCGAATTTAAGGAAGTCTTTGTAAAGAATATATGCAAAGTCCGCAGATGACATAGAACCGCCGGGATGGCCGGAATTGGCCTTGCGGATGGAGTCCATGATCAAACCTTTGACAACGTTGAC
This sequence comes from Maridesulfovibrio sp., assembly GCF_963667685.1. Classification (NCBI taxonomy): domain Bacteria; kingdom Pseudomonadati; phylum Thermodesulfobacteriota; class Desulfovibrionia; order Desulfovibrionales; family Desulfovibrionaceae; genus Maridesulfovibrio; species Maridesulfovibrio sp. The sequence continues at coordinate 1,346,551 of NZ_OY763930.1, read as the reverse complement.
CGCTTTTTGGTCCAACTGGTTGTTACTCATTTTGAGTTCCCCTATTAAAGAATGATATTTTGCTTCGGCATTCAAGTCTGGCAGCTAACCGCCCCACTTCCCTGGAGAATACCGGATTATGTTATAAATTAAAGAATCCCGCCTGCAATTATGCTGGCGGGATATCTACTATTTATCGAAAAGATTGATTCTGCGCAGGTGCCGGTCTCCTTCAAATTCGCTTGTCATGAAGGCACGGATGATTTCTTCGGCCAGACCGGGGCCGATGACCCTTTCGCCAAGGCAGAGGATATTGGCATTGTTGTGCGCACGAGCCATTTTTGCCATGTACTCATTGGTACACATGGCGGCGCGGATGCCTTTGATTTTGTTTGCAGCCATGGACATACCCAGTCCGGTTCCGCAAATGAGGATACCGGGAATGTCTTCTCCGGTTACCATTTCGGCTACTTTTTCGGCGTAAACAGGATAGTCGCAGCTGACAGCTTCTTCAGGTCCGGCGTCTACCACATCATAGCCCATGTCGGTGAGCAGTTTGATGGCAAATGTTTTGAGGGTGAAGCCCCCGTGGTCCGAACCGATTACAACTTTACCGGCCATATCCAGATCTCCCGCGCAGGATGTTTGGAGCAGTCATAGGCACAACAAAAAAATAGTTCTGTCGAGAACCATTCCCGCAGAACTGTGATTTCAGGCTGTGCTCAACTGTGTTTGTAACACCCTGTACTTTTTGTTTTATGGAATCAACCGGGGATTCAAAGTGGTGGTGGGGGGAGGATTCGAACCTCCGAAGGCGCTGCCGACAGATTTACAGTCTGTTCCCTTTGGCCACTCGGGAACCCCACCACTCTATATGAAACCGTGAACGGTTAAATATCCATTTTTCGTTCATTATCGCGATATTTTACATCGCGCTTGGCAGCCTGCTCTTTTTCGAGCCTGCTGATTTCATCTTTGAAAAAATCAATCTGCTTTCTGCAAAGCTCGGTGTCGCCTTCAGCGTCACCGCAAGTGAGCTTTCCGAGAAGTGCGTATTCTTTTTCGAGACGTTTTTCAAGCTGGGAGACTTCAAAATTTCCAAGCAGTCTGGAAACGATTCCTTTCATCTCTGCCAGCCAGACGTCGAGACCTAGTTTAAAATTTTCAAGAAGTCCACTACTTTTTTCATTAGAATTAAAATCCTGCCCGCTCATACTTCCCTCCGTATGAAAAGCTAAAATATTTTATTCAATTATTACGTAACCTTTATGGTCGAGACGGATGTGTTCCGTTCCTTCAGGAAATTTCAGTTCCAAAGCTTCCGCTTCCCATGGTTTCGCGGTGAAATTTCTTGATTTTATACGCAGCAGGGCTTTATCTCCCGACTCTGTATAAACGGCTATTCTTTCCGGCAGCAGTTTGCCTGAACCGTCATCTTCGTAAGAGGACAGTTCCATGCGCCATGGAACCTCGCCCCGTCCGTCTATTTCCACCGGAATTCCCTGACCGGTTAATGTAATCGCACTGACCGGACCGTATTTAAAAGTAAAACGCAGATTTCCGTTTTCAGAAACAGCGGTGTCGTATGATTTTGGTATCAGGTTGGGATAGCAGCCGGAGATAAGTCCTGCAAGGTCTTTCAGCGAGAAAGGAAAGGGCAGCCCCAGAATCTGTACCGCACGCACCGGAGATGAATGGGTATAAGCTGTTTCCTGATCCGGGTAAAAAGCTGTCAATCCGTTTTGATCTTCTCGAATATGGGCGATATAGGGTCCTATCCCTGCACGCACATCAAGCCGTAGTGGTGATTTTAATTCACCCCAAAGGCTCATGGTGGTGCGGTGCCCGCTTCCCTTTGATGTGTAGTAAAGACTTGCCTTGGCCCGGAGTCCGGTAGCGTTGCAGTTGCTATAGCTGCTGCGAAACGTTGAGTATGTGTTTTCAGGGTGCAGGAAGCCGTTTTTATGGGCAGCGCAGCCGCCAAGCGCAACAATAACGCTCAGCAGCATTACAAACCTGCTAAACGGTCTCAGAATCATAATTCCTTAAGCTTCCTGTTGATTTCATCAGCTTTATTCGGGTCCAGCTTCAAGGCCTTGCGATATCCCATGGCTGCGGATTTCTTGTTTCCAAGTGCCGCAGCAATATCACCGTAGTGATCCCATAGTTCACTCTGCTTAGGCTTTAGTGAAACAGCACGTTTAATGATTTCCCATGCTTCTTCGAATTTTCCCATGCGGTAGTTGACCCAGGCCAGAGAATCAAGAATATAACCGTTGTCAGGTTCCAGCCTGTTGGCTCTGCTGATCAACACCAAGGCCCGGTCCAGCTGTTCGTTACGGTCTGCGAGGATGTAACCGATGAAGTTAAGCGCGTCTGCATGGTCTGGATAACTGGTGATGATCTGTTCCATGTATTTCAGTGTCTGGTTCAGATTGCCTTCTTTTTCTGCAATCACGCCGAGTTGAAAGAGTATCTGCGGATTATTTGGAACGTTGGTGTTGCCGAGCAGAAGTGCTCTTTTGGCAGCAGCGTCATCTCCATTTTCAACATGCAGACCTGATTCAAGCAGATAGAAATTTACTTCTTCGGGAAACTCCTGCTGCCCTGTGCGGATTATTTCAAGGGCTTCCTTATTCTTTTTGAGATCCAAAAGCAGGTGTGCTCTGAATTGCAGACTTCGGTCATAGTGTTCACTTTTCGGTGATATCTTTGCCAGGTAATCCAGGGCCTTTTGCGGGTCGCCTTCTCCTTCATAAGCAATCGAAGCCTTGAAGAAATAATAGGATTCCGGGATCGTTTTCTGTTGTGCGAATAAATCAAGCAGAATAGATGCCTGTCCGTAAAATTTGCTATTAATGAACAGTTGCGCTGCTTCCAGCAGGAATGATTTGTTACGCGGTCCCTCAATGGCGAGTTTCAAAGCCCGTTCCGGATTGTTCAGCTTGAGGCAAAGCTCCATGAGGCGTAACCGGATGTGGGTGGATACATCTGGAAATTGGAGCATTTTTGTGTAAATTTTTTCAGCCGAATCGTAGTTTTTTTCAACCTCATAGAGGTAGGCCAGCTCTCCCCATGCTTCGATGAAATCGGGCTTTTCCTTAACGGCTCTGCTAAGGCTTTTTATCGCCTGACGGGTAAGTCCTAATCCGGCGCTGCCTTTTGCATGCAGAAAGTGGATCTGGGGAGTGCGTTTTTCCAGAGGGATGACTTTCAGAATATCGAGAGCCTGTGCGAACTTCTTCTGCTCCAGATATATGCGGGCCAGATGCCCTGTCACTTCAAGATCATCCGGATTTTTAAGCAGGAACTCTTTTAGTACATCTTCGGCCGCTTTGTTGCGGTTTTCAACCAGATAAGTATTGGCAAGGCTGATGGTCAGGTCACGGCTGTCAGGGTATAGTTTCAGCGCTTCCTTGAGAGTTGTCCGGGCTTCATCCAGCTGGCTGGTCGTCCAGTAAAGGGCGAATTTGTCGAGATACAGTTTTTCCTGTGGCTCGGCAGCTATCAACCTGTTCAGCACAACAAGCGCTTCCTTCTGAAGACGGGCTATTTCGTTGATCTTGTGCGGAGTCTTAATACCGTTCAAGGCCTGCCCGAGTCTTGCACGGTAATCCATATAGACCAGATAGTCGTAGGTCAGCTGTGCATCCGGGCTGAGCGGGGCCTGAATCTGCTGTTGTGCGGTATTCATGCCCGCACAGCCCTGCAGCATAAGCAGGGCAAGCAGGGCGCCAGCAAGAACTGTTTTCAGCGGAAAGCGTGTTGAGCCGGTGAGTTGTATCATACAAGCCTTTCAGGTTCTTCCTGCGGGAGGTATTTTGGATCTTTGGAAAATTCAACCAGCTTTTCGTAAATTGCAGACCCGATGTTGATTCCTTGACTGATCATTTCCGGACCGTACTCCCTGCCGGTCTCTGTCCTGAAAGTAGATTCGATGGATTTGATGATCTCAAGACCTTTAGGGAATTTTTCAATAATCTCTTCCACTGTCCAGTCTTCGTAGTCACAGATTTCCCATAGTGTGGTGGAAAAGTTGTCCGGCCCCCAGCGGAATTTGTCGGCATCGTAAAGCGCGCCGCTGAGCAGGGTCAGTTCCAGATCATTCTCAATGGGTTTTTCCGGCTTGAAGGCCTCGTGCCGGGCTATTGCTTCGGCAATGAGCTCCTTGCTGCGCTCGGAAATGGGGTAGTTGCTCAGGATTACCTTGGATGTTTCGGAACCTCGCAGGGCGTGGTTTTCATCAAGGCGGCAGCAATCGTGAAGCAGTCCGCAGAACTGGGCCAGCAGGACCAGTTCCCGCACACGGTCCCCATCCATTTCGTCGCCTTCGCGCAGGATAATGGCTCCTGCTTCGATGGCTACTTTTTTGGAGTGGTAAATGCCGTGGGCATACTCATCGTAAAGAAATGGCAACACATCTTCCTGCAATCTTATGATCAACGGATGATCGAAGAACATATCCCTTGCAAATTCGATTTGTGTTTCAAGGTCCCTATAGAAAACAGGGACGGGCAGGGCCGAGGCCATTGCTTTTGCTTCAATCTTAAGGTCGGTAAGCAGTCTATTCATTTTCAGGTATCCAGTCCTGTGAAAAGTCTTTAACTGAATCAGCCAGATGTTCCCTCAATTTTTTAAGCAGTCTTGCTTCAATCTGGCGAACTCTTTCCCTTGTTACCCCGAACTCTTCACCGATCTCCCGCAGGGTTCTGGGAGAGTCGGACAAAAGGCGGTCGTTCAGGATCAACTGTTCCTTGTCATTTAGGTTTGGAACAATTGCCCTGAGCTGGTCAAGCAGTAATTTGGAAATCTCCTTGTTGGCAAGGGTTTCTTCTACCCCGGGGCCAAGATCAGGAAGAAAATCCATGCGTGTGGCCTCGGAATCTTCACCGAACTTGAGGTTCAGGGAAAGATCGTTTTTGGCCAGACGCTGGTCCATTTCCGTAATTTCCTCTTCGCTGACATTCAAATTTTTTGAAAGCTCCGAGGTTGTTGGGTCAAAGCCAAGAGCTTGTAATCTCTGGCGTTCTTTATTGAGATTGTAAAAAAGTTTGCGCTGGGTCTGGGTTGTTCCGATTTTGACCATGCGCCAGTTATCCATGATATATTTCAGGATGTAGGCCTTGATCCAGAATGCGGCATAGTAGGAGAATTTGATGCCTTTGTCGGGGTCAAATTTATTGACGGCTTTCATTAACCCGACATTACCTTCCTGAATGAGATCAAGTACATTCTGCATCCAGCGCCGTTGGAAATCCATGGCGATCTTTACCACAAGTCTAAGGTGTGATGAGACCAGTCTGAATGCGGCCTGCTGGTCGCCGTTTTCCTGCACCCTCTTGGCTAGCTGAAATTCTTCATCAGGCTCAAGCAGTGGGAAGCGGCTGATTTCCTGAAGATACAGGTGGAGAGGGTCCTTTGTTGCTACCTCACCTTTCGCCCTTGGTGTGGGGAGGAAATCGTCCTTGGTCGGCAGCTTTACTTCTTCATTTTCAACAAGTTCAAGCTCTACCGGTTCTTTTTTTACTGTCATTGTCCAGTTAATGTTTCCTGTTCAACTGAATTTATTTGAATATTTTATTGTAAACAAAAGTTCTAATCTGTAACTTACAAGGGTATAGTTTTTATTTGTCCTTTTCAATGTTTTTAAGTAGAAGCGTTTTCAACGCATTATACCTTCCTTTCGGGGTTCCCGGTAACTTTTTTTGTGTCATTTTTCAAAAAAATAAATTTTAGGACTGCATTGCACAGCCCTTCTGTACCGGTTATCTGGCTGTCCTGTCGTCCGAAAGGACTATAATTCATATAGATGTAAACATATTGATCAGCATTTTAGCTGAAATTTGAATTAATAAAAAGTGGAGCGTCTAGCATGCCTGATTTTCGCAAAGCCCTCAGTGACGACAAAATATACTTCTTTGATGGTGGATACGGAACCTTTTTGCAGAGCCGGGGACTGCCGGCAGGCATGTCTCCCGAACTATTCGGTCTACAAAGTCCGGATGTAATCAAAGCCGTCCATACTGATTACGTTAATGCCGGTGCAAATGTCCTGACCACCAACACCTTCGGCGGCAGTCGGCCCAAGCTGGGAGCCGATGCGGATGTTATCGGCCTTAACCGCGAAATGGCTTTGATAGCCCGTTCTGTCGCCGGGGATAATGTTTTTGTTGCCGGTAGTGTTGGTCCTACCGGACATTTTGTGCAGCCTCTTGGCGAGATGACTTTCAAGGAAATGGTTGAAATCTATAAAGAGCAGATCACCGGCCTTGTGGAAGGCGGGGTTGACCTTATTCTTGGTGAGACCCATTTCGATCTGGCTGAAGCTCGTGCCGTGGTCATTGCTGCCCGTGAGGTCTGCGGCCTGCCCGTGGCTCTTTCCATGACCTTTGAATCCCCGGCAGCCTGCCTTACGGGAACCAGTCCGGCAACATTTATCGACACCATGCAGAATATGGGTGTTGAATTGATGGGTACCAACTGTTCCGCCGGACCGGAGCAGATTTTTGAGGTTCTTCAGAATATGCAGCCTCGGCTTTCCTCTCCGCTGCTGGTGGAGGCAAACGCCGGACTGCCTGAGCTCGACGGAAACCGTAATACTGTGTTTCGTCTTCAGCCGGAGCCTTTTGCCGAGCAGTCTGCAAAATTCGTAAACGTAGGTGCCAAGTTCATAGGCGGTTGTTGCGGAACCGGACCTGATCATATTCGCGCCCTGCGCAATGCTGTCGGCGAAGCCAAATGGCAGCGCCCTGTTCCGCCGGAAAATTGTCAGATGGTACTGACCTCCCGCGCACAGTCTGTTAAAATCGGCTTTGAGCAACGCGGCGTAATCATAGGCGAGCGCATCAATCCAACCGGGAAAAAGGTGCTCATCGAGGAATTGCAGAAAGGCCAGTTTACTGAAGCTATGAAATTCGCTGAAGAGCAGCTGGCTGTAGGAGCGCCTGTTCTTGATGTCAACGTCGGTGCGCCTATGGTTGACGAGGTTGCAATACTGCCTGCATTGGTAAAAGAAATTTTCTCTCAGCATTCCGCTCCGCTATCCATCGACTCTACAAACCCGGATGCGGTGGAAGCTGCCCTTTGGGAATATCCGGGTTCCCCGCTGGTCAATTCCATCAGTGGTGAACCTGGACGTATGGAGCGCCTCGGGCCTCTGTGCAAGAAATTCGGTGCTCCGTTCATCCTGCTTCCTATCGTCGGCAGCAAACTGCCTATTACCTGTAAGGAGAAAGTTGAAGTTGTTTCTGAGCTGCTCAAGCAGGCTGATGATCTGGGTATTCCGCGCAGGCTGATTATGGTTGATGCCTTGGCACTGACTGTTTCATCCAAGCCCATGGCCGCCCGTCATTGTCTTGATTTCATCAAGTATTGCCGTGAAGAATGGAATCTGCCAACCGTGCTGGGGCTCTCAAATATCTCTTTCGGTCTCCCGGCCCGAGAGCTGCTGAACTCAAGCTTTCTGACACTTTGTCAGGGGCAGGGCATGTGTGCTTTTATTTCCAACCCCAACTCCGTTCGTCTGCGTGAGGCTCTTTACGCCAACGAAGTAATGCTCGCCCGTGACCCGCAGGCTGAGCAATACATTGAACGTTATGCGGATTGGACTCCTTCCGGCGACGGTGGACATTCCGGCGGCGCTGGCGGTGGTAAAAAAGAAGAAAAATCAGGCGCGGATAACCTTTTTGACGCAGTTGTCAAAGGTGATCGCGGATCGATTATAGCACTGGTTGAGCGTGACCTTGAAGGTGGGCGCGCTCCTTTTGAGCTGGTAAATGAAGAGTTGATCCCGGCAATTATGGAAGTTGGTGAAAAGTACGAGCGCAAGGAATATTTTTTGCCGCAGTTGCTCCAATCAGCGGAAACCCTGCAGAAGGGATTCGAAAAACTCAAGCCCCTTCTTGAAGCCTCAGGGGATGTAGAAGAGAAGGCAACCATCATTATGGCTACCGTTGAGGGTGATATTCACGATATCGGTAAGAATATTGTCTGTCTGATGCTTAAAAACCACGGTTACAATGTAATTGACCTTGGTAAGGATATTCCCGCTACGACCATAGTCAATGCTGCAGAAGAGCATGGAGCCAAGATTGTGGGGCTTTCCGCCCTGATGACTACCACCATGGTCAAGATGGAAGACACCATCAAATTAATAAAGGAACGCGGTCTGAATATTAAGGTCATGATTGGCGGTGCGGTAATTACGGGTGGATTTTGTGAATCCATCGGAGCGGACGGCTGGTCCACTGATGCTGTTGCGGCGGTCAAAGTCACCAAGAAACTGCTCCAATAACGGGAATTGCTGATTTTTGAATTATTTTATGGAATCTGCTAGTGCAGTATTTTCTTGGTTATTGCATGTAAGCTCCTTTCTGGAGGATTAATGAAAATATTGAATATATTAAGTGTGTTGCTTGTTCTGTTTGTGCTTCTTGTGGCAGGCTGCAAGAAAGCTGAAACTGCAGAAGGTGTTGAAACTATCAATGCTCAGGGCGTTCAGGACATTATCACTAAGAACAAAGGCAAGGTTGTACTTGTCAATTTCTGGGCTACATGGTGTCCGCCATGCCGCGCGGAAATTCCTGAACTTATTGAACTGCGCAATAAATTTTCTGATGATGAGCTGGTAATGATTGGAGTGGCCGTGGATCAGGACAGTGATGTGGTTGATGAATTTATGCTTAATGATGCAAAATTCAATTATCAGGTCTATTTTGCTGCTGATGATATCGGATCTTCATTCAGAATCCAGTCTATCCCCAGGACCATGGTTTATGGCCCGGGCGGGGAGCGTGTTTTCGATAAGGAAGGCAGCTATCCCGGTGAGATGTTTGAAAGATATATTAAGAAGTTATTGAAGGACCGATAAATAATATGGCGACAATAAGAAAGGCGATGATGGGTGATGTTAAGCATATCCACACCATCATCAAAGAAAGTACACAGAACGCTATGGTTTTGCCACGTCCATTGAGTTCCATATACAGCCACTTGCGTGATTTTTTTGTGGCGGAGTCTAATGACGGCAAAATTGTTGGCTGTTGTGCACTTGCCATAAGCTGGGATTGTCTGGCAGAAGTCCGGTCTCTGGTTGTTGTGCCTGAAGCACGGGGGGCCAATCTCGGAGCGGAGATGGTGGGTGCCTGTATTCAGGAAGCGCGTGAACTTGGTATTTGCGACGTGTTTGTTTTGACTAATATTGAGAAGTTCTTTGCAAAGCTCGGTTTTGAGGAGACTGATAAAAATGCGCTGCCCCAGAAAATATGGGCGGACTGTATCAATTGTCCCCAGTTTCCGGATTGTGATGAAATTCCAATGAATATGAAACTGAAATAAAAAGGAAAACTATCATGGGCCATTGCCTTAAAGAAGTTTTTTCTAAAGAAATAATTGCGGAAAGAATTGAAGAACTAGGTAAAGAGATTTCAGAAACTTACGGTAAGGAACCTCTGGTTTGCGTGTGTGTCCTTAAAGGGGCTTACCTCTTTTTTGCTGATATCACCCGTGCACTGTCTTCTGACCCTGAAATAGATTTTGTGCGCCTTTCCAGTTACGGTGCAGGTACAAGCAGAACAGGAAATATGAATTTTTCCAAGGATCTGGAAGTTTCTATAGCTGATAAGCATGTGCTGATTGTCGAAGATATCGTTGATACCGGACACTCTGTTGAATTCCTGAAGCATGTTTTTGCGAAACGTAACCCGTTGAGTGTGAAAACCTGTTCTTTGATTGATAAAAGAGAACGTCGGGAAATTGATCTGGAAGTCGAATTTCCCGGATTTATACTCGAGAGTGGCTTTCTTGTTGGATACGGAATGGACTATGCTGAAAAATACAGGTATTTAAGTGCAGTGTATGAACTCGAGAATGCCTGATCAGATGGCGTCCTTTTGTTAAAATTGTTATAAATATAAGTTGGTTAAACCTATTTAATGGCAGGTGGATCGGTCCATGATTATTACGTGTTCAAACTGCGGAACCAAATTCAATTTACCGGAAAGTAAGATTCCGGCTGGCGGAGCAAAAGTCAAATGCTCCAAATGCGGGAATATTTTTAAGGTAACACCGCCGGCTCAAGAGCCGGAGGATGAAGTTGAGTCCATGCTTGAAGAGGAACAGTCTGCGCCGGAGTCAAAGCCGGAACCTAAGCCTGCTCCCAAGCCGAAACCAGAACCAGAACCCGATCCAGAGCCAGAACCGGAACCTGAACCAGAACCGGAAGTTGATTTCGACGATGACCTTTTTGATGAGGCCGCCGATGAGCTGGGTGATGAGCTTGATGGTGATATTTTCGGTGATATCGGTGTTGATGAAGCAGATGATCCGACAGCCGAGGATACCGATGATCTGGAGGATGATCTGTTCGGTTCGGGCGATAATTCCGCGGATGCCGAGATAGGGGCCGACCTTTTTGATGACGACGAGTCCTTTGCAGAACCCGAAGCTGGGGAGTCCGCTGCAGAGGAAGATGATTTTGATATAGATGATGAGCTCTTCGGTGGCAATGATACCGAGTTAGACGAATCCGCAGCACCTGCCGCAGGTGAGGATGAAAGCGACGATCTCTTCGACGATGATGATCTTTTCGGTGACGATGATGGTTCTGATCTTTCTGAAGAAAGTCTGTTCGGTGATGACGAAGAGATAGAAGAAGATGAAGGAAGTTTCACAGAAGAGCGTTTCGAGGAAAATGACGAGGACTTTGAAGAAGAGGATTTCTCTGAAGAAGACCTCGATGATGAAGGCATTTCTCTTGATGATGGGGAAATAGCAGGATTCGACCTCGATGAAGATCTTGGTGAATCGCTATCCAAGAAAAAAGGGAAGAAGAAAGGTAAAAAGGGCGGGAAAGGGGTGATCATTACCCTGATTGTCCTGCTTCTTTTCGGTGGCGGACTGGGAACTGCATGGTATCTCAAACTTTGGGAAAGTCTGCCGTTCAGTGTACCCTTTATCTCTTCCGATGATGCCGGCACGGCCAATTCGGACGAACCGCCTTCCAAGCGGTTCAGCAAGTTTTCATTTAAAGATTTGCGGCAGTTCTATGTCAATAATGACAAGGCCGGACAGTTGTTTATTATTGAAGGTAAGGTCGTAAACAACTTCAGCAAACCCAAGGAACTGATTGAAGTTGAAGCCCAGCTCTTTGATGACAAGGGGCAGGTACTCGATTCCAAGCGCCTGCTTTGCGGAAATACTCTTTCCCTGTTCCAGCTGGAAGTGCAGTCCAAAGAAGAAATCGAAGCGGGACTTGGCTCCAAGGTCGGCATACTCTCAAACAACACACTGCTCAAGCCGGGGATGGATACGCCTTTCATGGTTGTGTTCTTCCAGCCTTCGCCCTCAGTTAAAGAGTATGTAATTAACGTAGTAGACGCCAAGAATCCGCCTAAGAAATAGAAAGTCTCCGACGGCCCTCCGGGTCCAAAGAAACTTTTTGGAAAAAGTTTCTCTGGACTCTTCAAAAACTTTTAATAGTTTTTATTGGGTAATAGCTTGTGAGATTGCGCTGTTAGGAATGTAATTAATGGCGGGAGATATGGCTTTAAGCTGAATCTCCCGCCTTTTTATTTTTTACGAAGTAAAATTTATGGCGGTTGTTCTGCAAGGAGCACTGTTCGATAACAGGTGTTTTAAGAAGATGCAGGGCGAAGCTTACTAAAAGGTTTTGAAAGGTTGGGGTCTGGGGAAGGGAAACTTTTACAAAAGTTTTCCTTCCCCAGACGCCGGAGGCCAAAAAGTGAAAACTAAAGACGTTTTTGTTTGTACAAATTGCGGTGCACAGGCTTTGAAATGGCAGGGCCAGTGTCCGCGTTGCGGTGAGTGGAATACATTGCAGGAGAAGGTAGTAGTCCGCCGCAAGGGCGGGGTCAGTCATGCCCCTGCAAATACTTTGGGCGTGCTGCTTTCCGATATTCCTGTGGAACAGACCGAAGCCCGTTCCACCGGGTTCAAGCCCCTTGATACTGTACTTGGGAAGGGCTTTGTGCCTGGCGGTGCAGTGCTTGTCGGCGGCGAACCGGGCATTGGTAAATCCACGTTGCTTCTCCAGCTTGCTGCGGAGCAATGCCGTATGGGGAACAAGGCAGTCTATTTTTCTGGCGAAGAATCTCTGGCCCAGATTCGTGGAAGGGCGGACCGTCTGGGGGTTTTGCAATCCGGTTTGCTGGCTGTCGCTTCCACAAATGCGGAAGAGGCTCTTTCTATCCTTGAGGCTCCGGAGAAACCTGATCTGATGATTATAGACTCGGTGCAGACGCTAACTTCACCGCGTGCGGATGGGATTCCCGGCAGTGTAAGTCAGGTTAGGGCCGTTTCGTCAGAACTGGTGGAAGCTGCCAAGAAAACCAGCACCACTCTGGTTATAGTGGGTCACGTTACGAAAGACGGTCAGATTGCAGGGCCAAAGTTGCTTGAGCACATGGTTGATACCGTTCTTTACCTGGAAGGAGACCGCAAACACATGATGCGCATCATGCGTGTGCTTAAAAACAGGTTCGGTCCCAGTGACGAACTGGTAGTCTTTTCCATGCGTGAAGCAGGTATGGAGATTGTGGAAGATCCTTCAACTCTTTTTCTCGGAGACCGGGACGATTCCTGTTCCGGTGCTGCGGTAGTGATGGCCATGGATGGGCACAAGCCGTTCGCGGTGGAAGTGCAGGCCCTTGCAAGCCGCACAGTACTGTCCATACCGCGCCGCACCGCTCTGGGTTTTGATACCAACAGGTTGAATCTTCTTCTGGCTGTGCTGGAAAAAAGGCTTAATTTGAACTTGGGCCAGCTGGATATTTATGCCAAGATCGGTGGCGGCTTGGCTATGCGTGATCCCGGACTGGATCTGGGAGTTGTGGCTGCTGTTCTGTCTTCATTTTATGACCTTCCACTACAACCCGGAGCTGTTTTCTGGGGTGAGGTGGACCTGAACGGACGCATCCGTCCGGCATCAGGCGGTGAAACAAGGCTCAAGCAGGCCCAGAGGCTAGGGTACGGGCCAATTTACCAGTCGGAAACCTGCCGTACTCTGGAAGAGTTGCAGAGCAAGTTATTTGGGCCAGAATAATTTTGATGCGCTTCGCGTGATAAATAATGAATTGATGTGCCTCCGGCGGGCAGGAACCCCTTTTGAAAAAGGGTTCTCTGGACTCTCCTAAAACTTTTGGTAGGGTTTCGCCGAAGTGTTTTTAGCATTGCAATTAATAAATTTATTTTAACCGATCCCCCAACCAACGCGTTTTTGGAAAGGGGAGAGGGGACCAGAGGCATTTTTCATGGAAAAAGTATTTCTAGTTGCCGGGGCAAGACCAAATTTAATGAAAGTGGCGCCTATTTTTCGGGCATCCCGTGCAGTTGATTCTGTTGAATGTCAGATGGTTTATACCGGGCAGCATTATGATCGTCAGATGTCGCAGGTTTTCTTTGAGGATCTGGACATCCCCAAGCCCAAATTCAATATGGGCAAATCCACAGGAACACACGCCGAACAGACCGGGGCGATTATGATCGCTTTCGAAAAAATGTGCATGGACGAGAAGCCTGATCTTGTGGTCGTGGTTGGTGATGTGAATTCTACGCTGGCCTGTTCGGTGACAGCCAGAAAGCTGCATATCCCGGTGGCCCATGTTGAGGCCGGACTGCGTAGCGGTGATATGGACATGCCTGAGGAAATAAATCGGATGGTTACCGATTCCATTAGCAATCTGTTCTTTACCACTGAAGACCATGGGCGCGAGAACCTGCTGCGTGAAGGTAAAGATGCAGATTCGATTTTCCATGTGGGTAATGTGATGATCGACAATCTTTTTCACAATGTAGAGCGTCTGGGGCCGGAGGTTGTTGCCGGTTACCAGAGCAGGGAATTAAAGGAGAAGATCGGAAGATATGGATTCATGACCATGCACCGTCCTTCGAATGTCGATAACCGTGATGTGCTGGAAGGGATAGTGGAAGCTCTGAATACAATTGCGGAAGATCTCCCCCTTCTTTTTCCCATCCATCCGCGGACTGAGAAAATGATGAAGCAGTTCGGCATTTCATTCTCGGAAAACGTGCATACATTTCCGCCATTGGCTTTTCGGGAATCTTTGTATCTGTGGAAAGACGCGCAGGTGGTCATTACCGACAGCGGCGGATTGCAGGAAGAAACAACCGCGCTGGGAGTGCCGTGCGTTACTGTTCGAAAGAACACCGAACGTCCGGTGACAATTGAAAAAGGTACCAATGTGCTGGCCGGAGTTTCCGGGGAAAATATCATACGTGAAGTCAGATCCGCACTGAAGAAGGCAGGTAATCCGGTTCCAAAGATAGAGGGCTGGGACGGTCAGGCATCAGAGCGGATATGGAGAGTTCTGGTTGATTTTCTTGCATAAATATCTGTGATGAGATTGGGATATATAAACCTGTTTCCATAATTGGGAGTGGGTTTTTCTCGTTTTTAAAACAATGGAAATGATGATCCTTATCGTGTTAACGTATGACATAATTTGTTTAAGGGGATATTTATGAAACCCAGCATTCGCTGTTTTTTCTTTGTTCTGATGTTTCTGGCCTTATCGGGGCAGTCGGTTTTTGCTTCTAATATTTTTCCGCTTGAACCGCCGGACACATCCAGCCCTAGGGCAACTCTCACCAGTTTCATTTATTATACAGACAAGCTTTATGAAGCAGCCATTGCTGCCGAGGATTTGTTTTTGGAGCGTGAGTTCCTGCAACGTGCAGAACGGTGCTTTGATTTGAGCAAAGTACCGCCCGCTTTGCTGGATGATACCAGTATTGAATCTGTTCTCCGTTTGCGTGAAATTCTTGACCGCATTGAGTTGCCGGATATGAAGGATGTCCCGGACAGGCAAGAGTCCAAGACCCTTAATCTTTCACTCTGGAGAATTCCGCATACCGAGATAACCATAGGACTCTGTCCGGACGGCCCGCGTATGGGCTCTTACCTGTTCACTCCGGAAACAGTTCGCAGACTGGAAGAGTATTATAATGAAATTGCACACCTCCCTTACCGCGCGGATAAGGGGGAAAATTACACTGGTTTTTATGAACAGTATATCTACTCTTCCGGCTGGATGATTCCAGACGGTTTTCTAAAGAAACTGCCTGCATGGATGCTTGAAGGTTACCGGGGGCAGGCTTTATGGCAGTGGATAGCGGTGGCTTTGGTTTTTGTTCTGGGGGGCATCAGTATCTGGCTGTTCTGGCTCTGGCACCGGACTTTGAAAAGCGGAACCCGCAGATGGAACTGGCGTCTGGAAAGACTGCTGTTCCCTGCTTATGGCATGCTGGTCTGTCTCTTTGTCAATTATGTTGCCGGTGAGCAGATCAATTTTACCGGTGATGTCCTTTCATTTACGACCATGCTGCTGGAGTTGTTGTTTGCTTTCTTTGCATGCGTAGCCATTATTATCGGCGGAGACGTGGTTATGCGTGGCATACTTCTTACCGGAAAAGTCAAGGACGAGGCTCTTGACTCGGATGTAATTAAGCTCGGCTGTAGATTGGTTACATTCATGCTTGTGTTTGTACTTTTTTATAATGTCGGCAGTGCATTCGGAATACCAGTGACAGCCATCTTCGCTTCGGCTGGTATTGCCGGTATGGCAATCGCGCTGGCGGCCCGTGAAACTCTGGCCAACTTTTTCGGAGGAGTCTCAATCTTCATGGACCGTCCTTTCCGGGCCGGGGACTACATTGTGCTCGATAACGGAGACCGGGGCGAGGTAAAAGCTGTCGGAATGCGTAGTACCAAAATCCAGACACGTGACGACATAATGATTACCATCCCCAACTCGGTTATTACCAACGGTAAAGTTGTCAACCAGAGCAGGCCGTTACCCCATTTCAGAGTGCGCGTTAAGCTCGGAGTTGCGTACGGTTCCGATGTGGATCGGGTGGAGGAGATACTTCTGGCGCTGGCGGAACAAAACGAGCTTGCCATTGCCAGTCCTGAGCCACGGGTCAGATTCCGCAAGTTCGGAGACTCTGCCCTTGAGTTCGAGTTGCTCTGCTGGGCTGCACGGCCGCATGACCGTGGCCGTCTGATCCATACTCTCAGCCGTGATATCTATAAGAAATTCAATGAAGAAGGGATTGTAATGCCTTTTCCTCAGCGAGATGTATATCTGCATAAGGTTGGGGAATAAATTGTATGGCTGTCTGTAAGAATATACTTAAATTCCGTGGTGAAGTTTCGCGTGAAGACCGGAAAAATCTGAATGGACATAGGGCGGCGGTGTTCTGGTTTACCGGCATTTCAGGTTCTGGAAAATCGACTATTGCCCATTGTGTTGAAAAGCGGTTGTTCGACTGCGCCATGCGGGCTTATGTGTTTGACGGGGACAATGTCCGGCACGGGCTATGCAGTGATTTAAGTTTTTCTCCGACTGCGCGTACTGAAAATATCAGGCGTATTGCAGAAGTGTGCAGGCTGTTCACCGATAATGGAACCATCTGTATGTGTGCCTTTATTTCCCCGCTTAAAGAGTATCGTAAAATGGCCCGCGAAATTGTAGGCGAAGCTGATTTTTATGAAATTTATGTTTCATGTTCACTTGAGGTTTGTGAGCAAAGGGATGTGAAGGGGTATTATAAAATGGCTCGTGAAGGAAAAATCAAAAATTATACCGGAATATCTGCACCTTATGATGCACCTGATGAGCCGGATTTGATTGTCGAAACAGATAGGGAAACCCTTGAAGAATCGGTATCGAAGGTTGAAGAATTTATTCTGGATAAAGTCCGGCTTTAAGTTCGCCATGGACTTGAAAATATGAAAACTCCCCGGAACGCATGTTCCGGGGAGTTTTATTTTTAATATTTAAAGACGGCTCCTGACCAGCTCAGGCCGATACCGAATCCAAAAAGCATGACGGTATCTCCCCGGTGCAGCCTTCCATTAGCCTCTGCTCTTTTCATGGCAATGGGTATTGTGGACGAGGTCGTATTTCCAACGTCATACAGGTCTATAATCATTTTCTCATCCGGAATATTCAACTTTGAGGCCAGAGATTCCAAGACTTTGTTACTGGCCTGATGAAAAACAAAAAGGTCGATGTGTTCCATGCCTGTCCCGGCCTGTTTAGCCAGTTTTCTGATTTCGGCTGGAATAGTCTTAACTGTAAACTGAAAGACGTTGAAACCGTCCATCTGAAGGTCCGGTCTGGCAATTGGAGTATCTGTATTTTTGCCGGTCACAACACTGATACCGGTGTTGATACAGCGGATAGCCCCGCTGCGGCTGCCGTCAGTACCAAAAAGGAATGAGGGTGCCGAGTCCGGCTTGTCGATAATTGTTGCAGAAGATCCATCCGAAAATATAAGGAATGAAGTCTTATTCTCCGGATCAATTGCTTTAGAGTAGTTATCAACGGTCACGAAAAGTACTCTTTTGGAAATTCCTGCCGCGATATATCCGTAGGCGATGGATAAACCATAGCAATAGCCGCTGCATCCAAGGCTGATGTCAAAGCATTTGGTGGATGAAGGCAGTCCGAGTTCATGCTGTAAACATGCAGAAACATGCGGCAGCAGCTGATCGGGAGTCTGCGTACAGACGATCAGGGTGTCAGGGAGTTCGTTTTCAGGAACTCCTTCCAAAGCTTTTGATGCGGATTTGTGTGCCAGCTGCAAAGTGGTTTCATCTTTTGCGCTATGATGCAGGTAGCGAACCCCGGTTTTGGGGAGAGAGTTGTGCACATGCCAGTGTGGTTTGGTGTCATCCAGTGCATGGCAGTCTATGGTACGTTCCGGGAGGTGGTATTCTATGCTATTGATAAAACTGTTCATTGTTCTTGCAGTTTGTTTCTGGCTAAGGCTTCCGTTGAATTATGTTAAAATAGTGGAGAGTTTGAAGAATTATAAGCCGGGGAGGGTTCTAATAGCTGTTATTCACACGCTATGCAAGCATAAGCTTTTAAAATATATACGTTCTCTAGTGTATCTATAATA
Source organism: Maridesulfovibrio sp. (assembly GCF_963667685.1). Taxonomy (NCBI): domain Bacteria; kingdom Pseudomonadati; phylum Thermodesulfobacteriota; class Desulfovibrionia; order Desulfovibrionales; family Desulfovibrionaceae; genus Maridesulfovibrio; species Maridesulfovibrio sp. Next base: position 1,328,626 of record NZ_OY763930.1, on the reverse strand, counting down.
CCCGAAATGCAATACTGCATTCCGGGTTTTTGGTTTTGCAATGACTATAATTAGCAGTTATTTGTTTTCATTGATTGTTTTTATTGCCTGCGGGAGAAATATGCTGAAGATGTCATGCAGCCCGGCCATTAGTTTACCAGCATTGTCTCCAGTGTTGCTGAGGTCTTTATCTTGTTTAGAGGTATAGTTCTGGGCAAAAAGAAGTTTATTGTTTCGAGTTACCATGCCGTCAAGGCGGACTTTATATTGCATCTCAAGCTGTCCGGGACGGTGGATATAAACCTTGTTGGCAATTCCGGTAATTATAAACATATCACCAGCATCATCCATGGTTTCAAAATACTCAACATTTATGCCCTCAGCCTTAAGTTGTGCATACACCGCCTTTCCCATCCAGGTTCCGATATCTATCGAAGGATAATATTTAAATTGGTTGCTCTGCCCTATTTGTTCAATTGGTTTGCTCTCAGTAAATTTTACCACAGCAATTTTATCAGAGCAGGGGGGGAGTTTCATATCAATAGGATTATAGCTTAAATTCAGGGTGGTCTCTTTCAGTTTGTTTTCTGAAAATGCGCAAGGGGCAAAAACCAGAGCTGATAAGATAATGGCAAACAGGCAGGTGTAAAATTTTTTCATGAGATCTCCCGTGTTTTAGTTTGGTGCCGTTCTTTTGAGTATATTTCTGTCTGCAAGTTAATTGATCTGTGTTCTTTTTGTCAAAGTTGTTTTTGTTCATATATATTTATTGGGATTGGTCTAAGCAGCAGAATCAGGAGGTTTCAATTGCTTGACCGGGATTGAGTGCTGGTTTATTTGCAGGCATGCTGAGTGCAGCATATTGGAAGTTTGCACTATCTGGACTTTAACGTACGGGTGTGCTTTATTGCGTCCTCTTCGATATTATTGATGCATTGTATAATATTTGTGAGTTTTTTACCGTGAAAGACATTTCATCCTTAAATCCCAAAAAGATTCTTGTTTGCCAGTTGCGCCAGATTGGCGATGTTGTTCTGGCGACTCCTTCTGTTTCACTTTTGCATAAAAGATTTCCAAATGCCGAAATCCATATTTTAACTGAAGAAAAGTGCACACAGGTATTTGATAACAATCCGGCGGTCGGACATGTTTGGGCAATCAAAAAAAATGAGTTGCGTAATCCACTGAAAGCGCTTGCTTTCTATTGGAAAGTCGGGCGCTCAGGTTATGATTTGATTGTGGACTTTCAGCAGCTGCCCCGCTGCCGGTGGGTAGTTATGTTCAGTGATGCTCCGGTAAAGCTCGCAGAAATGCCGCCGTGGTATAATCGTTGGCTTTATACCAACTGGCCTGAGTCAATACCGGACGGCTACGCTGCCATGTATAAGGCAGGAGTACTCAAGCCGCTGGGGATTGACTGGAATTATGAACGGCCCAAGCTTTTTGTCTCAGACGAAGAGCGCGCTGAAGCAAAATCCTGTCTTGAATCTTTGGGAGTTGGTGAGAATGAGCCGTTAATAACCATTGATGCCTCCCACAGAAGGTATACCCGGAAGTGGCCGGAGGAGTATTATGGGAAATTGATCGGTCTGACAGCCAAAGAACGGCCCAATTTCAAGTTTTTTCTGCTTTACGGCCCGGGGGAAAAGGATGTCGCCCTGAAAGTGAGGGATGAATCCGGTGTTCCGGACAAGTGCGTAATGCTCGAGAAACCCGGCTCTCTGCGTCTTATGGCTGCTTTAATTGAGAGGGCTGTGCTGCATATCGGCAACTGTTCTGCCCCGAGGCATTTTGCTGTAGCCGTTGGAACCCAGAGTATTGTAATGCCCGGTTCTTCTGGAAGCTGGGTCTTTCCATCACCGGAACATGAGGAAGTCGTGGCCGGAATGGACTGTGCTCCGTGCGGAAAAGAAAGGTGTGAACGGGGCGATCTGGCCTGTTTGACCAAAGTTTTGCCCGAAGATGTACTTTTAAGGGTTTTAGACAGAGTGTAAACCTGCTACAAGAAGTAGCTTCTTGAGTATGATTTGGCCTATTGCCCATTTCAACCGTTTAGATTTAATAACATTTGATATAGATAAAGAAACTTATGGTTTATGATTTTTTCGTAAACCGAATCTTGAAAGGGATTTGGTACCAGTTCAAATGGGGGGCGATCAGCCTTACCGATCCTATATTTTATTTGTTTTTGTCTCTGGGATTCGTGGGGCTTTATGTTCCTGAGCCGGATATAAGGCTCACTCTTTCCACATTGTTTTTCAAGGCGATGTTCGAGGAATTCTTTTTCAGGTTCCTGTTGCAGGAAGGGTTAGACAGACTTTTAAAGTATAAGTGGCGGTTGGGGCCGTTGAGTCTGGCAAATGTACTCACTTCAGTACTTTTTGCCGGTGTTCACCTTGTCCATCAGCCTGTGCATTGGGCATTGTTGACATTTTTCCCATCCCTTGCCTTCGGGTATATCTGGCAAAGGTACAGGAGCTGTGTTTCCTCAACACTTATCCATTTTGCATACAATTCATTTTTGTTTTATCAGTTTATGTAATTAAGGCCGGGAGTGCGAAAGCTTGACTGGTTTTTGTAAGTGTAGGATGCTTGCAGAGATGCAACATTAGAACGTCTGAAATGAAAAATTATCATATGTATTGATGATTTTTTACAGAGAATATAAGATTTTGCCGGAAATCCGGTGGAGCCTATGAAGCTGAATATGCTGAAGAAATTAAGTGTTTTTTTTGTCACTTTGGTCTTGTCCATTTCTCTTTCTGTACCTGTAGCCATGGCCCAGCCAGAAGGCGGGGACGGAGTACATGCCAACCTTGAGAGTATTTCTCTCGAAGAATTTATTAAATTTGTTGGCCGCTATACCGGCAGGAACATTGTTTTCCAAAAAGATACTCTGCCGAAAACTCATGTCAGCATCTACGCCGGGCAATCTCTCACCGAGCCGGAACTTATGGCTGTTTTTCAGGAAGTACTTACCGGGGCTGGATTTAATGCTGTCACCCGTAACAACGTGACCTATGTGCTGCCGTTGCGTGATGCAAAACTCATTACTCCGGATGTTAAGTCATCGCCATCACCGGGGAATGGGGAAGAAATCATAACTTCTATCTTTCAGCTTGAAGGCAAGATGGACCCTGCTAAAGTTCAGGGTGTGCTAGCTCAGGTTGCTTCTCGTCTCGGCAAAGTTACCGCAGTGCCAATGGCCGATGCTGTCATGGTTCGTGACCTGCAGGACAATGTAAATAAAATGAAAAAGCTGCTGGCGATCCTTGCCAGAGCTGGGGACAAGCAGGCTTCTGCTTTGATTGAGCTTGAGATGACCAGTTCTGCCACTGTGGCCGGTAAGCTGATTTCTTTTTACGACAAATTATCGAAAAGCGGGAAAGCCGGAACTCCACCGGTTATTGAATCCCTGGACTGGGCCAACAGTATGTTGGTTGCAGGTTCTGCAGAGCAGATCGCAAATATTAAAAGTTTAATTTCAAAGCTTGACCGCGCCAGCAATGAGTCATTTTCATCAAAGATGAAAATTTACAGGGTGCATAATATCGAAGCCACTGTCGCCGGGGAGGTACTTAAAAGCCTTACTTCCGGTGGTGCAATCCCCTCTGCAAAAGGGGCTAATAAAAAAACTGATACCCAGCAGAAGAAATCATCAGGTTCAGATGATGATAATGAAATCCAGATTTCGGCCGATGAAACCACCAACACTCTTATTGTAATGGCCAGCCCGGATCAGCTGCCCCAGATTGATAAGTTCGTGGAACAGCTGGATCAGGCTCAGGATCAGGTCTATATTGAAGCCCTTGTTTTGGAAACTTCTTTGGAAAATACGAAGAAGTTCGGTGTTGAGTGGCAGGGCGGAATTGAGATGGGTGGTAGTGTCGCTACATTGGGATATACTGCGGCCAGTAGTTCCCTCCCGGGTTACGCCACCGATCCTTCGAGTATGCCCAGCGGTTACTCCATGGGGGTTCTGGGGGATACGATCTCTTATGCCGGTAAGACTTTTCCAACTATCGGAGCATTGGTTAACTTTACCAAAACGGCATCCGACTTCAACCTGATTTCCGCTCCGCAGGTAATGACTCTGGATAACAATGAAGCCGAGATTTTTGTCGGTGAAAGCAGACCGTTTAAGAGTGGTGAAAGTACCACCACCGGCAGCGGTGTTGTTTCCACCTACGAGTACAAGGATGTCGGTATCAAGCTCAAAATTACCCCGCGCATCAACCGTGAAGACGGTCTGATCAAGCTGGATGTTTACCAGACTTATAATACTGTTTCAGAGTCAAGTGTTGCCTCAGACCTGCCAGTCACTAATGACCGCGTTACCGATACCACAGTATTGCTGGCTGATGGTTCGACCATGGTTATCGGTGGTTTGATCAAGTCTGACCAGACCCGCTCTGATTCCGGTGTACCTTATCTGTCCGATCTGCCCCTGTTGGGCTGGCTTTTCAAAAGCACCTCCAACAGTAACAACAAGCAGACCCTAATGGTTTTCCTTTCTGCGCGGATCATTCAGACCACCGAGCAGCTCGAAGCCATCAGTAAAGCCAAAATGGACAAATACCGCCAGCAGCGTAAGCGTTTTGAAAGCTTTATCGATAAGGAATTCAATACCTTCGAAAATGACTCAGAAGGTTCGGATGAATCCGGTTCATCTTCGTCTGACAGCTAGCAGGAAGTAGAAATTGAGTATCTCCTATGATTTGAATCAGGTTCCGAGGGAAGTGGTTGATCTTTTTTTGACCTTTCCCCAGCGCAATGAATTTATCCCTGTTGAAGTTAACGATACAGAGATAAGGGTTTTGTTGCAGAATGAAACTTCCCTGCCCATGGCCGATTTTCTGGCTTGGAAAATGGGCAAGAATGTTGTGTCTGAGATTGTGGCGGAGGAAGAGTTTTTTCCGCTGCTGGAACAGGCGCTGACTGTATGGGAAGAGGAAAGTGCTATTGAATCAGATTCAGATGAAGCCGGGGGAGAGGACGGGCAGGACCTGCTCGGCTGGTCCCATGACGATGCACCGATTGTCAGGCTTGTTAATAAAACCCTGCATCAGGCTATTTCCACCGGCGCCAGTGATATTCATTTTGAGGGACAGGGCTCCGGCTTTGTAGTCCGCTATCGTCAGGATGGTGTGCTCAAGGCTGTCAAACGTTTGGATAAGGGGCTTCAGGCTACCATTATCGCCCGTCTCAAGGTTATGGGCGAGATGGACGTTGCTGAAAGCCGTAAGCCGCAGGATGGACGTATTTTTCTTAAACTCGGGCAGAAGGAAGTCGACGTCCGTGTTTCAACTATTCCTACTATGAGCGGCGAAAAGGCTGTTCTGCGTATTCTGGACCGCTCAAAGAACATTCTTAACCTTGAAGACCTCGGTCTTAAAGGACCTGATCTTGAATTGTTCAGGAAAATCCTTGCCCAGCCGCATGGTATTGTACTTGTTACCGGTCCGACCGGTTCCGGTAAAACAACAAGCCTTTACGCGGGTCTCAGTGAGCTGCCCCGTGACGACAAAAATATCGTAACTGTTGAAGACCCGGTGGAATACCAACTTTCCGGAATTAATCAGGTACAGGTCAATAAGGCTGCGGGTATGACCTTTGCGGAAACTATCCGTTCATTCATGCGTCAGGACCCCGACATTATCCTTGTTGGTGAGATTCGAGATCAGGAGACCGCAAGTACTGCTGTTCAGGCTTCCCTGACCGGTCACCTTGTGCTTTCAACACTGCACACCAACGATGCGGCCACAGCGGTAACCAGAATGCTCGATATGGGCATTGAGCCTTTCCTGCTGGCCTCTTCCCTTTCTTTAGTGCTTGGGCAGCGTCTTGTGCGTGTCAACTGTAAGCACTGTTCGAAGACCGTGGAAATTTCCCAGAATACTTATAAGCTGTTCGAAGAAGCTAAAAATTTACCCACAATCCAGACTGCCGGTGAAGGCTGTGAGCATTGCAACTTTACGGGATTCCGTGGTCGTCGAGGGGTTTACGAACTTATTCCTGTTACAGAAGATCTTCGCGCTCTGATTATGGATACTGCTTCTTCTGACCGTATTAAATCTTACGCGACTAAAGAAATGGGCCGCGAGACCATGGTGGATCACGGTATCCGTCTGGTAAAGGAAGGCGTGACTACTCTTGAAGAGGTGGTCAGAGTCACCAAGCTTTAGAATATTTTTAGTTCAAACAAGTAGGGCCATCGGAGATTCTCCGATGGCCCTTTGATTTTGATACATTTCGCGTTTTGCCGAAATAATTATACTATTCTTTTTCCTGTCCCATACCGGAGAGCTGCTCAAGCAGGCCGCCTTTGAATATCAGTTTGGTGGCGTGCTCGTCGGCTATTTCCGCCACGTCCATGAGTTTTTCCAGGAATTCTAAGATTTCGAATCTTTTCTCTTCAGTTCCGTTGTCGAATTCAAATTTCATGTCACCGGAAGTCATGTATTCTTCCAGTTTTTCAAGGTAATCCATCTTAAGCATAAATATCTCCAAGGCGGTAATTCCCGCCAAAAATTATATATCCCAATGCCGGGAAGCCCTGACCAATGTCTCTGGAGAGTCCTGGGACCACTTTACCAGAATGGTCTTCTGGCCCCGGAAGGACCGCCGGTCCGCAAGTCTTCTTAAACGTGATGATAAGGTGAGCCGCGGAGTATCGAAGCTGCGCGGTAGAGCTGTTCGAGCAGCATGGTCCGGGCCAGTTCATGAGGCAGAGTCATTTTGCTCAACGAAAGTTTTATCCGGGCGGTGTTCTTCACTTCATCCGCTAATCCGAAAGGGCCGCCTATAACGAAAGTCGGGGTCAGATTCGGGTCTTCTGACCATCGTTGCAAGTGTTTTGACAGCTCCACGGAAGTCATTTCCTTTCCTTTTTCGTCAAGGCAGATAAGCATGTCAGAAGGCTTGATTTTGTCCATGATGGCTTTGCCTTCGTGCTTTACCTTTTCTTGCGGAGGAAGTTTTCCGGGAGCATCTTTGAGGATGGTTTCTTCCAGTTTGTGGGATCGTCCAAGTTTTTTGGTATAATGGGCGCAAGCGTCGCGGAAGAAAGGTTCTTTGACTTTGCCGACCCATAAGAATTTAATTTTACTCATGGTTAAATATGCTTGAGGGTTGCGTCCAGCTTGCCGTCAATAATGGAAACGAGCACGTATCCGCCGCCAGAAGCCATGCCGGGATTGAAAATTCTCGATTCACCAATGACATCTTCCCCCTGGGCTTCATGGATATGGCCACAGAGGACGATTTCCGGTTGATGTTTTTCTATGAAATCACGCACAGCTTTACTGCCGACATGAACCCCGTTGGCGATAGCATCCAGTTTGGTGTTGAACGGAGCATCATGAACAACCAGCAATAGTTGCTCATACTCGCCTAGTTCTGAGTGGGTTTCGTCAAGATAGCGGGCCATTTCTTCTTCTGTAATTTCTCCGGGAGTGCCGAAGGGAGTGGGAATGGAGCAGCCAACACCCATTACTTTGATTCCGGTATCCAGTTCCCGTGATTCACGATGAAGATTGGCTCCTTTCGATTTTAGAAATTCAGTAACATTACCACGGTCCATATTGCCCTGCTGGGCTAGTATGTTGCTGTTTTTACTATGAATTGCGTTCCAAACCTTTTCGACAGCCCCTTCCGGGGAATGGTTTGTCAAATCACCGGTAACGATTATACCGAAAACATCTGCAATCTCAGGTATGATATCCACAAATCTTAAGTTCTGGTGGATATCACCGAAAGCGATCCATTGTTTTTGAGGTTTAGTCATACTGCCTCCACTCATATCTACTTGTATCCTTTTTTGTTTACGGGAGAATATTAAATAGCATTATTGACCTCAAAAACCAATGCTCAGCCTTGTGTCCGGGGATATTTTCATTATTGTAGCACTTGGTGATTGATTTTTGTCACCGGGTTGTGCTTAATTTTTCCATCTCATGACTTCAAACGGGATACAGGTGACCGAGATGGATAAAGAAATTATTAGACGGCAGCTTTTGGAAAAGCGTTCCACCATGCGCGGACCTGATGTGGACTCCATGAGCCGCAGCATAGTGGAATCGGTTCTATCTCTTGAAGAGTGGGACAAAGCCGGTGAAGTTCTGCTTTACTGGCCGATCAGGAACGAGGTGGATGTCCGCCCGTTGCTTGAAGCGGCATGGAATAGCCGTAAAAAACTTTTCATGCCATGTTGCCGTAAAAATGAGCCGGGACAGATGGATTTCGGTGTAGTTCGGGCTGAAGCTGAGCTGATGTCCGGTTCTTTCGGCATCAAGGAACCATGCCGGACTCGCTGTGAGTTTCCGGATGCAGTTTCCCCGGATCTGATGATTGTCCCAGGTGTGGGATTTGACCGCAATGGTTACCGCATAGGATTCGGCGGCGGATATTATGACCGCTTTTTGGCCCGTCCGCAAAAAGAGGGTTTTTTATCTGTGGGAGTCTGCTACAATTTTCAGCTGGTGGATGGGTTTCCAATAGAACCGTGGGATAAAAATGTGCAGCTGGTCTGTACTGACAGGGAGTTGATATGGCAAAAATAAGTTATATACCTTTTGTTTTTCCGGGACTTGAAAATGTTTCGGTGGCCTTCAGTACCAGAAGCGGAGGTAGCTGCAAATCACCTTATGGCTGCGGTAATATTTCGTATGATGTGGGTGACGATCCATATGATGTCCGGGCAAACCGTACTGAATTGGCCGCATCACTTGGAATTACCCATTGGCATGAGTGCATTCAGGTTCATGGTGATGTGATGCATTATGACCTTGAAGAAGGATCTCCGGCTGCTAAACCTGTGCTAGAAGGGGACGGGATTGCTACAACAACCGCAGGGCACGCCATGGTGGTTAAGACCGCAGATTGCCAGCCGATAATGATTGCCCATAAAAACGGTGAATTCGTGGCAGGACTTCATAACGGCTGGCGTGGAAATGCAATTAATTTTCCTGGTAAGGGAGTAGCCGACATCTGCGAACATTACAGCTGTGATCCCGAAGATCTGCTGGCTGTGCGCGGGCCAAGTCTTAGTCCCGCCGCCGCCCAGTTCGTAAATTTTGAATCTGATTTTGAGCCGGGATTTGAAGAATACTTTGATAAGGCGAGCAGCACTGTTGATCTTTGGAAACTGACCATAGATCAGTTGCATGAGGCAGGACTGCCACGGCGTAATATTTATTCTGTTGACCTGTGCACCTATTTCATGGCTGATAGCTTCTTCTCTTACCGCAGAGAGAAGCAGACAGGGCGTCAGTGCTCACTTATTTGGATTAAGTAGCTTTATTGGCTTCTTGAAAAAATGAAAGCCCCGCAAGAACATTTTCTTGCGGGGCTTTGGTTTTGTGGCGTTCGCGTCAAACTAATTGTTATCTGCTTTTTCGATAAGCTTGAATACTCTTTCGGCGAGCTGGTTGATTTCAGCTTTTGAAATCTGGTCATCAGCCCCGACAGATTCTCCTTTGTGGAAAAGAGTGTCGGTGATGATAGAGGAACAGAGCAGTACCGGAAGATGACGCAGTTCAGGATCATCCTTGATGCGTTTGGTCAGGTTGTGACCGTCCATGACCGGCATTTCAATGTCGGTTACCACAATGTCGAGGTAATCTTTAATGGCTTTACCTTCGCTCTCTGCTCTTCCTTTCCATTCCATAACCTTATCCCATGCCGCCTTACCATTGTGGGTTCTGGTAACACGGAAACCGGCATCTTCCAGCATCTGCCCGATCATGCGGCGAATCATAGTGGAGTCGTCTGCAATGAGTGCTTTGAGCTGACGCTTTTCGATTTTATCGATAAGTGAGGCTTCCGGTACATCCGTAATGTCCATGTCCGGGTTAAGGTCTGCGACTATTTTTTCAAGGTCGAGCAGGAAGACAATACGCCCTTCGAGCTTTACTACTCCGGTGATGGAGTTTGCGGTTAGGGAAGAAACCTGCTTGCTTGGTGCTTCAACCTGTTCCCAGCTTATGCGGTGAATACGGGTTACACCGGAAACAAGAAAAGCGGTGGAAATTTTGTTGAATTCGGTGACGATTACTTTCGGAGCTTCGTCTTCGATTCTGTTTTTACCGACCCTGCGGCTCAGATCAATCAGAGGAATGATTTCCGATCTGAGATCAAAAGCACCAAGAACTGCGTCGTTGGCCGCATCAGGCATGTCGGTCAACTCAGGCAGACGGATAATTTCAACTACCTTGGCAACGTTGATACCGTAATAGTTGCGGCGTGTTGAGCCATCATGTACAGTATCACGTTCATCAATGTAAAATTCAACTATTTCAAGTTCATTGGTGCCTGATTCAAGTAGAATATTAGTTTGGGACATTGTCATCCTCCCCTGAAAAAAGGAATGTATCGAGCAAGCAACATTTAATGGATCATCCTCAGCTCATTATAATGTTAGCCTGAAATGCTTGTTAATGAAAGATTTTTCTTATCTTCATATTCTGACTAATAAATTAGTTCCAGTTTAAACACGGGAAAAAGTCAACTCGCATAGCGTGATAATTTTGTAAATAAATAAAATAATAACATGTTAAAACTAAATTACACAAGACTGTAATATAATTTAGTGTAATCGCCGAGAACTCTTTCACTTGAAAATCGTTTTTTGCCGGTATGAAACCCCCTGCTGCCCATCTCTCGAGCGAGACGGCTGTTTTCCAAAAGCATAGAGACCTTTTCGGTAAATGTATTTTTTTCATAAGGGGCAACCAGAATTCCATTTTCTCCGTCGGAAATCTGCTCCACCACTCCGCCGACAGCGTAGCTGACGGCCGGAAGACTTTGGGCCATGGCTTCAATGATAATCAGCGGGTGGTTGTCCCCCAGAGTTGGATAAGCCAGAACATCCGCAGCGCAAAGAAATTTATTCAGCATGTCGTTTTGCACATAGGGGATTGAAATGAAGTCGCCATCCCTGCTGTTGCTGTTGCCTCCAATGGCGAAGCATAAAGCTTCAGGAACCGCTTTCTTGATTTCCAGCCAATATTGTTTCCATTCAGGGCCGGATTTGTAGGCCGCTTTTGCTCCGCCATGGGCGATGAAGAGCAGAACTCTCGAAGCGTGGTGTATTCCGAGTTCTTTTCGTGCTGCCTTCCGATCTGCAGGTTTATCAGGCCATGCTGTGCCATTGGGTATGATTCTTGGCTTCAGTGCAGGGTCGGCTTTACGAGCCAGTCTGGCCAGCCATCCGGATGGTGAAACCAGCACGGCTTTCGATTCTATCAGCGCCGATATTTTATCACGTCGTGAGCGTTTGCTGTCGGGAAAGTTGCGCGGACAATTACTGCATGCTGCCTCAAATTGAACGCAGCCCATTGGGGATGCGCATCCTCCGGTTATCAGTTTGGTGTCATGCAGGGTTATCACTGTTTTTGTTCTCGCAGGGAGCTTTCGCAGAAAGAGGACCGGGGCAGCGGAGGAATGCAGGTGCACGATGTTTCCTTCGGGGATGGATTGCGCAGCTTCTTCCGGAAGAATCAGTTTGTCACCCGGTTCTTCAGATGCTTCGAAAGAGTGGATGGACTTATGCCCGGATTTCAGCAGTCCGGCATGAAGCATGGCAGCAACCTTTGTCGCGCCGCCGCTTTTGGCGAGAAAACTATGATGGATTACCGTGCGGCTCAGCATACTTTTTCCAGAATATCATGTTTCAGGCACCACAGAAGATGGAATTGGGCTTCTTTGTTGGTCATCTCCCCGGCCATAGATTTCATCTTCTCAGTCAACTGGGCTGCACTTATCGGCTTGCGGGCAAGAAATGCCATTTTGCGGATGACTTCCTGATTCAGAATTCGGTCAACCCCTCTATAAATTAGTGGGAATTCCTTTCCATGATAGATGGCCTGTCCTGTAATTCCGGTAACCAGCTTGGTTTCAGGGCTTAAAGTCTGCGTGGGGTAATGTGAAAATGTTTCACCCAACCGAACCTGTGCGGGATGAAGTCTGTCGCGCAGTTCGTCAATGTTCACCGGGATGGTATTCAACTCTTCCCATAGGGCCACATGGCTTTCAATTACCTTTGACCAGCTGAAATTTTCCTGCACCCTTTTGGCTCCGGCCTGTCCCATATTTTCGCGCAGTTGCTTATCGTTTATCAGCCGTTCCAGTGCCGCTGCCAGCTTAGGTGTTTCCAGCGCAGTTTGCTGGGCCATGAGCAGGTGGTAATGATTGTCGAAGCAGAGTGGGGCTATCATGTCCAGATCAGGTGTAGATTCAGGGCCGATCGTCTCGATGAGTATTCCGGTTTCATTATTAACAATCAGATCTTTGTATCCATCATAGTCTGATGCGATTACGGGCAGTCCTGCTGCCCCCGCTTCAAGTACTGTAATCCCGAATGTTTCCTGCGGGTTGTCAGAGATGGAAACAAATATATCAGCCGCGCGGAAAAGGTCAACTTTACGGTCATCCGAAGGACGTCCGATGAGTGACAGGTCAAGCCCCATATTGCGGCATATCTGGGCCAGAGTCTCGGGAAAATCGTCCTCCTCATCCAGCCATCCGGCCAGAAGCAAGCGAATACTTTTCCGGTCCAGACCGTTTGTAAAGAGACGTTGCAGGGCGCGCAGCAGAGGAAGAACATCCATTTTCGAATAATGGGCAATACGTCCGAATACAAGGATATTGACCTTGGTATCGTTACCGTTAATTCCGATGTTCAGCTTTGCCTGTTTTTTTTGTGCGCCATCAGCAGGACTAAGTTCCCCCGGAGTGATTCCAAGCGGAATTCTGCGAATTTGCGGCGCAGGGTGGGTGGCTTCGCTTAAGCAGAACCCCTCCCGCAGGTGCTGGAAATATTTTTCGACAACAAGTTTTCCTGCCTTGGAAGTCGTTACTATACAGTCTCTTGCTGTTGTGCCCGGCCAGAGGTGATTAAGAAAAAAAGAACCGTAATTGCTGTAACTCAAAGAGTGTGTTGTGCCGGTGATGGGAAAAACATTGCGGGCGTATGCGTTACGCAAACGGCCCAGATGGGGTGGATAATTTATGCAGTCCGACTGGTGGAAGCAGAAGTACTCTTGCCGGCTAATTGCTTCCGGCAGTTCTCGGCGGTCCATTATTTTGATCCGGTTCAGCGCGATGAGAGCAGGGTAGTTTTTGCTTAAGAAGGAGTGCAGTCCTTTTTTTACGCCTGCACCGGAGAGAAAGAAGTGGTATTCGTCAAAAGGGTCAAGGCCGAGAAGTCCGTTTAGAAATCCCTCATTGGCAACTTTCCTGCCCAGAATAGGGCCGTTTTCGTGGAATGGGTCCAGAGTTCCCCATATTCTTTGATTTTTCATATATTATTTCAAGCCATACTTCGCCGGTTTTTGTCAAAGGATTTATTTTCCCCTTTAGTAGTTATTGCATGTCAAATTCCCGGCAGACTTTTCCCTTCCTTTTCCCCCGACTGAGTCTTCGGTGGCATTCAACCTGAGTCATGAAATTTATAACACGTTTTAGCTTCCGTCCTTAATATCTTGTTATAAATGCTTTTTGTTTTTGAGGTTGAAAGAAAGCGGTTATCACACGGCCTAACCGTGATCTACATTGACTTTCAATGGTCCTTTTTTTGCAAAACGTTGGTAGAAAATTGTTTCTGACAGCTTAAACAGGCAATCAAGGAGACCATAATGAAAAGAGGCAACAGGCCAGAACTGCTTTGGGGGTTCGGTCTTAATACAGCAGAAGTCGGAAAGATTGAGGATTCCCTCGGTCCCGGTTTCTTCTTGAGAAATTTTTCTGAGCGTTCCCTGCCCGGAGAAAAGGAACTGAGCAATAAGGATAAGCCCGCAGCAACATGGATTCCGCAGCGTGTGTGGGATGAACTTCCTGAAGAACGTCGCTCCGCTTACCGTAATCTGGAATCCACCCAGCGTATTCTTATACAGGATGAAGCTAAGAGCACGGATCTTGAACGAGTTCTTGAGGATGGATTCCTTGCGGTAGTCAGCTCTCCGCTTACCAGCTCCAAGGTGCAGGATGCTTTGTTCAGGGCGAAGGAGATTTCCGGGCTCTACGGTGACCTTTACCGCATGACTGAGGAAATCATCCTTGAACGGGAACTGCTCTCCAGGAAGACAGAACAGCTTCAGTTTCTGAACACAGTGCTGTCAAATGCAACAGAAAGGCTTGAAGTGGGCAATATTCTTGGACAGGCAGCCGAAGATCTTAGGATGCTGCTTCCGGTTTACTCTGTGCAAGGAGCCTTCTGGAATGTCCTGCCTACTGGAAAGCATCTTGACGCAGATATTTTTATCAACCCCGGACAGGTTGAAAGTGTCCAGAAAGAATGGGTTGAGTTGATGATTGAAAATGTGGTTGCCTTAAGCGGCATGGAAGTTTCCAGCTACAATATGGCTGAAACCGTCCCCGCAGTGTCCTCCAACATGGTTTACAGCCCTGAATCAGGAAGAATTCTGGCCCTGCCGCTGGTCGCCCGTGGTGATAAGTTCGGTTGTCTGGTCATGCTTTGTGAACGTAATGTCAGGCTTGCTAAAGATCAGGTGTCCACGCTTAATGCGGCCGTCAATCACCTTTCTCTCGCCCTGAGTAATGCGATCATGTTTGATAAGATAAAGACCCGTGCAAATCGCGATGGTCTGACCAGAGTTTACAACCGTTGCAGCTTTGACGAAAGGCTGGTCGAAGAATTCAAGCGCCATCAGCGTTTGAATACTGAACTGGCTCTGCTCATGATTGATCTTGATCACTTCAAGTCGGTCAATGATACCTACGGCCATATGGCCGGTGATATGGTTTTGGAAAAAGTGGCCCGTCTATTTGAAAATACTTTCAGGTCTACAGATTTCATCGCCCGTTATGGAGGGGAAGAGTTCGCCATTCTGCTGCCGCATACCAACGAAGCTCAGGCCCGGATGCTGGCTGAGCGGATTCGGGAAAAGATTTCCGCCAGCAATATGACCTATCAGGATGCAAGTTTTAATATTACTGCGAGCATCGGTGTCTCTTCCGTATGCCCCGGAAGTCTCGAAAAAGGCACCGAGATAGTGCGCAAGGCCGATGAGGCCCTTTACGAAGCCAAGGCGCAGGGGCGTAACCGGGTGGTTGTATCGCCCAAGAGGCCCAAGCTCAGGATTATGTAAAATCAGAAGGTTTCCTTCAGTCTATAGCTGTCAGACTGGATTAAAGCGGCCCCGATTGTCGGGGCCGCTTTTTTTGTATGGATTTTCAGTATAAATTGCGCTAGGAGCTGATCACGGAGCCGTGAAGGCCCGTATCTATTAGGTTGCGGAGTTTGCGTTTGTAGTGTTTACTTACGGAACGCGCATACAGGAGTAATATGATGAATGAGTTATTATGGCTTGGCTTTGCGGTCATGGACCTGAGCCTTGTGCTTGTTATCTATAGATTTTTCGGCAAAACTGGACTTTACGGCCTGATTGTGTTCAACTTGATTCTGTGTAACATTCAGGTTCTGAAGACAATAGAATTGTTCGGAATGACCACCACTCTCGGCAACATCCTTTATGCCAGCGTTTTTCTTTCAACTGATATACTCAGCGAATTTTATGGCAAGAAAGAAGCCAAGAAAGCAGTATATCTGGGGTTCGTGGTTCTCTTGATGGCAGTTGTTTACATGCAGCTGGCACTGAAGTTTGTTCCCGCAGCGGATGATTTTTCTCAGCCGCATCTTGAGGCTATTTTTGGTTTTCTGCCCCGTATTGCATTGGGTAGCATGGCTGCGTATATTGTTTCCCAGCTTAATGATGTATATATTTTTCACCTTCTTAAAGATAAGATGGGTGAGCGCCACCTCTGGCTGCGCAACAATGCGTCTACCCTGCTCAGCCAGTTCCTTGATTCTTCCGTGTTCTGCCTTGTCGCCTTGTGGGGGCTTTTCCCCTTTGATGTCTGGGTAGAAATTCTTTTTACCACTTACCTGTTTAAGGCTATAGTGGCAGTTATGGATACACCTTTTCTGTATCTGGTCCGCCGTCAGCGCTCCCGCGTTGTTGAGTCCTGATGATATCAAGTTGACCCGGCGCTGTCGGAATGAATATTAAACTTTAGATCATTATACAATGAGGCTGCCAAATGAGTGAAATGTTCGGAAAATCTGTTCCTTTTTATAAAATGCAGGGTTGCGGCAATGATTTTGTAATCATAGATAACCGTGAGCTTGGTGTTCCGGTCGAGAAAATGGAGCTTTGGGCCAAGAAGCTCTGTCAGCGAGCTTTCGGAGTTTACGCTGACGGACTGTTTTTCATTGAAAATGCTCCTGAAGGTTCCGGACTTGATTATGTCTGGCAGTTTTATAATTCCGATGGATCCAGAGCTGAGATGTGCGGCAATGCATCCCGTTGCGCCGGGCGTCTGGCTCATGCTCTGGGTATTGCAGGCGAACAGCATTCTTTCGGTTCCGATGCAGGCCCGATCAAGGTTCAGGTCTTTCCTTTGTTGGAAGAGGTCAAAGTCCAGCTCACTCCGCCCGAAGGACTGGCGGTGAAGCAGACTCTGGAAATTGACGGCGAAGAGTATGAGTACCACTTTGCAAACACCGGCGTTCCTCACGCAGTCGTGCAGGTGGCCGATGTTGATGATGTAGATGTCAAGAAGCTCGGTGCAGCCTTCCGTTACCACGAAGCTTTTGCCCCTGCCGGAACTAACGTCAACTTCGTACAAATTGACGATAACGACAGCCTGATTGTCCGCACCTATGAAAGAGGTGTGGAGGATGAAACTTATGCCTGCGGAACCGGGGTGAGCGCTGTTCAGCTTACTCTCCATAAACAGGGCTTGACTGATGCGGCTGTAAGAATCCGTACTTCCGGCGGTGAAATTCTTAAAGTCATCATCGAAGGCGGTAATGTTTTTTTGCAGGGCGGAGCTGAACTTACTTTTTCCGGTGAAGTGTTCATAGATTCGCTCGGACTTGAATAGGCCGTTACGTTTTTCCATTAGGAAAAGGGCGTCTCACTTTTGCGGCGCTCTTTTTTTGGTATTAAGTAATTACATACCTTTTACGTAGAATTTTGATATTGGCCTAATCAATCCTTGCAAGGGAGGAGTATTCCTTGTATAGCCTTCTTTCCGCGTCGCCAATGATTAATGGGATAATTAATATTCTTGTTTTTCAGTAAAAAATACTGTTTTGTGCGATTCCGGCCCTGCCGCCAGAAGACTCTTTTTGTTTAAGTGTCTGAAGATAAAAGACTATATGTATGTCTGTTATTACATAATAAACTGGCATGAAATTAGCTGTTATTAAGATTAATTATAATCAAAAAATAATGAACCATAGGGAGACATAGAAATGGCAAATAATGAACTGACTAAATTGTTGCAGGACGTTGTACTTAAAAACGACAAGCCCGCGCGTGATGTGGCAAATGAAATCAACAAACCTTACCCGACTCTTCTTCGCGAAATCAACCCCGAAGACAAAGGCGCTAAAGTTGGTGTAGAAGAACTGATTCCCATCATGAAAGCAACCGGCAGCATCCGTCCCCTGACCAGACTGGCAAACATCATGGGCTATGTTCTGGTTCCCATGGACATCAACCCAGAAGATCCTGATGAAGCCAACTACATGGCTCTTGATCTCATGGACGGTTTCGGCAGATACTCCAAAGCTCTCAAGAGTGCACTGCAGGCCGATCCTTCCGACGCACTGGTTGACTCTGTAGAACAGGAAGGCTTTGAAGCCATTACCGCAATCCTTACCATGGTTCATTACCTGCGTAAGAGAGCGGAAGAGGAAAAAGCCAAGAACGCACCCCGCCTCGCACAGGTCAGCTAATTAGACGGTTATAAAAGAACCATCTTAAAAAAATCCCCGGCAGCTTTAAACTGTCGGGGATTTTTTTATTCAGCCTCAGCTAATCTGTGGTCATACTGCCGGACATGGCGAGTGTATGAAAAAAGGATCAGCAGTTATGGACATCTTTATTTATATAAAAGCAGAGGTCGAAAAGATTGTTGACCATCTGGTCCACAAGGTGGTCCTGCTCAGAGCGTGTTTCCTGTGTGTTTACAGTCTTGTTGATTATTTTTGCGAATAAGACCGAGACAAGTTCGTCATCTTTGTTGGTCCAGTACTTTGTTGCAGACGCTGCTTTATTATCGAATCCGTGATAATACATACACTCCTCCGTGAGTGGGCATCGGCTGTGCATAAATTTGTCAGCCGGTTCATACTTTTGCTATCGGCAGCCCGACCCAATCTCTTTACACACAAAAAAATATATTTTTGTAAATGATCCAAAATTCCTGCGGTCATTGATTTAATCATATAAAATAAATACAAGAGAGGAACGGGTGTAAGATCATCTGCCCCCTGTTAAGATTGAATCAGCTTAATCTGTAATAAAGTGTGTTCCCGCCAGACGGTTGGGAGTGCCGGGATGTATTCAATGCGTTTTTCCCTCAGAAGAAAGATAATCGCCATTGCTTGCGGTTCCGCAATAATTCCCATTGTGGTCATGTTTATCATTACCAATATCCTGGAAGACAATCTGCAATTCTGCATGAAGGATGAGGTAAATTCCCTTATAGAATCGCATGTTTCGCAGCTGGCCGCAGATTTGTATGAAGAATGTCGTTCAGCCGACCAGTTGCTGGTGACTGAAACCAGAAGGGCGTCCATGGCTCTTGAGGCATTACTGTCCGATGAAGGCCGTGTGGTGATACAGAAAAATGTAACTGACTGGCCTGCTAACAATATGCGTTCTACGGAAAAAAGTGATGTAACCCTTCCTGTTTTGAGCATTGGCGAGAATAAGCTGACTTATGCCCAGCGCAAGGGAAAACCTTTGAGCATGCTGGTTGAGGCTACCCGTATTTCCGGAGCTTACTTCACCATTTTTCAGCGGATCAACCCCGAAGGGGATATGCTGGTTGTAGATACCACAGTAGATAGCGGCAGCGGAAATTGGAAACTGGGGGATGTTTTTTACTCGCTGGGGGATGACGGTCATGTCGAGTCGGCTATTGGTGACGTCCTGTCCGGGCGCAATGCTGAAAAATATGAACATCAGGATGACGGAACCCGTTTTACCATTTACATTCCATTGCGTGATCAGAACGGATATGTGACCGGGATGATATCCGTGTATATGGACAGCGATATAGTCAAGGTGCTGAAGAGGTCCATGCTTAAAACTACTATCGGCAAAACCGGCTATACGTGGGTTATCGGAACCCGGGAAGGTGACAGGGGGCGCTTTCTTGTTTCCAACTCGCCCGAAACTGATGGCGCATTTGTTGATTCCGTCGCGGGCACAAAGGGTTTTGTCGAAGATCTTATCAATCAGGCAATTGATACCGGGGAAGGCAAGCTTAACAGCAAAATATACAGTTGGAAGTCCGGTACGGACGGCAGCGGCCGGGATAAGCTTTCTGTGTATACATACTTCAAGCCCTGGGGATGGGTCCTCGGGGTCGGGGTCTATCTTGATGAATATCAGGGCATTTCCGATCGTTTGACCGGTGTTCTGGATTACCTGGTGGAGTGGCTGCTTATTACTGGCATGGTGCTTCTTGCCATAACTCTTGCTTTTTCATTTTATGCCAGCGGGCTTATTGCCACCCCGGTCAGCCATATGGTCGATCTGGTTAAAATTATTGCTGATGGTGATGTTTACAATGCGCGGAAAAGACTTGGCGGAGTGGAAGAACGCTGCCCCAATGCCCGCAGAGCCATTAAGTATGCGGATACACCTGAAGTGCTTGATGAGACAGGGCAACTCTATATTGCGGTGAAAGGAATGGTTGAAGCTCTTCATTCCTTGATAGGCCAGGTGCAACGTTCCGGGATTCAGGTGACCACATCTTCAACTGAAATAGCGGCTTCTGCGCGCCAACTGGAAGTGACTGTGAACCAGCAGGCCGCAGCAACCACCCAGATAAGTGCGACCAGTGCCGAGATTTCGGCTAATTCCGGCGAACTTGCCGGGGCCATGCGTTATGTTAACGAGGCCGCTTCGAATATGGATAGCCTCGCTTCGGAAGGACAGGACGGCCTGAAAACCATGGTACGCATTATGGATGACCTGAGTACGGCGACTCTATCCATTACCGGCAAGCTGGATGAAATTAATGACCGTGCCAACTCTATTGAAAGTATCGTCACCACTATCACTAAAGTTGCTGACCGCACCAACCTGCTTTCCCTGAATGCCGCTATTGAGGCTGAAAAGGCCGGGAAGTTCGGGCAGGGATTTTCGGTGGTTGCAGCAGAAATCAGGCGTCTTGCAGATCAGACTTCCGTTGCTGCGCTTGAAATTGAGGATATGATCCGTAACATGCGCAACTCCGTGGACTCAGGGGTGGATGAAATGGAGAAGTTTACGTCTGATGTGCGTTTCGGTGCAGATAAGGCGGGGAAATTGGGCAAGAAGCTGGAAGGTATCATGACCGGGGTCCGGGCGCTGAACCCGCGCATCGAGCAGGTGAATGACGGTATGGGCGCTCAGGCGGAAGGCGCTGAGCAGATAAGTGAAGCCATGGCCCAGCTTTCAGATACCGCTTCTGATACTTCCGATGCTCTTGCGGAATTTAACAGGGCTACCTCACAGCTGAATGAAGCTGTTCAGGGGTTGCGCAGCGAAGTTTCCCGCTTCAAAGTGAGTGAATAACGATGCTAGTGCTGACTTTCAGAATAGGTAAATATATTTACGGGCTTGAGGCCCGCACTGTGGCTGAGGTCGTTCCGCCTACAGTCTACAAGGAATTACCCCGTTCTCCTGATTATGTGAAAGGACTTTTCAACTACAGGGGCAGGGTTACCCCGGTGGTCGATCTTTCCATGCTGGCCATGGATATCCCATGTGCTTCGCGCATGTCGACCCGTACTGTGATTATCGATCTCGCTGAGATAGATGAAAATTCAAAGCGCGAAGAGCATTTTCTCGGTCTGCTGGCGGAGAATATAACCGAGACTTTGAAAATTGCAGATTCTGATTTTGAGGATGCCGGGCTGGAAATTCCCGGTGCCCCGTGGCTGGGCCGGGTTGCGCGAGTTAACGGAAGCATGTTGCAACTTTTGAAACCCCACAAGCTGCTGACTGAAGAATTGCGCATGGCTCTTTTTTCCGCGGATGGTGACATTTTTCCACCCGGTGCTCAGGAGTAACAGATGGATATCATTCCGTTTCAAAGAATACTCAATCGAGCCGTAGGGTTGGCTCCTGATTCGCTGGCAAGTTCAGGAATCAGGCTGGCGCTGAAGGCGCGGATGCGTGAGACGGGGTGTACGGAAAAAGAGTATCTGGCTCTGCTGAGGACCAGTGATAAAGAGCTGTATGAGCTGGTTGAAGAAATTGTTGTCCCGGAAACCTGGTTCTTTAGGGATGGAAAGCCTTTTGAACTGCTATTTGAGATGTCATCCGGACGGAAGGATAAAGACTTCAGGGTTCTCAGCGCACCATGTTCCACCGGGGAAGAGCCTTATTCCATAGCCATGACTCTCATGGGGGCTGGGCTGAAGAGTTTCCGCGTTGATGGTGTGGACATCAGTGAAAGGGCCTTGCGTAAAGCAAAAGAGGCTATCTACCCGGAGAACTCATTCCGTACTAAGCTTCCGTTCTATGCCGAAAGATGTTTCAGTGAATGTCAGCAGGGGCGCAAATTGAATAAGGAGGTCAGGGATACTGTCCGTTTCTTTTCCTGTAACCTTGTTGATAGTTGTCTGCCCCAGGTCCGTTATGATGTTATCTTCTGCCGCAATTTACTGATTTATCTGGATGAGGATTCCCGTAAATGTCTGGCTTCCATGCTTAATGAAAAGTTAAAGGAGGAAGGGGTGCTTTTTGTGGGCCATGCCGAGATGCTTCCTATTTTTAATGATTGGTTCACCCCGATAAGAAAGCAGGGGACATTTGCACTGCGTAAGGGTAAGCGCAAGGTATCTGCGCTGCTGCGAAATTCATCTTGTGCCGCAAAAGATTACTCTCCTGATACCGCTCCAAATTCAAATAGGCGTCCTGTCGCAAACAGTACGCTGAAACACGTTGTTCAAAGTGATTTACACCGCGTCGGACTATCTCCTGTTCAAGAGCAAGACCACCCTGCCGCAACGAAGGAAGAGCGTGGACCGGATGATTCCGCCGGACTTACTTTGGATGAGATCAAAAAAATGGCAGACATGGGCAGGATTTTGGAAGCCTTGAAGATGTGTGAAGGACTCCTGCTGCAAAGTGGACCTGATCCGGATCTTTTTCACCTTAGCGGTTTGCTGCATGAAGCTGGAGGGAATATTCCCATGGCTGAGGAATTTTACGGTAAGGCCCTGTATCTTGAGCCGGATCACATGGAATCGCTGGTGCATCTTTCCCTGCTACTCGAGAATAGGGGAGATCTGCGTAAGGCTGAAATTATGCGTAACAGGGTCCGTCGGGCTGAAAAACGAAATGAGGCCGGATAATGTTTGAATCCTGCTGGAATACGATTGGATATGCCGGAGACAGGTCCTGCCCAGAACTTAAACGCTGGTCCCACTGCCACTACTGCCCTAATTTTACAAGTGCAGGGCTGTCTCTTTTGGACCGTGAGCCTCCAGAAGGCTATCTGGATGAGAATACCGAAGCAGTCTCCATTGCTAAGGAAGAGGAGCAGTCTGAAACAGCCGGGGCAGTTGTATTCAGGATCTCAAGGGAGTGGCTGGCTCTTTCTTCACAGGTTTTTGTTTCAGTGCTTGAAGAACGTATAGTGCGCCCGGTACCTCACCGGAACAGCAGGATGTTTCGGGGGCTGACCAGCCTGCATGGACAGATTCTTCCTGTTGTTTCAGTGCGTGAGTTACTTGGTCTTGATGCAGAGCATCTTACTGAAGAGGAGAAAGGATTTAGGGTCTACAGCAGGTTCATATGTGTGGACCGGGGTTTCGGGCGTTGGATTTTTGGAGTGGATGAGGTTTTCGGGGTCCACCACTATTTCCCGGACGCGCTTATGGAAGCCCCTGCAACAGTAGCCAAGTCTCCGGCCGCATATACCCGCGGTTTGTTTGAGACTGACGATAAAAGAATTTCATTGTTGGAAGACGAGCTTCTTTTTGAGGCCTTCAACCGCATCATCAAGTAAGGCGGAGATTATGAGCAACAGCCGGACAGATAATTCCATGCTGGAACTCTTTCGCATGGAGGCTGACAAAAATACCCGTGTGCTGGAAGAGTTAATTCCCGGGCTGGCTGAAGATGTTTCCCCGGAAAGAGTGCAGCCCCTCATTCAGGCTACTCATGCCCTGAAAGGAGCTGCCAAGATTGTGGCATTGCAGGTAGCTGTTAGGCTTGCGGAAGCAATTGAAGCCGTGCTGGATCGTTGCAGCGGTTCCGGCCGCCAGCTTTCGCAACCGGTGATTGCAGCAATGCTGGACGGTGTCCGTTTTCTGCGTGGACTGGATAAAGTTGAAGCCGCGGAGATGGAAGGATGGCTTGAAGAAAGAAAGGAAGAATTTAAATCCCTGCTGGAGCGCATTGAGTCCGGTGGTTTTATTGCGGACTCTGTGCTGGAAGAATCAGCAGTTGCGGAACCGGAAGCTCCTAACGAAGAAATAGCCCTTGCCGATCTTTCCATGCTTGATCTTTTTCGTATGGAGGCTGAAAGCCATTCGCAGGCTTTGAACGCCGGGTTGCTGGAGCTGGAAAAGGACCAGTCCCCAGATAAAGTTGAACCGCTGATGCGTGCGGCACACTCAATGAAAGGCGCGGCCCGTATTGTGGGGCTTACCGATGCCGTGGCCCTTGCCCACGCCATGGAAGATTTGCTTGTTGCAAGTCAGAAGGGACAGATTGTTCTTGATTCAGATCAGATAGACATGCTCCTTGCGGCTGCTGATATTTATAGAGATGTCTCGAAGCTGAATACTGATGCCATCCAGGAATTTTTAAGAGAGCGCAAGCCGCTTATGGACCGCATGGAAAAGGCATTGCGCGGTGATGAAGCTGCTGCGGCCGAAGTTTGCGAAACGATGTGTCCGAAAGGTATTCCGGTTTCAGCGATGGAAGTCGAACCCGGATCTCTGCCTGATTCCAAAGCGGAAGGTCCGCTTCCGCCGGAAGAGGGGTCGGCACAGGCGTCTGGAGACCTCAATGACATCTCTGCCCTGAGAACTCCCGCGGGTAGGGAAAACTCTGTTCAGGGAGTGCGTGCCCCTGATGATTCAATCGTCCGTGTGTCAGCCGGAAATCTTAACAGGCTCATGGCACTAGCCGGTGAAAGTCTTGTGGAATCCGGTCGGCTGGGGGAATTCGCTTCGTCCCTTTTGCGATTGAAAGCTGGTCATCGTGATTTAATGAAGATTCTTGAAGAATCCTGCGAGCGGGTCCGTAATGGTGAAACAGCAGAGGATGTCGCCAACCAGCTCAAGGATGCGTTGACCGATTGTCAGGTTCATCTGGCCAAGCATATCAATGAATTCGATTTGTTCCGCCGTCGCACTGATAATGTTTCCGGAAGGTTGTACCATGAGGTTATCGCCAGCCGCATGCGTCCCTTCTCTGATGGAGGGCTCGGTTTTCCCCGGCTGGTCCGCGATCTGGCCCGCTCACTGGATAAAGAAGTCGATTTTGTTATCGAGGGTGAGAGTACCCCTGTAGACCGAGATATTCTGGATAAGTTGGAAGCTCCGCTCAACCATCTGATCCGAAATTCTGTTGATCACGGCATCGAGATGCCTGAAGCCCGTATCGCTGCCGGTAAATCCGCAACCGGAACCATTAAGGTTACTGCCGGACACCGAGCGGGGATGCTTTTTATCGAAGTAAGCGATGATGGTCAGGGGTTGGACCCGGAAAGAATCAGGGCCAAAGTCGTGGAGCGTAAATTGGCTCCGGCACGCATGGCTGAAGAGATGAGCCGTACGGAGTTGATGGAATTTCTTTTCCTTCCCGGTTTTTCCACCGCCGGAAAGGTTACGGAAATCTCAGGCCGCGGGGTCGGGCTGGACGTTGTTCATGCCATGGTTCAGGATGTGGGCGGCACCGTCCGGGCAGAATCAAAACCCGGACAGGGTATGTCTTTCTCCATGCAGCTTCCGCTGACCCTTTCTGTTATCCGCACTCTTCTGGTTAAGATTGCAGATCAGCCTTATGCCATACCTTTGAGCCGCATCAGCCGCATTGCTGCAATTCTTCCTGACCAGCTGCAACTGGCTGAAGACCGCCAGTACGTATCTTTGGACGGGGCTAATGTGGGGTTGGTTCCCGCTGCGCAGATTCTGGGGGTGGCCGCAAGTCCCGGAGATGAAAACGGACTCAAAGTAGTGGTTATCAGCGACCGTATGAACAGGTATGGTCTGGTCGTAGACGATTTTCTCGGTGAGCAGGATCTTGTGGTCCGTCCTCTCGACCACCGGCTGGGTAAGGTGCCTGATGTAAACTCAGTGGCCATGATGCCAGACGGTTCTCCGGTACTCATTCTTGATGCAGAGGATCTGGTTCGTTCCATCGATAATCTCCTTTCCGGCGGCAGACTGGGCAAGGTGGGAATGAAATCTGCGAAGAGCGGCCCGGTACAGAAGATTCTGGTTGTTGATGATTCTTTCACAGTGCGTGAGGTGGAACGCAAGCTTCTGGCCAACCATGGCTATAATGTTGATACGGCTGTTGACGGGCAGGATGGCCTTAACGCGGTTGTTTCAGGGAAATATGATCTCGTGGTTACGGATGTTGATATGCCGCGTATGAATGGGCTTGAGTTGACACGCAGGATTAAGGAAGACCCGGATTTGATGTCTATTCCGGTGATGATGGTCTCTTACAAGGACCGCAAGGAGGATAAGCTCCGGGGACTTGAAGCGGGTGCGGATTATTATCTTACCAAGAGCAGCTTTCATGATGAAACCCTGCTTTCAGCAGTTGAAGATCTTATAGGCAGGGCTGGGAAATGAAAATAGGAATTGTAAATGATCAGGCTTCGGCTGTGGACGTGCTTAAAAAGGTGGTAACTTCCGCCGGGCACGAAGTCATCTGGATAGCCCATAACGGGGCCAAGAGCATCGCAAAATGTTCTGCCAATGTTCCGGACATAGTGCTCATGGATCTGGTAATGCCAGTGTTGGACGGGTCTGAAGCCACGAAAGCGATAATGCAGAAGAGCCCCTGTCCGGTCCTGATTGTAACTGCAAGCATTGAGAATAATTCCACCAAGGTTTTTGAAGCAATGGGAGCCGGGGCATTGGATGTGGCCACAACTCCGACTCTCAATGCCTCTGGGGAAATTGAAGGCGGCGAAGCCCTTCTTTCAAAGATATCCGTGATAGGTAAGTTGCAGGGCAGATGCAGGGTGCGAGAAGTCGAGAAGCCTGTGCCTATCTCCCGGGGGATTCCGCCGCTGCTGGCTATCGGCAGCTCGACGGGTGGGCCTTCGGCATTGGCAATGCTTTTAGGTGCTTTGCCGGCTTCTTTCCCCGCAGCCATTGCCATTGCCCAGCATGTTGACGGCCATTTCTCGGAAAATCTGGCTCAGTGG
Source organism: Maridesulfovibrio sp. (assembly GCF_963667685.1). Lineage (NCBI taxonomy): Bacteria > Pseudomonadati > Thermodesulfobacteriota > Desulfovibrionia > Desulfovibrionales > Desulfovibrionaceae > Maridesulfovibrio > Maridesulfovibrio sp. The sequence continues at coordinate 1,302,217 of NZ_OY763930.1, read as the reverse complement.
CTGGACAGTCAGGCTGAGATTAAAGTTAAACTGGCCCGTAACGGGGATGTCATGACGCCGGGTGTTGCTGTTATTGCTCCGGGTGACCGGCACATGCGCATGACTTTCGGAGGAGTGGTGGAGCTGACGAACGGTCCTGGAGAGAATCTTTATGTTCCCTCAGTCGATGTTCTTTTCGACAGTCTTTGTTGCGCAGGGTTTCCAACCAACTCTGTGGCAGTTCTCCTGACAGGAATGGGGGCGGATGGAGCAAGGGGAATGCTTGAACTCCGAAATTCCGGTTGGATGACTATGGCGCAGGATAAAGAGTCCAGCGTGGTATGGGGAATGCCCGGTGCAGCGGTGAAAATAGGCGCTGCGCGTGAGGTCTGTGCCATTAAAGACATGGCCGGTTTATTGGTAAGGCATTTTAAAAATAGTTTCAGGAGTTGAGAAAATGACCGGAGTTAAAGAGCAGCTGCTTACTGAGCACAAAATCAATGTTCTGCTGATAGATGATCAACCCATGGTTGGGGAAGCCGTGCGGCGTATGCTGGAGGGAGAAAATGACATTGATTTCCATTTTGTGAGCGACCCTACCAAGGCCATCCCCACTGCTGAGGAGTTGATGCCGACAGTTATTCTTCAGGACCTTGTAATGCCTGATATTGACGGCATGACTATGGTTAAATTTATGCGCGTTAACTCCAAACTTAAGGATATTCCGCTGATCGTGCTTTCCACCAAGGAAGAGGCTACGACCAAAGCGGAAGCCTTTGCCAACGGTGCCAACGATTATCTTGTCAAATTGCCGGACCGTATCGAGCTGTTGGCCCGCATCCGCTATCACTCCAAAGGTTACATAAACCTGCTGCAAAGGAATGAGGCTTATGAGCAGTTGCGTAAAAGCAGGGACGAGCTGCGTAAGGAGCTGGCTGTTGCGGCAGACTACGTCACTTCCCTGCTGCCGGAGCCGCTTAAAGAAGGGGAGATTCAGGCCGATTGGCGGTTCATCCCTTCAGCTTCACTGGGCGGAGATTCCTTCGGGTATCATTGGCTTGATGATGATCATTTCGCCATGTACCTTCTCGATGTATGTGATCACGGTGTCGGCTCGGCCCTGCTTTCCGTATCGGCCATGAATGTGCTCCGGTCTCAGACTCTGCCGGATACGGATTTCCTTAAGCCGGATATGGTCCTTGAAGCCCTGAATAATTCTTTTCAGATGGATCAGCAGAATAATCTGTATTTTACTATCTGGTACGGGATTTACCGTAAATCAGACCGTACTCTTACCTATTCCAGCGGCGGGCATCCCCCGGCCCTGCTGATTTCCGGTGGTGTAGCGCAGCAGCTGCGCACACCGGGGATGATCGTCGGCGGCATGCCGGATATGGTTTACAGCAGCAAAAGTGTGACTGTTGAACCGGGAGCGCGTTTCTTTTTATACAGTGACGGTGTCTATGAACTCAAGAAGGTTTCAGACGGTAAAATGTGGGAGTTTGAAGCGTTTTCCAGATTCATGAAAGATACAACCGGGGGGCTGGGCAAGCCCATTGACCAGCTCTTAGACTATACACGGGAGCTGCAGGGTAGAGAGTTTTATGAAGATGATTTTTCCATGGTGGAATTTGTTTTTGCCTAAAATGGATTTCTGCCGTTAATCGGGAATAAAGAGGACTGAGAATGAGTATCCGTAAACAGTTCATAACCGGGTGTGTAGTTTTCTGTTTCGCCCTGACTATGGCCATCATGTGGCTGGTTTCAGATTATGCCCGTGAAACATTGATGAGCCAGTATCGGTCCAAAGCTGAAATCATGCTCCACACCATGAAGGCGGTTCGCAAGCATACCGGTTCTGTGATCAGGCCCAAGGCTACCGAGCTGCTGCCGGCGGATATGTTTGTAAGTGAGTTGCAATCCACTTCATTTACGGCCAACGGAGTATTCAGCCGGATTCCAGACCAGTATCGGCATGAATTGACCTTTAAAACTGCTTCCACCAAACCTCGTAATCCAAATAATCTGGCGACCAGCGATGAAGCAAAGATCATTGAAGAGCTGGATGTAATGGCCCAGCAAGGCAAGAAACCTTTCATCGGTGAAATACTCACCATCAACGGCATAGAATCCTATGTCGTCGCTGAGGGAGAGTCTAACAAGCCGCCTTGCATGGTCTGCCACGGTGACCCCAAGAATGCGCCACAGTCTATGAAAAACAGTTATCCGGTTCAGGATGATATGGGCTATTTCCGCAAACCGGGGCGTATTGAATGTGCCATGATTTCAGCTATTCCGCTGGCGGCCATGGATGCAGCAGCCAACCAGGCTATAGGCACGGTTGTTTTCATGGGGTTTATTTTTATTGCTGTTACTCTAGGTTTCCTGCTTTTCGGCCTCAATCTTATTTTTAGACCTGTTTCGCAGATAACCAGGATTGCGAAGCACATCGCCGCCGGGGATCTAGATGCCGGAAGTGTGGCCATCCGCAAGATGAAAAATCAGGCGGAAGGTAAATTTTTTGCCGGAAGGATCATCAGCTCCAGTAACGAAATAGGCAATCTGGTAGCATCCTTCGAAATCATGGTTTCCGGGCTTTCGGATCTCATTGGCGAAGTTCGCACCTCAGGTGACAATGTCTCTGTAGCCGGAAATAAAATCAGGTCTACAGCGGAGCATATAGATGCTGCTGTAAACAGGCAGGCTGCTTCCACCAATGAAGTTACTGCCACCAGCAGATTAATAAGTAAAACTTCCAAAGAACTGGTTGAAGTGATGAACAATGTGGCTGATTCTGCCAGTGAATCCGCTCAGATGGCTGAGGCCCTGCAAGGCAACATTGCTCAGCGCGAAAAATCCCTGATCAAGCTGGTCGATTCTACGGACAGTGTCTCTTCCCGTCTTGCTGCCATTAATGAAAAAGCCAGCAGAATCAACCAGATCGTGACTACCATTTCCAGAATCGCCGACCAGACCAACCTCTTATCACTCAATGCGGCCATTGAGGCGGAAAAAGCGGGGCAGTTCGGGCAGGGTTTTTCAGTTGTTGCCCGTGAAATGCGCAGACTTGCCGACCAGACTGTTATTGCAGCTGAAGACATCGAACTGATGGTGCGCGACATGCAGTCTGCGGTCAGCTCAGGTGTCATAGAAATGGAAGCCTTTAATCAGGAAGTACGTTCCAGCGTGGATGAAGTCGAGAAAATGAGTTCAGATCTTGGCTTGATAGTTGATCAGGTCAGGGTTCTCAATCCCCGCTTTAATGATGTCTCCCGGTCCATGGGTGATCAGGCCGACAGTGCGGAACAGATAAGTGATGCCATGAGCGACCTCAGCGAAGCTGCTGCCGGCACTACTGAATATCTCGAAGAGTTCAATCGGACTGTGGCAAGTTTGAATTACACCGTACAAACCCTTACTGGTGCAGTGGATGGTTTCCAGGTCGTAGAGGATGATTTGTTTGTCGTAAAGAAGGAAAAAGTTTCGGAATCTGACAATTAACAGATTTGTAACGGCATCGCCTTAATTAGTACCATTGTTACGGGTAAGGTCCGACCAAAAGGAGAACATTGTGTCAGTTGAGAAAATACTGGTCGTAGAAGACCATAATGATACCATTGAGCTATTGAAATATAACCTGACCTCTTCAGGTTATGATGTTGTAACCGCCATGGATGGGCACAAGGCCCTTGATCAGGCGAGAAATGAACACCCTGACCTTATACTGCTGGATCTCATGCTGCCGGGAATTGACGGACTTGAAGTCTGCCGCAGGTTGAAACAGGAAGTTGCGACCCAGCACATTCCCGTGGTCATGCTTACTGCCAAGGGCGAGGAAGTGGACCGTGTTGTAGGTCTTGAACTTGGTGTTGACGATTACATTGTTAAGCCGTTCAGTCCGCGCGAGCTGGTACTCAGGGTTAAAGCCGTACTGCGCCGCAGTACCGAAGTTCCCGAACCGCGCCGTCCCGGTAAATGGAGCCGTGAAGGACTTTCAGTAGATTTTGAAGCCCATACTGTAGAATGTGACGGAGAGCTTGTGGCCCTAACAGCCACCGAGTTCAAGCTCTTTTCCGAGCTTTTACAGCATGAAGGCAAGGTCCGTACCCGCGACCACCTGCTCGATACTGTCTGGGATACCCATTTTGAAGGTTACTCCAGAACAGTGGATACCCATATCCGCAGGTTGCGCCAGAAGCTCGGCCCCTATGCGGATTACATTGAGACAGTCCGCGGCGTTGGCTATCGCTTTAAAAATTCTTAACTATCCAATAATAAATGGCTTTTGATGCAGCTATACCTTTCCGGTCTTACCGGGGGCTTTGTTGCGTCCTTTAAAGCAATCCTTACCTGATTGTCACCATGCGGTACTGATTGTGTGTTAAGTTGGCAGCATCTTTTGTAAGTTAATGAATTAAATAATAATTATGAATAAAGAATTCAAATTTTCAATTAAGAGCAAGCTGTTTATTTCAGTTTGCCTGACGGCTGCGATCTGCGTCAGTCTGCCACTTGGCTTTGCCTATTATTTATTGAAAGCTGATCTGGTGGCTGATGTCCATAAGAGCGTTCAGGAAAGGATCAGGTTGAGCAAACGTATCTATTTCAAAAACTCTGATGTCGCAACTAAAGGAAGGGTTTCGCTTGTCTCAGCCATGCTTGGAACTGAAGTCGGGTTTATCACCGTTGATGGCAAGGTTGAAGTTGCTCCGTCATGGTCGCTGGGAAACAGTCTGTCGTTAAGCCGCGCGGAAATACTCAACACAAAAGATGGCGAGCCCGGAATCAGCGTGATTAATGATCCGCATGACGGGGAAGAGATGCTGGCAGCCATAAAAGTTGAAAAATCGTCCCTTTCCCCGGCCGGTTATCTGGTAATTAAAGAATCCCTTAACGGCCTTGAAGAAAGGATGGGTATGATCCTTAAGGTTTTCTTCTGGGCTTTGCCTATTGTCGCTTTAGTCTGCTACGGGGTTATCCGTTTCGTAACCATGCAGCTCACTTCTTCCGTAGAATCCATGGTTCGTACCGCAGAGGCCGTGGGGCAGGGCAATTACAGGCGCAGGATCAGGACATTTCCCGATAAGGAATTTGTTCCACTTGCCAACGCAATTAATTGGATGGCTGAGCGTATTGATGATCATGTAAGCATCATAACCGGACAGAAAAACAAGATTCAGGCTGTGCTGAACGGCATGTGGGACGGGGTCATGGTTCTGGACGGAGATTGCCGTATCCAGAGTGTTAACCGGGCCTTGCATGATATTTTCCCCGGTATACAGAACGAGACTGGACGCACTCCATTGGAAATTATCCCCAGTCCTGATCTTTATGATGCCTGTAAGGAGCTTGTTTCACAGGAAGGCCCGGAAGCAAAGGCCGTACAGGTAGTTTTGCCCAACGGTCGGGTTTATGATGTAAACATTGTTCGTTCCCCGCATACCTCTGATCCGGGGCAGGGCCCGGGAGCCATTGCCGTATTTCACGACATCAGCAAGATTAAACGGTTGGAAACCGTGCGTCAGGATTTCGTAGCCAATGTTTCCCACGAATTGCGCACACCGCTTACTTCGGTGAAAGGGTACGCCGAAACCCTGCTTGCAGATCCTCCTCCGCCGGAATCAGTACAAAGGAATTTCCTGGCAACTATAGAAAAGAATGCCAACCACATGTGCAAGATCGTGGATGATCTGCTGAATCTTTCCAGGTTGGAAAGCGGGCATGAGAAAGTTGATTTGTTGCCGATCGATCCCAGTGATGCTTTGCGCGAGGCATGGGAAGCCTGTTCCGCTCTTGCAGGCATACGTAATGTTGAGCTCAAGCGTAGTTTTAATAAAGGTGATTTCCTAGTAAAAGCTGATTCCGGCCAGCTTATGCAGCTGTTCAGGAACCTACTGGAAAATGCCATTAAATACGGTCCGGAAGATAATCCCATCTATGTTGAGCATGCAGTCGCGGAAGGCCGTTTGCAGCTGTCAGTTATTGATGAAGGTCCGGGGATTCCTACAGCGGATCAGTCCCGTATTTTTGAACGCTTTTATTCTGTTGAAAAATTTCGCCGCAATGAGTTCGGCTCCACAGGGCTCGGGCTGGCCATTTCACGGCATATCGTTTCCAATCATGGTGGCGATATTTTTGTGCAGTGCCCTCCCAAAGGGCGAAGGCAGGGAACAGCATTTGTGTTTACCCTTGCTCTTTTGTAGGTCGGTTCATGCAGAAAGCTGTGCTGTTTGCACCGGTTTCGTTCTTTACTGAAATTATTTTTACCCGGCGGCTGTCTCTTGAGTGAGACAGCCGCTTTGCTGTCTGCGGCATTATATTGATGACAATACGGGCAGGGTGAGTTTAGATTTTGTGGAAAGTTAGCGGAGGTCCGGTTTGAGCGAAAAATCCAAAGCAGTTTTCCTTATGGCCGCCACGGCTTTGATCTGGAGTTCCGGCGGGCTTGCGATCAAGCTTGTGGAATGGAGTCCGATGGCCATAACCGGTGTGCGCAGTGCGCTTGCTGCTTTGACACTTGTTCTCGTGTTCCGGGGGCGTTTAAAATTCGGGGTGTCATTTGTTCAGCTAGGGGCTGCTGTCGGGTATGCCGGGCTTTTAATCACCAATGTTGCCGCAACCAAACTGACCACCTCGGCAAATGCCATCCTGCTGGCCTACACCGCTCCGGTCTATGTGGCTCTGCTTGCCCCGTGGTTTCTCAAGGAAAAAACCAGCCGTAGTGATTGGCTTTTTATCGCAGTCACTGTGGGCGGCATGGTCCTGTTCTTCGTGGATAAACTCTCAGCAACCGGGCTATGGGGCAATATTATTGCTGTTGCCACAGGTTTTTCCTATGCCATTTTCACTCTTTGCATGAGGGCCCAGAAATCAGCCTCTCCGGTGGAATCAGTAATCATGGGGCATATGATTACCGCATTTTGCGGTCTTCCTTTTATGTTCGGCTCCACGCCATCAGCTGAAAGCTGGCTGGGATTAATTTATCTTGGAATTTTTCAACAAGGCATATCCCTTGCCCTTTATACATGGGCCATCAAACGTCTTGGCGCGCTGGAAGCCATATTGATTATGACTTTGGAGCCGATATTCAACCCTATTCTGGTTGCTTTGGGATATGGCGAAATTCCCGGTAAGTGGGCGCTGGTCGGCGGGGTAGTTGTTATTGGGGCGGTGACAGCAAGAGGCGTGCTGCCTTTATTGAAGCGAGAGAAAGCCGTGAATATGCAAAGAAGGCGGATAAAGTAAGAAAGCCCGGAAATTAAAACTTCCGGGCTTTTTCATTATTCGACTGTAGTCTTGCTTTTTAAGAGCGGCTTTTTAATGCCGAACTTGGCGAGCGTCTTTTTCATTCCGCTGGTGGAATCTGCTGTTCCCGTGTGGCGGACAAAGACACGGTACCACGTACGGTTGCCGCCTTTTCCTGCTTCCACATAGGAATCAAGGCCGCTGGAGATCAGTTTGTCCGCAAAGGATTGCGCCCTTGCGTTGTCACCGAATGATGCAGCCTGATATATGTATCTGTAACTGGGTGCCGTCACCGCAACCGGGTTGTCGATTTCAACTGGTGGTTCCGGTTCAGCCTGTACGACTACTACAGGTTTTTCGGTAATTTTAACCGCTGGAGTCTCCGTCTTTTCTGGTTCAGCCTTTTTTTCCGGTTTCGCGGCCGTTTCCTTCTTAGGTTCGGCTTTTGTTACCTGCGGCTGAACAGCGGATTCCGGCTTTTTCTTGAGCTGGTCAATATAGTCCAGTTCTTCGGGTTTCAGCACGCCGCCTTTTACTTCCCCTGAGCCATTTTGTGACTGGCTGGGTAACATCATTGCGATTTTAGGGACGTCTTTCTCGGGCTGATATCCACGTCCAAGCAGGATTCCCAGCACAAAGAAGGCACACAGGGCACCGACTGCCCCGGCACACAGCCCGATTATTTCAGGCATGGTGAAGGTAAAAGTGAATCTCTTTTCCTGACCGGGAACAGTTATCTTTTTTTTCTTGGGCGCAGCCATCGTGGAAACTCCGTTGGGTTATTACATGCGTTCGGGCGCGGAAACACCAAGCAGATTGAGGCCGTTGGCTAGTGTTTGGGCAACAGCCTGAAGCAGGACTAGTCTTGCAGCGATTACTTCCGACTCAGCGGAAAGAATGTGGTGCATGCTGTAGAATCTGTGCAGTGCGCTGGCCAGATCGCGCAGGTAGTAGCTGATTACGTGCGGGCTCATGTTGCGGCCTGCGTTTTCAGCAACATCCGCGAACTGGTCCATGAGCTTCATGAGGTTAAGTTCTTCCGCGTTGGTAAGGCCGTCAAGTAAAGATGCTTCCGCTTCTGGAACAGAAATACCCTGATCAGCCGCTTTGCGTATTACAGAGCAGATACGCGCGTGGGCGTACTGTACGTAATAGACAGGGTTGTCCATGGTTTTCTGCTTGACCAGTTCAAGGTCGAAGTCAAGGTGGCTGTCGCTCTTTCTTGAAAGGAACATGAAGCGGGATGCGTCGCGCCCTACTTCATTAACAACGTCTTCGAGAGTTTCAAATTTACCGGCACGGGTGGACATGGCGATCTGTTCACCTCCGCGCAGCAGGTTAACCAGCTGTACGAGGATGACATCAAGCTGTCCCTTCTTTCCAAGAGCTTCGACCGCGGCCTGCATGCGCGGAATGTAACCGTGGTGGTCAGCTCCCCAGATATCAACAACAATGTCGAATCCGCGTTTATATTTGTCATCATGATAGGCGATGTCGGAAGCGAAATAGGTCAGGTCCCCGTTGGACTTGCGCAGTACGCGGTCTTTGTCGTCACCGAGTTCGGTGGATTTGAACCAGAGTGCTCCGTCTTCTTCGTAAGCCATGCCGCGGGCTTTAAGGTCCGCGAATGTTTCTTCAACTTTGCCAGCGGAAACAAGGCTCTTTTCGGAGAACCATACATCATGGCGTACATCGAAGGCGGCAAGGTCTTTCTTGATACCTTCAAGGATTTCATCTTTACCATATTCACGGCAGATGGCGATGGCTTCGTCTTCAGGCATGTCGAGGATACCGGGATTGCGTTCCAGTACTTCGGTAGCCAGATCTTTGATATATTCGCCTTTGTAGAAATCTTCGGGGTCAGCAATGTCGCGGCCCTGAGACTGCTGCAAACGGACCCAGATGGAGTTGCCGAGGATGAGCATCTGGCGGCCTGCATCGTTGACGTAGTATTCAGCTTCAACGTCATGTCCCGTAAATTCAAGGATGCGGACAAGACAGTCACCGAGAGCTGCTCCACGACCGTGGCCGATATGCAGCGGTCCGGTGGGGTTGGCGGATACGTATTCCACCTGAATTTTGGTGCCCTTGCCGATTTCACTGCGGCCATATTCCTCACCCTTGTCCAGAACTTCCGGAACGAGTGCCTGCCAGAAAGCAGGGGAAAAGGTGAAGTTGAGGAAGCCGGGGCCCGCGATATCAGTTTTTTCGATATATTTATCCCCTGCAAGTTCTCCCTGAATCGCTTCCGCAATAGCGCGGGGATTCATTTTGGCCTGCTTGGAGAGCATCATGGCGATATTGGCGGACATGTCGCCGAATTTATTGTCTTTAGGAGGCTCGATAACGGCCTTCTCAGGCCATTCCCAGCCCTTGGCTTCGAGAATGGAACCGAGTACTTTTTCAAGGTGTTGTTTCGCTTTCATGGCGGAAGAAATCTCCTTAATAGAATTATATCAGACAGCCCCATGCAATTTATTTTCTGTTTTTTGCGGGCTGTTCGTAGCTTTGCGCATGCTTCGCTTATCATCTTTCTTTACAGCTTCCAAGCACCATTAATGGGCTGGAAAAAAAATGGGACTGCAAAACAGGCCGGAAAATACAATTCTTTATTGCCAAATCTTTTAATACAGCAAAAAATAGCTCTGCACAAAGAGGAAAGACATAAAAACTTTTTGTCACTATCAACTATTTAGCGAAGGGTTGATCCATGAGCAGAACCATAGCTCTTCTCACTGATTTCGGTCTTGATGATCCATATGTCGGCCAGATGAAAGGTCTGCTGGCTGCACATGCTCCTGATTCCCTTATTATAGACGTCAGCCACGGGGTGGAACCGTTCTGCATTTCGCAGGGCGCATTTTTCCTGGCTGCTGCCATGGAACATTTTCCCCCGGATTCTGTCTTTATTACCGTCATTGATCCCGGAGTGGGCAGCGCGCGGCGCATCATTGCCGCTGAATTCGGGCAACGTATAGTTTTAGCCCCGGATAATGGAGTGCTTGAGTTGGCCGAAAACCGTTTTAGCGGAACTGTGATTGTAACCGATCTTAGTGAAGCGGCGGCAAAAATTCACAGCTCTGCAACTTTTCATGGCCGTGATATTTTTGCTCCGCTGGCAGCGTCCATTGCTTGCGGAACTTCTCCCAGTTCTCTGGGACCAAAGCTGCCCCTACGTGAAATCGTCCGTCGCGGGTTCAATAAACCTGTCTGGTTGGAAGATGGCGTGAAGACTACCGTTCTGCACAAAGACCGCTTCGGGAATCTGGTACTGAACATCCCGGACACTCAGACTCTGCCCGAACGTATGTCCATCCCTGAAGAGCAGCTGCTTTCAGGTAATGATGCCAGTTGTGTAAAGCGGGTATGCTGTTATGCAGAGCTGGAACCCGGCGCAACAGGACTTCTGGCCGGAAGTCAGGGTTACTACGAACTGGCCCTCAATCGCGGAGCCGCGTCCGAAATGCTGGGGCTTGAACCGGGTGATGTTTTAACCCTTAAATTTTGATGCGCGAACTCACTTTTTGATGAAAAATGATGCCTCCTGCGGCCCTGCCGGGGGCCTTAAATTCTTTTGCAGAAGGGTTTAAGAATCCCAAAATCTTTTATTAGAGCTTCGCTTTTTTGCTAATCGAAGTCTGGCTTAGCGCGCTAAATGCGAAGCATGCTAAAAAGTTGCCCTTCCCCAGCCACCGGAGGTCTATTTGAAAATTATACGCGATATTTTAATAACTTTGGGCTTCATGACCCGCATTGGTCCGGTCATGAAAATTGAAGCAGAGGACATCGGGCGTACTGTTAAGTGGATGCCTTTAAGCGGAATGGTCATGGGCCTGGTTATTGTGCTGCCGTTCTGGCTTGGGCTGTTTGCGGACAAGTTCTGGATTCAGGCATGGCTAACGGTGGCGGCTTCGGTTTATCTGACTCGTGGGCTGCACTTTGACGGCTTTGCGGACATAGCCGACGGAGCCGGGCCATACCCCGACCCTGAACGTTTCTGGAAGATAATTAAAGATAGTTGTTCCGGTGTGTTCGGGGTGCTCTCCCTGGTTCTGGCAGTGTTGGGACAGGCAATTTGTTTTTATTATTTGTACAGGAGCGGGGCTTTCGGCGCTGTGGTCTGGATTTTTGTACTTGGAAGACTGGGAAATGCTTTTATGGCGAGGGTCGGCAGACCGCTGGCAAGGCCGGGGCAGGGCAGTTTATCCATGCAGGGAGCGGATCGTATTTCTATTGCAGTGGCGGTTTTTACAACCGTTGCGGTTGGCCTTTTTGCGGTCAGTCCGGCAGTACAGATCTTGGGATACCTGCTCTGTGCTGCTGGTATTTTGTTTTTGTACCGTCTAGGCAGGCAAGTTCGCGGTGTTAATGGTGATTTTCTTGGGTCGGCAGTGGTGCTTTCAGAATTTTCCGGACTGCTGGCATTCTGTGCACTGAATTGATATGAATGATTAACAGATTAAGATGAGGCTGGCTGCGTTGACGTAATTTTAAAGCTCAGGAAACTAAATGGATAACCTGTTTACACTTAAGAAATTCGGCGAGCAGCTTGATCTGCTGAAAAAGTTACTCTCTGAGGGCAAGCAGTCAGAGGCTGACTATGTTGCCCAGAATCTTTATGAAAATTATGCCTACGCCCGTGAGGGCTGTTTGTCGCAGGAAGATGACCTGCTGAGCAAACGTGCTGAGCTTGTACAGAAAGATGAGCATATTGCTGTTCTGGAAGGTAAACTCAGGGAAGCGTACAAAGTCCACCGTTCAGATTTTCAGCTATTCAATAAATTCGGGAAGGCCCTGCAGCATGTCAATGACCTGAAATCCCTCGATGGACTGCCGGACATGCTTGGAGGCATTGCGAATGAACTTGGGCTTGGTCGGGTGGCAATTGTTTTGGACCGTGAGATCTGCGGCGGAGAGCTTGGTGAGCACATTCCTACTTTTTATTTGAAAGGATGTATGCGTTATATCGATGCGACCTTAAGCGATGGTCCCAACCGTGTTTTTCTGGGGCCAATCTCACGGATGATGCGGCCGGATGTTTTTTTCGGTGATCCTGAAATGACCCCGGAGCTGGGTGGGTCCTGCTTCGCTTTCGGTCTGCGGGATAAATATTCTTCCGGGAAATTGCTTGGGCTCTTAGCCATTCACGACCTTTCGGAAGATCGCTATAATCAGGAAATGGGTACGGATTTTCTGGAATATTTCTGTAACTCAATTGCTTCCATACTCGGAGGTGTCATTTATAGAGAATGCGCGACCGGCACTTCTTCCTCAGCGGATGGAAGTAACGGGTAGTTTAAAGGTAAATTTTGAGCCGTTCCCCGGAGTTGCCTGAATGCTGAAACTTCCGTGGTGGTTTTCTGTTATGATGAAATAGGAAACCGAAAGACCCAACCCTGTTCCAACCCCTTTGGGTTTGGTGGTGAAGAAGGGCTCAAACACTCTCTTGCGAACATTCTCTTCCATTCCCGGGCCATTATCGGCAATGGAAATCTTTACGTAATCACCTTCCTGTCCTGTTGTAATTTCAATTTTTGGATTTTCCGTATTGCTATCGCTCATGGCATGAGCCGCGTTGCCGAGCAGGTTGAGCATAACCTGTTCTATTTCGGTGGGAGCGCAAACAATATATGGCAGATGGTCCGCATAGTTTCTGCTGATTTCAATCTGCCTGAAGTCATATTTTTTCTTCAGGTCATAATCCTGCTCCGCGAGGGCGATAGCGCTATCTGCGATATCGTTGATCCTGCAGGAAGTGCGGTGTACGTCTGTTTTGCGGCTGAAATTGAGCATATTTGTTATGATTTCAGCTGCACGTGAAGCAGAGTCCCGGACCCCTGCCAGAATCTTGCTGATACCGCGTTTTTCAATATATTCGTTTATCTTATCAATCGAAATATCAAGCTGGCTGGCGATATGGCCATTTTTAGGCATGTCGGGGCTCAGTCTGCGTTCTATATTCTGGGTGCCTTGCAATATGCCGCCGAGAGGATTGTTGATTTCGTGGGCCATGCCTGCTGCCAGCCCGCCGACAGAGATCATTTTTTCTGTCTGGACCATCATTTCTTCAATACGCACGTTAGAAGTAACGTCATCCAGACGGATAACCGCACCGTCATATCTGTGAGTACAGAGCGGATAAATAGTAATATTTTCAAAACGGGTTTCTCCGTGCACAATACGCGCAACCCTGGCTCTGTGTTCAGATTCTCCTGATAGGATAGTGGGTTTTGCTTTTTCAATTTCTTTATCCAGTACCGGAAAAACTTCGGAAAGCATTTTACCATTGACTTCTTTGCTTGTAAGACCTGAATTCTCTTCTGCTTTTTTGTTCCAAAGGGTTATGGCTCCGCTGCTGTCTATGCCCACTAGTATTGAAGGCATGGAATCAATTATGTTTTTTAAATGGTTACGTAATTTCAGTAGCTCTTCTTCCACTCTGGCGTGTTCCTGTACTTCTATCTCCAGCCTGTAGTTACTGGCGCTAAGGCTACGGTTCCCGTCTTCAAGTGCTGTGAGTAAGTTTTCCTTTTCCCGTATCCCGGACTTAATGGAATCAAGCATTTGATTGATGACCGTGCCGAGTTCTTTAATCTCTGTTGGTCCTTCCTGAGGAATTTCGGATGCAGTCATGCCCCCTTCACGAATGGCCCTCGCTGCAACAGTGAGCTTCATAAGCGGCTGGGCTATCAGGCCAGAGAGAATTGTTGCAAAGACAAGTGCCATTGCCATCACACCGATGGATAGCGTGAGAATCTTATTTCGCAGTGCAAGCCCCGGTTTTTCCAGATCATCCATGTAGGCAGAAGAGCAGATATACCAGTCCAATGGTTCGAAATATTTTATGTATGCCCGTTTGCGGAAAGAGAAGTCTCCTTGGTGCCGAGGTGGCTTATCCCACAGGTATTCCATCACACCGCTTCCGTGTGCGGCAGCCTTCATTTCAAAAAATAAAGGTTTGCCCGTTTCCGGGTTAATAAGTTCCTTCAAGGGTGAATTTTCGTAGGTTGGATGGATAATCAGGTTTGAGTCACCGGAAAATAGAAAAATGTATCCGTTCTTGCCGACTTTGATCTGCCTGAAACTGACCCGCAGTTCGTCCAGAGTGGCCTTTATTTTTTTGTCTACTTCCTTTTCGATATCATCGATGTAAACTCCTGAACCTATGACCCAGCCCCATTCCTTAAACATTTCAACATATGAAAGTTTCGCCTGCTCCGCGCTTAAGCCTTCGCCGAGAGGTTTGGGCCAGAGGTATTCAACATAACCGGAACCATGAATTTCACTGATGTCCCGGAAGGAAATAAAGATATTTTCTTTGCCGTCCTTTCCCGAAGCAAATTCTGGGTCATCAAGGATTTTACCATCCAGCTCAGGGATTGTGGGGTGCATGACCATTCGGGGGATCGGTCTGGAGTTATCGTTTATCCATACATATCCGTTTCCGTTGTCATAGCGTATATTTTTTAGTTCATTAATGCTCTGTTTCTTTGCCTCGTCTTCTGAAATGAGACCTTGTTTAAACTTATCGTAATTTATCTGGATCAGATTGATGGCGATTCCGACAATGTTGCGCAGTTGCTTTTTGCTGCTCGCAATGGTGGCCTCTTCTGCAAAAATTATGCTTTGATATTCGTTTCTTACTTCCTGGTAAGTGGCGTCGACGATAGCCTGTGCATGTTCGAATTCTGAATCCATCAGTGAGCTGGTAACTGCGCGTTGGGCAAAATAAGTCAGTCCGGCAGTGGTAACTATGACCAGTCCGGCAACGAAGAAAAGTATGATCGCTTTCATCGACTTGAACATTCGCCCTCCCCTCAGTTTATAATGATGGAATTATAATTCCATCATTATAAACGTACCATATTAAGGGTGAACGGTAAATTTGTTTAGATCAGGGTCGGGGGGGATGCTATGATGATATACTGCAATAGTAACTGTCTTTTGGGCCATCCAGAAGAAGCAGGGATTCAGTTTTAATGCGGATAATTTCGTTATCATTCTCAGAGAAGGCGGAGGTAATTTCAGGAACTGCGTCGGTAATCAGTTTATAAACAGCCGCCCGTTCAGCAGGAGCTGTAATAGGGATGAAAGTGCCTTTGACGGTTAGGGCTTTAATTTGACTGCGCCGAACGCCCAGCTTCCCTTCCCGGTCGTCAATGAGCATGCTTACCTGTGGATTGCGGGTAATATTTTGCCATTTCCGGCTGTTTTTGCTGCTGATCATGTATATTTCAGATCCATCGTCAGATCCTGCATAGGCCATGAGTGATGTGTGAACCCCGTCCTCACCTTGAGTGGCGAGGACGAGTATGTTGCTGTTGTGTATAAGATCCAGACATGTCTTTAGTTGTTTTTCACTGGTCATGGTTAGTCGAAAAGCTCCTTCTGTCCTTCTATGAGATTGGCAATAACTGAGGCGTCAGACAGGGCGCTGGTATCGCCGAGGTCGTTTTCCCCCGCTGCGATACGGCGCAGGATGCGGCGCATAATCTTGCCGGAGCGGGTTTTGGGAAGACCTTCGGAAAACTGGACATTTTCCGGAACAGCAATGGGGCCGATTTCCTTGCTGACCCAGTTCCTCAGGTCGGCGCGCATTTCGTCATCTTCATCGAGACCGCTGCGCAGGGTAACATATGCGTAAACGGTTTGCCCCTTGACTTCGTGGGGAACTCCGACCACGGCTGCTTCTGTCACATCGGGATGGGCGATGAGTGCGGACTCGATTTCGGTTGTTCCAAGGCGGTGCCCGGAAACATTGATGACATCGTCAAGGCGGCCCATAATCCAAAAGTCCCCGTCTGCATCGATTCTTGCTCCGTCGCCGGTTTCGTAATTTCCGGGGAAACGTTCAAAGTAGGTTCTGTTGTATCTTGCACGGTCATTGTGGATGGTTGTGAGCATGCCCGGCCAGGGCTTGGTTATCAGAAGATGTCCGCCTTCGTCGGAAGAAGCATCGCTACCGTCACTGCGAACTATTTTGGCACTTATTCCCGGCAGGGGTTTCCCTGTTGAACCGGGTTTGAGTCTGCTCACATAGGGTAGCGGGGAGATCAGGATTCCTCCGGTTTCGGTCTGCCACCATGTGTCCAGCAGAGGAAGCTTGCCCTTACCTATATGTTCATGGAACCAGACCCATACTTCCGGGTTGATTGGTTCTCCTACTGAACCGAGAATGCGCAGGGTCGAAAGGTCGTATCTTTCAGTCCACTGTGATCCTTCACGCATAAGTGCCCGGACAGCCGTGGGAGTTGTGTAGAAAATATTCACCCCGTAGCGGTTGATTATTTCCCAGTAGCGGTCCGGCCGTGGAAAAGTGGGAATTCCTTCAAATATCAGGGTGGTTCCGCCCAGAGCCAGCGGTCCGTAAACGGTATAACTGTGCCCGGTGATCCAGCCTATATCTGCGGTGCACCAGTGAACATCGTCTTCTTTGAGGTCGAATACCCATTTTGTGGTGTGGGCGGTAATGGTGAGATAGGGACCGGTTGTGTGCACAATTCCTTTGGCTTTACCTGTGGCTCCGGACGTATGCAGGATGAACAGCGGATCATCGGATCGCATTGATTCCGGCTTGCAGGAGTCTTCAATGTCGCTGGCCGCGATTTCCTCATGCCACCATGTGTCGCGGCCTTCGATGAAGTCTATTTTATCCCCGGTGCGTTTGACCATGATGACTTGCTCTACCGAAGGACATTCGAAAAGGGCTTCATCAACATTGCGCTTCAGGGGAATGGTTTTTCCGCCGCGCAGAACTCCGTCTGCAGCAATTAAAATCTTGGCGTCGCAATCTGTAATTCGGTTTTGCAGGCTGACTGCAGAAAATCCGGCGAAAATTACGGAATGGATTGCTCCGATGCGGGCACAGGCCAACATTGAAATGACCAGTTCCGGTACCATAGGCAGATAGATAGCGACCCTGTCACCTTTAGAAATGCCCATTTTTTTTAATACATTGGCAAAACGACAGACCTTGCGGTGCAGCATATGGTAGGTGAAAACACGGACTTCTTCCTCCGGTTCACCCTGCCAGATCAGTGCTGCTTTATTACGTCTGCCAGCTTGTAAGTGGCGGTCAAGACAGTTGTAGGAAGCGTTGAGACGTCCGCCGTTGAACCATTTATATTCGTTCTTTTCAGGATCGGATTCTAGGATGCTGTCAAAGTCACGTGTCCAGTGCAGCAGCTTCCGTGCCCGTTCGGCCCAGAAAGCTTCGCTGTCGTTTTCCGCCATGCGTCTGGCCTGTTTATATTTTTCAGGGGTCAGGTTGGCCTGATCCAGTAATTCCTTTTCCATTTCCATTTCCTGCGAGGGGTGGAATGTGCGCTCTTCTCTACTCAGGTTTTCAATTGTATTCTCGCTCATATTTCCGGCTCCGGCTCAAAAAAATTATACTGGTTTGCGTGCACTACTCCTGTTTATATACGCTGTTTCAGCCTGGTTGAACAGCTTTGTCGGAACCATCTAAGTGAAAGAACCTGATAATTTCATATTATGCGTTCAGCTTTATGCTTGATATGCAGTCTGTTCAGCAGGTATGTATAGGTTTGTGCACTGGTAAGCATCGGAACCTTAACAAGAGGCCTTCATGAGCGTTATTAATCTGGAATATCTTTTTCAGCCCGGATCAGTTGCCGTTATCGGCGCAACCAATGCCCCTGACAATGCAGGTAACATAGTTATGCGCAACCTGATGGGAGGAGGTTTTCTCGGTCCGGTTATGCCGGTTTGTACTGACGCTGAAGCCATTGCCGGGGTTTTGACATACAAGGATGTGGAATCCTTGCCCAAAGTTCCTGATCTGGCTGTGATATGCCTTCCGCTTCAGGATTGTCCGCCGTTGCTGGCCAAACTCAGTGAGAGAGGTGTCAAAGCCTGCGCCCTGATCGGTCCGGGATTCAGTGCCATTCCAAAAGAGGACAGGGTCAGGCTGAGGGCTGAGCTGCTTAGGGCAGCAAATTCCCCGAATATGCGTATTCTCGGTCCCAAGAGTCTTGGTTTTATTGTCCCGGCCCTGAATCTCAATGCCAGTCTTGCCCCGCTTCCGGCCAAGCCGGGAAAGATTGCTTTTGTTTCCCAGTCGGATAGTTTTATTCCTACTGTTTTAGACTGGGCAGCTACCAATGACATTGGTTTTTCCCATGTGGTTTCACTGGGGAGTCGCATTGATCTTACTTTCGGCGACGTGCTTGATTATCTTGGTTCTGACGCTCAGACAAGGTCGATTCTTCTTTATATCGAATCCATTCATGATGCACGGGACTTCATGTCGGCGGCCCGCGCGGCTTCACGTAACAAACCTGTGCTGGCCATCCGTCCGGGACAGGCAATGCAGCATGTTACTCAGGAGCTGGCTCATTTGGAGAATACCATGGTTGCCCGTGCAGATGAGGTCTATGATGTTGCTTTCCGCCGTGCCGGGATGTTGCGGGTACAGACTATTGACGGCATGTTTGATGCGGCCCAGACCCTTGCCAGTCTGCGTCAGCCGGTGCGCGGCAACAGGCTGGCGATTATTGGTAACGGTACGAGCGCCGGACTCACAGCTGCTGACGGATTGCTACGCAGGGGCGGGCGGCTGGCCGAGATTTCTCCGGAAACAATTGAAAAGCTCGACACGGTTTTTGAGGGTCACTGGAGCGGGACCAACCCGGTCACAATCAAATATGATACGCCCGGACAGAAGTATCTCGATGCTCTGAAGGTGCTGATCAAGGATAAAGGTGTGGACGCAGTGCTGGTGGTTCATGTCCCTTTTGCCGGGATATCCAGTGCCGATGTGGCCGAGGTTATAGCTAAAGGCCTTAAAAGGGTACGGCGCATGGTGCTTACCGCCTGGCTTGGCTCCGGCATGTCCCGCAAGTCACGCAAGATTTTTTCCATTCATGGTATTCCGACTTATGAAAGTACGGATCAGGCGGTACGGGCTTTTATGTACATGGCCGAATATCAGCGCAACCAGGAGTTGCTTACTGAAACTCCGGATTCTCTGCCCACGGATTTTTTCCCTGATACGACAACTGCCAGGAATACTGTGCGCAAGGCCCTTTCCGAAGGACGTCAGGAGCTGAGTGAACCGGAGGCGCGCAAGGTGCTTGCAGCCTACGGTCTGCCTGTTGTTGAAACCAGGGTGGCCATTTCAGCCCGTGAGGCGGTCATTGCCGCAGATGAAATAGGTTGTCCGGTAGCACTTAAAATACGCTCACCACAGATAAACCAGCCGTATGATGTGGGTGGTGTTGTGCTCGACCTTGAAAGCACGGAAAAAGTCTGGGAAGCAGCGGTGACCATGCTGACACGCGTAAACCGCCAGCGCCCGGATGCCTACATTGAAGGCTTTACGGTACAGAAAATGGGCCGGAGACTGGGGGCGCACGAACTTTTTATCTCCGCATCAGCAGATTCAACTTTCGGACCTATTATCCATTTCGGGCACGGCGGAATGACCCGTGAGGTCGTCCGGGATCAGGCTGTAGCCATGGTTCCATTAAATATGAGCCTTGCTCGCGAATTGATCAGCAGAACCCGTATTTCTCGTCTGCTTTCCGGTACACCGACCCAACCGCCTGCTGATATTGATGACCTTTGTTTGACATTGATACAGGTCTCACAGCTTTTTATTGATATTCCACAGCTAGTGCATCTGGACATCAATCCTCTCTATGGGGATGAGACCGGAGTACTGGCTCTCGGAGCTAAAATTATGGTTGCGGAATGTCGTGAGGATTGTCCGCAACTTGCTATCAGGCCCTATCCCCGTGAGCTGGAAGAGTGCGTGGTTCTCCGTGATGGACGCCATGTTACCTTGCGACCCATCAGGCCTGAAGATGAACCGGCGCACTATGAATTTTTATCCCGTGTTTCTGATGAAGATATGCGCATGCGCTTTTTCGGTGTGGTCCGCCGGGATTTCGACCATAAAGACATGTCCCGTTTTACCCAGATCAACTATGACCGGGAAATGGCCTTTATTGCCACCGCTACCAATGAAGAAGGTCGGCCGGAAACCCTGGGGGTTGTCCGCACTTCCACCAAACCGGATAATTCTGAAGCCGAATTTGCCATTGTGGTACGTTCAGACCTAAAAGGAACCGGGTTGGGGTCCATGCTTTTTTATAAGATAATCAAATACACAAGAGATCGCGGTACTCATTGGCTGGTCGGGCAGACCCTTTTTGAGAATAAAGCTATGCAGGGGCTTTCCCGAAAATTCGGTTTTAATATCAGCGAAAATTACGAAGAAGATCTTGTGGAAATGAGGCTGGACTGTACCAGGCTGGAAGGTAAAACGGAGTAGAATTGAATTATCCCGATCCTGTGACAGACCGCCGTCAGGCGCTTGTTTCAAATGTACTGAAAGTCTTCCTTGCCGGAGGACTTCTTTTCTGGCTGGCCCAGTCTGGTGGAATCCGTTTTGAATATCTGATTGTTCCGGCTGCGAAGATTCCGGTTCTTCTAGCGGCCTGCATGGTGGTTGCCGTTGGTATGGCTCTGGCCGCACCGCGGTACGTCGTACTGCTTAAAGGTGCCGGAATTGATCTTTCGTTGAAAGACAGTTTAAGAATTTCAGCGATCATGTATTTTTTTACCCAATGTGTTTTGGGAGCGGCAAGTGGCGATGTGGGCCGATATTTTTATACGACCCGTGTTACCGGGCATGGCGCCAAGGTCGGGGCGGCAATTATTGTTGACCGCCTTGTCGGTATTATGGGCCTGTTTCTGTTTGGCGGTCTGGGCTTGGCATTTAATTGGACGTTGGTGGAGCATTCAGGAGACCTGCGATTGATTGCGGTCCCGGCATTGGGTATACTTTGTCTGCTCTGGCTCAGTGCGTTGCTTGGATTTGTCGCTCTTGCGCGCGGGCGTATGGCCGGATTTGCGGTAGGACTTGTTTTTCCGGTTCTCGCCGCTTTTTTTAGTGCCTACGGGGATGGTTTTTTTGCTCGGGAGGTGGGGCCTATTCTTTTAGGCGCAGCTCTTGTCTCCCTTGTTGCCCCACTTCTTGCTCCTGAACTGCTTGAGAACGGGTTTATTTATCGGAAGTTTTTTGCCGGTTCCAAAATTGGAGAAAAGATTGGAGAGGTCCTCTCCGCCATATTGATTTACCGCAGCTCTGTTCCTGCCGTGTTGAAAATAGTCGGGATGACAATGTTACAGCATCTCACTCTGATCTACTCCATTTACCTGTTTTCCCAGATTCAGAATCTTCCGGTCCAGCCCGTTTTTAATGAGGTCTTTTTCGCGGCACCGCTTTCTTTTCTGGCTGGAGTAATTCCAGCTCCGGCTGCCGGGTTGGGTGTCAATGAGGCCGCTTTTGAATCCCTTCTTTTTCTTGGTTCCGGCGGATCGGTTTCTGCCGGGGCCTCTATCTTCCTGATGTATAGAATCTGGAACACTTTGTTCAGCTTCAGCGGTTTGTTTTTTATTGTGCGCGCAAAAAAATAAAAACCATGCCGGGCCGTTGTGTGTGGTGATGATGGCCGGACATGGTTTTATGGAACATGTGGCTTTCGCCCTGTTCCTGACACCCTCCCGATTGATGTCTTGCCTGTCTGATCGGCCCAGAGGTTAAAAACTTTACCTGTCCTGTTGAAGTATTTTTCCGTCCCACTTGCGTAAACATGGGTGCGCTATGTATGGTCAGCTCATTAAGTTCAACCATTTGTAAACGGCGGAGCATCCATTGAAGAATCTGACAATCTCCCTCTCTATCGCATTTCTGCTTACTATGGCGGCCTTGCCATGTGCCGCTTTTAACGGCACTTCTACATCCCCTGACCCGGCAGAGAAGGGAGCAGACAATTCACTGGTGCTGCTTATGGAAGGTAACTTGCGGTTTGTTAAAGGCAGCAGTGTCTATCCGAATCAAACCTCCCACCAGCGTAAGGTGCTTGCCCTGCAGGGTCAGAATCCTTTTGCCACTGTGATCACAGCTTCGGATTCACGGGTTGATCCGGTTTTGATATTTGATCGCGGACTTGGCGATCTTTTCA